>NZ_JBFAPE010000027.1:0-78038 GCF_040675615.1 Streptomyces sp. NPDC049585 | reverse complement strand
TGCACTGGTACAACTACCACCGACCCCACACCGGCATCGGCGGCCACACACCCGCCAGCCGCGGAACCAACCTCGCCGAACAACACACCTAGGGCCAGTCCGGCGGGTCGTGCAGCGCCCCGTAAGGGGCGCGGGATGGCACGTCGACTGCGGGCCGCCGGGGGCGCGACAAGCCACCACGCGCCCGCAGACGGGCTGCCGTGTCGCGCCCACGCGGCGGCAACCGCTGATCGACACCGCCCGCCCCGGCCGCGGGGGCGGCACCCCGGGGCGGCTACCGTAGAAGCACCATGAGCGCCGCATCGCAGACCCCGCCTGTCGCCGCCGGCGACGACGTCCCCACCCTCCTCGTCAAGATCTTCGGCAAGGACCGCCCCGGCATCACCGCCGGCCTCTTCGACACGCTTGCCGCCTTCGCGGTGGACGTCATAGACATCGAGCAGATCGTCACCCGGGGCCGCATCACACTGTGCGCCCTGGTCACCGCCCCCGCGGGCGGCGCGCCCGCCGAGGGGAACCTGCGGGCGACGGTGCACAGCTGGGCCGAGTCGATGCGGCTGCAGACCGAGATCATCTCGGGTCGCGGAGACAACAGGCCGCGCGGGACCGGCCGTTCCCACGTCACCGTGCTCGGTCACCCGCTGACCGCCGAGTCGACGGCCGCCATCGCGGCCTGCATCACCGACACCGGTGGCAACATCGACCGCATCTTCCGCCTCGCGAAGTACCCGGTGACAGCCGTGGAGTTCGCGGTGTCCGGCACCGAGACGGAGAAGCTGCGTACGGCACTGGCCACCGAGTCGGCCGCGCTCGGCGTGGACGTGGCGGTGGTGGCCGCCGGCCTGCAGCGGCGGGCGCAGCGGCTGGTGGTGATGGACGTGGACTCCACGCTCATCCAGGACGAGGTCATCGAGCTGTTCGCGGCGCACGCCGGCTGCGAGGCCGAGGTGGCCGAGGTGACCGCCCGGGCCATGCGCGGCGAGCTGGACTTCGAGGAGTCGCTGCACGAGCGGGTGGCCCTGCTGGCGGGGCTGGACGAGTCGGTGGTGGACAAGGTCCGCGCCGAGGTGCGCCTGACCCCCGGCGCCCGCACCCTGATCAAGACGCTGAAGCAGCTCGGCTTCCAGGTGGGCGTCGTCTCCGGCGGCTTCACACAGGTCACGGACGACCTGCGGGAGCGCCTCGGCCTGGACTTCGCCTCCGCCAACACCCTCGAGATCGTGGACGGCCGGCTGACCGGCCGGGTCACCGGCGAGATCGTGGACCGCGCGGGCAAGGCGCGGCTGCTGCGCCGGTTCGCGGCGGAGGCGGGCGTGCCGCTGGCCCAGACGGTGGCCGTCGGTGACGGCGCCAACGACCTGGACATGCTCAACGCGGCCGGCCTGGGCGTGGCCTTCAACGCCAAGCCCGTCGTGCGCGAGGCGGCGCACACCGCCGTGAACGTACCCTTCCTGGACACCGTGCTGTACCTGCTGGGGGTCACCCGCGAAGAGGTCGAGGCGGCCAACACTCACGAGTGACCCCTGCCCGGGCCCGGCTCAGGCGTGCGGGGCCCAGAAGGCGAGGAGCCTGCCGACGCCGTGCTCGACGGACTTCCAGGAGCCGGTGAAGCCCAGCACCGCGATCGCGGCCGTGGGGAAGCCGGAACGGTTCATCCGGGCCAGCAGATCGCCCTCGGCCTCGCCGGCGAGGGCGTCCGCGAGGGCGTGCATGCCCGGGTTGTGGCCGACGAGCACGACGTCCTGCACGTCCTCGGGGACCTCGTTGAGCAGGGCGATCAGCTCGCCGAGCGAGGCCTCGTACATCCGCTCCTCGTAGACGGTGCGCGGGCGCTCGGGCAGCTCCGACACGGCGAGCTTCCAGGTCTCGCGCGTACGGACCGAGGTGGAGCACAGGGCGAGGTCGGGTGTGATGCCGGAACCGGCGAGCCAGCGGCCGGCGACGGGGGCGTCCTTGCGGCCGCGCTCGGCGAGAGGGCGTTCGTGGTCGTTGGCGTCGGACCATTCTGCCTTGGCGTGCCGGAGGATGATGATCCTGCGGGTCGGTTCGGAGCTCATGCCGTCCAGCTTCGCACGAAACCCGTGGCGGGGCGCGGGGTGTTGAGGGCCTCGTCCCCCGCCGGACGGCGGGCGCCCGGCCGGGTGCTCACGGCACCGGGTGCCCGGTGACCTGCCGGGCCAGGCGCAGGACCTGTACGACGACGGTACCCGCACCTGCGGCCGGGCGCCCGCCGTCCGCGGAGACGGCGGAGGCCGGCGGGCGCAGCGCGGGCAGGCAGAACAGCGCCACGAACACCACGACGGGCAGCACCACGGCCCACCACGGCAGCCGGTTGGGGGACACGCGCATCGCCTCCGGACGTCGGACGCACCGCGGAGCCGCGGTGCACCTTCGACGCTACGGAGCCGGGCGGGCGGCTCCCATCCGGTGAGCCACCCAGACGACCCTGGCGTCGTCCCCTAGGGGACGGTGGGGACAGCCCCACCCCCGGGCGGGGGTCGTGGCCTCAGCCGGCGGCGAAGGTGGCAATCACGGCGATGACGACGGTGATGCCGAGCATCGCGCCGAGGATGGTCAGCAGGGCCTTCTGGCCCTTCTTGGGGTCCGGGTGCGGTTCGAGGACGGGCATGGCACCCAGTGTCCCATCCCGGCCGGTGCCCGCCTCACCCGGGCGTGTGGGTGACCCACGCCCTGCGCACCTGCAGCCAGCAGCGTTGGGTGAGGACGACACGGGCCGCGGGCCCGACGGCGACGGCGGCGGTGTCCATGGCCGGGTCCCACCAGTGGGCGCAACTCACGTGCAGCTGGACGCGGTCGGTGGTGGCGTTGCCGTTGTAACAGCGGGCGGTGACGTGGGAGCCGCGCACGCGGGTGTGGCACTCCGCCTCGCGCGCCGGCTCGGGCGAGGGTGCCGCGGCCGTGACGGCCGTCAGGGCGACGGCGCCGAGCACCACCGTGAGCGCCGCCCGGCGGAACGGGAAGCGCATGACCGTCCACCTCCTAGCTCCCGCCACCAGTGTGCGGGCGCGGCGGCGTCCGCACGACCCGGGAACGCACGCTGCCCGCGCCGGCGGACGGCCGGCGCGGGCAGCGCGGGGTGGTGCGGGGGGTTACGGGAGGGTCAGGCGCCCATCATGTGCACGCCGCCGTCGACGTGGATGATCTCGCCCGTCGTGCGGGGGAAGAAGTCCGAGAGCATGCCGACGATGCTGCGGCCGGTCGGCTCCGGGTCGGTGAGGTCCCAGCCGATGGGGGCGCGGTGGTTCCACACGTCCGCCAGCTCCTCGAAGCCGGGGATGGACTTGGCGGCCATCGACTTGATCGGGCCCGCCGAGACCAGGTTGCAGCGGATGCCCTTGGGGCCGAGGTCGCGGGCCAGGTAGCGGTTGGTGGACTCCAGTGCGGCCTTGGCCACGCCCATCCAGTCGTACTTCGGCCAGGCGATCTGCGCGTCGAAGGTCATGCCCACGATCGAGGAGCCCGCCGGCATCAGCGGCAGCAGGGCCATGGCCAGGGACTTGTAGGAGTACGCCGAGACCTGGACGGCGGTGGAGACGTCCTCCCAGCCGGCCTCCAGGAAGTTGAAGGCACCCTGCGGACCGAAGGCGATGGAGTGCACGACGCCGTCCAGCGGGACGTCGTCGCCGAGGTGCTCGCGCACCTTGTCGGCGAGGCCGTCGAGGTGCTCCTGGTTGGTCACGTCCAGCTCGATGACCGGCGCCGGCTTCGGCAGCCGCTTGGCGATGCGCTCGACGAGCGAGAGGCGGCCGAAACCGGTGAGGATGACCTCGGCGCCCTCGTTCTGGGCGACCTTGGCGGCCTGGAAGGCGATCGAGGCCTCGGTGAGGACTCCGGTGATCAGAATGCGCTTGCCTGCAAGGATTCCACTCATGGTGATCAGTGACCCATGCCCAATCCGCCGTCGACGGGAATGACGGCTCCGGTGATGTATGCGGCGTCGTCGGAGGCGAGGAAGCGGACCGAGGCCGCGATCTCCTCGGGCTGCGCATAGCGGCCCAGCGGGACGCCGGCGACGATGCCCTTGCGCTGCTCGTCGGAGAGCACACGGGTCATGTCGGTGTCCACGAAGCCGGGCGCGACGACATTGATGGTGATGTTGCGGGAGCCCAGCTCGCGGGCGAGCGAGCGGGCGAAGCCGACCAGGCCGGCCTTGGAGGCGGCGTAGTTCGCCTGGCCGGCGGACCCCAGGAGGCCGACGACGGAGGAGATCAGGACGACGCGGCCCTTGCGGGCGCGGAGCATGCCCTTGGAGGCGCGCTTGACGACGCGGAAGGTGCCGGTGAGGTTGGTGTCGATGACGGAGGTGAAGTCCTCCTCCGACATGCGCAGCAGCAGCTGGTCGCGGGTGACGCCGGCGTTGGCGATCAGCACCTCGACGGCGCCCTGCTTCTCCTCGATCTCCTTGTAGGCCTGCTCGACCTGCTCCGGATCGGTGATGTCGCACTTCACGGGCAGGCAGCCGAGGTCCACGAGCTCGGTCGGCGGCTCCCCGGAGCGGTAGGTGAAGGCGACCTTGTCGCCGGCGTCGGCGAAGGCTCGGGCGATGGCGAGGCCGATGCCCCGGTTACCTCCGGTGACGAGAACCGAGCGGCTCAAAGGATCACCCTTCCGTTGTCGTATCCCTGAATCCTGGCGGACTACACCGAACGTATCGGTAGAGGTCGCCGAAGCGAGAAGCGACCTGCGACAGGGGGAACCGGCGGTCGCTGTTGGATCTCTACAGAAAAGCTGGGCCCGAGGTCAGCGCCCCGCGGGCGTCCAGTGGGCGGGCCTGCTCAGGCCCGCGGGCAGCTTGGTGGCCGCGTCGCCGCGGGCGGCGTGGACCTGCGGCTGGGTCAGGAACAGGCTGCCGGTCAGGTCGGCGCCGGCGAGGTTCGCGTCGCGCAGGTCCGCGCCGATGAGGTCGGCGCCGCGCAGGTCCGCGCCGCCGAGGTCGGCGGCGATGAGGTAGGCGCCGCGCAGATTGGCCCCGCGCAGGTCGGCCTTGCGCAGCCGGGCGCCCATGAGGTCGGCGCCGCGGTGGTTGCGGGTTTTGCGGCCGGCCGCGGAGCGTACGAGCTCGCTGGTGCGCAGCAGCAGGGCGCTGACGCCCTCCCGGTGGGCCGCGAGGTCGAGGGCGGCGAGCTCCTCGGGGGTGCCCAGCGTCAGGCGTTCGGTCTCCTCCAGCGCCGTGCGCAGCTCGGCGTGCAGGGGCCGGGCCTTGGGCAGGGCCAGCGCCTCGGTGAGGTACGACAGCAGCTCGTGGAGGTGGCGCACCACGGGGAACGCCTCGAACATCGGCTGCCGCAGCTCGGGATTGCTGCGCCAGTCGCGGCCGCCGAAGGTGACCTGCGAGACCTTCTGTCCGGCGCCGAAGCAGTCGTAGACGGTGCAACCGGTGAAGCCCTTCTCGCGCAGCCGGGCGTGGATGCCGCAGCCGAAGTCCTGCCGCAGGTTCGTGCAGGGCTTGCCGGCGGGCTTGTCCACGGCGAAGTCCGCGGAGGCGGCGAAGGGCAGGGCCACGCAGCACAGCCCGAAGCAGCTGCCGCAGTCGCCCTGCAGGGCCGTCCGGTCGGGTGTCGCAGCGGGCACGGGGTGCTTCCTTCCGGGGGCCGCACGGTGGACGGCCGGGTGGGTGACGTTGCAGGCCACGACACCTTAACGGCATCGTTCACTGCAATCACACCGATAAGGAGCGTGGACCGTGCCGCATGAGATCGATCCGTCCTTCCTCGCGCTGCCGCTGCGCCCCCTGGCCGACGCGGCGCTCGCGCGGGCGCGGGCCCTGGGCGCCCAGCACGCGGACTTCCGCCTCGAGCGCGTGCGCAGCGCCTCGTGGCGGCTGCGGGACGCCCGGCCGGCGGGTTCCTCGGACGCCACGGACCTGGGCTACGCGGTGCGGGTGGTGCACAACGGGAC
Organism: Streptomyces sp. NPDC049585; assembly: GCF_040675615.1. Taxonomy (NCBI): domain Bacteria; kingdom Bacillati; phylum Actinomycetota; class Actinomycetes; order Kitasatosporales; family Streptomycetaceae; genus Streptomyces; species Streptomyces sp. NPDC049585. The sequence goes on along the minus strand of NZ_JBFAPE010000027.1, from coordinate 72,119 downwards.
CTGGGGGTTCGCCTCGGGCGTGGAGCTGACGATGGACGCGGCCGCGCGCGTGGCGTCGCAGGCGGTGGCGATGGCGAAGCTGTCGGCGAAGATCATCGCGGCCGCCGGGTCCGACGAGAGGGTGGAGCTGGCCGAGGAGCCGGTGCACTCCGAGCGCACCTGGGTCTCCTCGTACGACATCGATCCGTTCGAGGTGCCGGACGGCGAGAAGAGCGGGCTGCTGGCCGACTGGAGCGAGCGGCTGCTGGGCGCGGAGGGCGTCGCGCACGTGGACGCGTCGCTGCTGACCGTCCACGAGAACAAGTTCTACGCCGACTCGGCGGGCACGGTCACCACGCAGCAGCGGGTGCGGCTGCACCCGCAGGTCACCGCCGTGGCCGTCGACGAGGACAGCGGCTTCGACTCGCTGCGCACCCTCGCCCCGCCCGCCGGGCGCGGCTGGGAGTACCTGACCGGCGCCGGTGGCTGGGACTGGGACGCGGAGCTCGCGCAGATGCCCTCGCTGCTGGCGGAGAAGATGCGCGCGCCGAGCGTGGAGCCGGGCGCGTACGACCTGGTCGTCGATCCGTCCAACCTGTGGCTGACGATCCACGAGTCCATCGGCCACGCCACCGAGCTCGACCGGGCCCTGGGCTACGAGGCCGCCTACGCGGGCACGTCGTTCGCGACGCCGGACCTGCTGGGCACGCTGAAGTACGGCTCGGATATCATGAACGTGACGGGCGACCGCACGGCCGAGCACGGCCTGGCCACCATCGGCTACGACGACGAGGGCGTGGCCGCCCAGTCCTGGGACCTCGTGCGCGACGGCGTCCTGGTGGGCTACCAGACCGACCGCCGCATCGCCCGCCTCATGGACCTCGGCCGCTCCAACGGCTGCGCCTACGCCGACTCCCCCGCCCACGTCCCCGTCCAGCGCATGGCCAACGTCTCCCTCCAGCCGGCCCCCGACGGGCCGTCGACGCAGGAGCTGATCGCGGGCGTGGAACGGGGCATCTACGTGGTCGGCGACCGGTCGTGGAGCATCGACATGCAGAGGTACAACTTCCAGTTCACGGGTCAGAGGGCCTACGCAATCCGCAACGGCCGCCTAGCGGGTCAGATTCGCGACTTTGCGTACCAGGGGATCACCCCGGAGTTCTGGGGCTCCATGGAGGCGGTGGGAGGACCCCAGACGTACGTGCTGGGAGGGGCCTTCAACTGTGGAAAGGCCCAGCCGGGCCAGGTCGCCTCGGTGTCCCACGGGTGCCCGTCGGCACTGTTCAGGAACGTGAACATCCTGAACACGGCGGAGGAGGCGGGAGCCGCCTGACCGTGATCGCCGGGGAGCCCGAAGTCTGCACCAGGTCGACACGTCATCACGGCGAATCGAGGACGGGCCGAGGCCGGGCCGGGCCGGACCGAAGCAGACGAAGGCGAACCGGCGGACCGGCGGACCGGCAGACCGGCAGACCGGCAGACCGGAGAACCACCTAGGGACTTTCGTCTGGATCAACGTGGGGACCGGTCACGACCAGAACTCGTCCTCGGTCTGCTGGTCCCCCTGGAACTCGCGGAATGAGACGGCCCTGCCGCCGGCGATGCCCCAGACGTGCACTTCCGGCGAGGACCAGGTCCGACCGTTGCGCTCTGCGCTGATCGTGCACAGGACGACGACCCTGGACTCATCCGTGAGCACGTCGTCGATCTGGATGCGAAATGTGCCCTCGGACAGCTCCATGACCCGCTTGAAGAATCCGACGAGTTCGTGGTGCCCTCGATAGTCGCCGGAGAGCGGGCTGCGCCCCGGAACGTGCCAGGTGATGTCCTCGGCAAAAGCCCGAAGCACCGTGGGGATGTCGCCGGCCCCGAAGGCGTCGTACGCATCCTTGATCAGTTTCCGGTTGTCGGCGGCCATCGTTGCCTCTCCCGTCGTCCGGAGGCCAGTCGGGTCTGCCTGCTTCCATGCTGGTCCCACAGAGCACGAGCTGCGAGCCAAGCGGATAGCGCGTGGGCGGGCCGTAGGCGTCACTCTCCGCCGATGGCCGGCTGGATCTCGATCGTGAAGGCCCCGTCCTCGGGGGCACCGGCCAGCCGTGCCCGGCGTTCACATCTTCCACATTGCCACCGTCGAAGGCAGCTGACGAACAGAACCGCTGTGGCCTCCAGCGATAGGTGGTCAGGGAACGGGAGCTGCCATTGCGCGGATCCGCGATACGGAGCCCGCGGGTGCGACCCTTCCTTCGAAGAGCGAGGTCCCGAGCGGCTGTCGCGAAGGCGCACCTGGCGGCCTAGCCTTAAATCAGGGGGGATGAGTGGAAGGGAGCCTTGAGATGCATTTCGTCCTGCTCGCGACCCACACGCCGGACACCTGTCCGACCGCCAACGCGACGACGCGCGACCTGTTGCTGAAGATCGCTCCTGACCTGCCGAACTTGGCCCAGAAGGCAGGGGTCGACATCGTGGCCGGTCCCTTCGTCAACCGCGAGCACACGGTGGTCGTGGTCGTTCGGTCCGACAAGGCCGAGAATGTCGACCGCTTCCTCATGGAGGCTCGATTCCCCCAGTGGAACAGCGTTCGTGTGCTGCCGTCGCTGACCATGGAAGAGGGTCTCGCCGAGGTCCAGGCTCAGACACCGATCTTCTGAGCCGCCCGATCAAGTACGGGCGGCGTCTACGAATTTCAAGGGCGCGCCTGCGGCGCGCCCTTGATCGGGCGGCCGGGGCGCCCCACACCCGATACAGCCCCCTTGAAGCGCGAAGGCGACCGGCCAGGGCCAGGCGGAACGGCCCTGGCTGGAGAGCACTACCGGTGGTGAGCCGACAGCAGGTTCGTCGTGGCGCAGGTCAGAACATGGCTGGCTACGAGGGGACAAGTGGGGGGCGCGGGTCCGGTGCTCGGAATGCAGGACCGTGGGAGGTTGGCCGCCGTTCTCGCGCCGTCTCCCCTGCAGCAGCGTAAGGAGACCGCACCGCCCGGCCATGGCTGAGGGGGAGCTGGCTGCTGCCGCGGTGTGGCTCAGCCCGGCGGAGACGCTCCGCTCGATCTGCCATCGTCGTGGGTTGAGCGTCCGGCTGACGACTCGAATGACACAGACCTTTGGAGCGCATATTTAGCCAAGATCCGGTTGCTTGTTGCCCCCCTTCCCTGGTGTCGATCTTGAACCTATGGTTTCCGCTGTCGCCGGGGCGAGTTCCTGACCAGGCCACCCCTCAATGGACTAGGGGAATCCAGAAATGAAGCGTGCTTTATCCAGCGTCCTTTCCGTTGCCCTGCTCGGTGGTGCTCTGATCACCGGTACGGCGGGCACCGCCTCCGCAACCACGAGTGCCCAGCCCGCAGTCGAGGCTGTGGCCCCTGTGGCCGAGGTTGCGCCGCCTGTCGTCCTGGTCGACCCTGTCGGCGAGCGGCGGACGATGTGCACGTACTACAAGGACAAGAACGCGTGCGCCTCGCTGCTGAGCGGTCACAAGATGAACGATGTGGTCTCCAAGGTCGTCGTCGCTGGAGCCACGGCCTGCCTGTCCTCCCTCACCTAACCCTGGGGAACAAAAACGATGGCCAAGATCATCGCTACTCTCGTCTGGGTCATAGCGCTCGTTGTCGTCAATAAGCTCTTGGACGACAACGACTGGGCTCAGTACGCCATCACCTTCATTATGGGCGGAATTTACGTCCTGCTGATCAACAAGGTGGGCTCGCCCGGCGCACGGAACAGACAATAGATCACGGCCTTCGACCTTTCTTGGCTGGGCATCGATCGCTGTCGGCGAGCGAACGGTGATCGGCGTATGTCCATGCCCGTCAGGCGATCCCCGGAGCAGCATTGGGGCCCCGGGGATCGTCTCGTTGGGGAAGTTCGGACCAATCGGACGGGCCCCTGATCGGTGTGTTGTCCGTCCGCTGGTCAACGGAGGGAGAACCAGCGGCGAACCCGTGAATCGGGGATCTGGAGAGCGGGAGCCGAGGCCCTTCCTGCGACGGCTCCCGCCCGCTCGTAGGGCACCTGATGAGGTGCGTCTCAGCGGCGTTCGTCGCGTCTGGAGTGCGACCAGCCGCGCTGAACCTGCGGCTGCTTGTTGGCATCCACGCGCATCGGACCACCTTCCTTGAAGGCCACGATGACGTCATCCGAACGCCGGCGGACGTCCTTCACCTCTCGCTCCTCCCGACCGTCGCGCACGAGGTCGCCGCGCTGGAGCATGTAGGCGAGCAGACGCATCAGATCCATCCTTCGACAGGGACCGTCACCACGGCCCACACGGTTTTCCCGACGCCCGCGCGGTCGTCGACTCCCCACTGCGCGGACAGCAGAGAGACGAGGTGGAGCCCACGACCACTCTCCGGGTCCTGAGGGCGCAGGACGGGGCGTACCTCCGAGGCGTCGTCCACCGCGATGCGTACGCCGTCCGCTTCACGGCGGAAGGACGTCGCGATCTGGCGGCCCGGTGACACCTTCGCGTGAACCACCGCGTTCGTCATGAGTTCGGAGAGCACGACGAGGGCCGTGTCCTCCAACAGCGCCAGGCCCCAGTCCGCGAGCGCCTTGCGCAGCTCAGCGCGGGCGAGACCGACGCACCGGCGGTGCCGCGGCCAAAACCGCTTCACCTCTTGCCCCTTGGCAATCTCCGGCTGTCTCTCCATGCCGATCAGCATCACGAAAAGTCGTTCGCGCAAGGAGACCACCGTGATTACCCACCGTGGGTAACATCACCGGGTACGCCGCACCATGACTCAAGACGTATCCGTCCTTCCCGGAGCGTTGTTCATGCCCAGGTACGAGGCCCCCGAGGGCTTTCTCGCGCGCGTGCTCGACAGTGCCGAGATGATCGACGCATGCCGGGCCCGCGACTTCTCCACGATCTTCCGGTTGGCCAAGCGCGCCGGCATCTACCCCTCCTTGATCGCCAGCCGCTGCGGCATGACACCCAGCCGTGCCGGCGAGATCCTCAAGGGACAGCGCGACGTCATCAAGATGACCGTGATCGAGGACATCGCCGACGGGCTTCGCATCCCCGGCCACATGCTCGGGCTGGCGCGCCGTGAGTGGGAGCAGGAGGGCAGCGCCGCTGAGGCCCGGGCGACCGGCCAGGGCGAGTTGTGGGTGCCCGCCGGGGACGGGTTGGACGACGCGTGGTCCGTCGACCTGGACCACGAGCAGGCGGACCCGCAGTTCATCGTGAACCTCATCGAGGACCAGCTGCCCCAGCACTACGACGGTGCCAACTACTTCGGTGCCCGGCACAGCATCCCTGCTGTGATCGAGCACGCCAGGACGGTCAACCGCCTCCTGGAGACCGCGGCCGGCCGCCACCGCGACGCGCTCTTACGCACGGGTGGCAAGGTGGCCGAGTTCATCGGGTGGCTGTACCAGGACCTGGGCGACTTCAAGGCGGCCGCGTACTGGTCGGACCGCTCGATGGAGTGGGCGCAGGAAGCAGCCGACGACCACATGCAGGCGTACGTCCTCTTCCGCAAGAGCAACCAGGCCACCGCCAGGGCCAGCGCTGGGAAGGCCATCGGGTTGGCCAGGGCCGCGCAGCGGTTGCCGGACCTCACTCCGCGCCTGACGGCGTTGGCGGCGCAGCAGGAGGCCCAGGCGTACGCGCTGCAGCGCAACCCCAAGGCCGCCCTTGCCAACTTCGACGAAGCCCAGGCACTCGTCGCGGCCGCGGACACCGGGGAGTCGAGCGTCGACACCTCGTACTGCACGCCGACCTACATCGAGATCCAGCGGGCGAACTGCTGGATCGACCTCGGGCAGCCCGAACGGGCCGTTGAGCTCTTCGAGCGGCAGTTGGCTGCGCTCCCGCCTGTGTACCGCAACGACCGCGGCGTCTACCTCGCGCGGCTGGCACGCGCCCACGTCACGGCCGGCGACCTGGAGCAGGGCGCCGAGGCTGCGACGAAGGCCCTCGCGATCGTGACGCACACGGGATCGGGCCGGACGTTCGCCGAGCTTGCGTCGGTGGCCCGAGCCGTCGATGGCCAGAAGGCTGTCCCGGCGGTGGCGACGTTCTTTGAGCGCTTCGAGATCGTTCGCGACCGGTTCGCGGCATGACGAGATCGATTGAAGTGCGGAAAGCTGTGCCCATGGACGATCTGATCACGCAAGCCACCTCCGGCGACGAGCGCGAGCGCGGCCCGGCCGTCGCCGTCCTGCCCGTCGGAAGCTTCGAGCAGCACGGCGATCACCTGCCCCTGATCACGGACACGGCCATCGCCTGCATGATCGCTCGCCGTCTGGCCGACGATCACGGTCTCTTCCTGCTGCCACCGATCACGATCAGTTGCTCCCACGAGCACGCCCCCATGGCCGGCACCGTCAGCATCAGCGCCGGGACGCTCTACGCGATGGTCCACGACATATGGCGCAGCCTCGAAGCCTCCGGCGTCCCGGGCCTGCTCATCGTCAACGGCCACGGCGGCAACTACGTCCTGCAGAACGTCGTCCAGGAGCTCAACGTCACCGGCCCCCGCGTCGCCCTCTTCCCCGTCAGCGAGGACCGCGCCCGGGCGCGCGCCGACGCCGAGCTGGAGAGCAGCAGCGCCGAGGACATGCACGGCGGAGAGTTCGAGGTCTCCCTGCTCCTCCACGGGGCCCCGCACCTCGTGCGGGAGGGTATCGACGAGGACGACCACTCGGCTCCCAGCCGCCCGCACCTGCTCACCCTGGGCATGGCCGGCTACACGACGAACGGCGTCATCGGACAGCCCTCGCTCGCCACGGCCGCCAAGGGGAAGGCAATCTTGGACAGCTTCTCGCGGTCCGCTCAGGCCCATCTGAAGATCATCGCGCCCGGATGAAGGGTCGCCCAAACGGGTCAGGCGAGGTCTTCGGGTGCCCGCGTTAAGGTGATCGGCAGGTCGACACGAAGTCATCACCGGACCCCGTCCAGTCCGGTTTCAACCGGTATCAACGGGGATTGGGGGCACACCGTGAAACCCACCCTGACCTGCGTAAACGCCGATCAGAGGGGTATACCCCCCGACCCGGCGGTGAACTTCCAGTTCACGGGTCAGAGGTTCTTCAGGATCGAGAACGGCCGGCTGGCCGGACAGCTGAGGGACGTCGCCTACCAGGCGACCACGACGGACTTCTGGGGCTCCATGGTGGCGGTCGGCGGCCCGCAGACGTACGTCCTGGGGGGCGCCTTCAATTGCGGCAAGGCCCAGCCTGGCCAGGTCGCCGCCGTCTCCCACGGCTGCCCGTCGGCACTGTTCAGGAACGTGAACATCCTCAACACCACCCAGGAGGCCGGTCAGTGAGCCCTCGCCAGCACAAGCCCCACGAGATCGTCGAGCGCGCGCTGGAGCTGTCGCGCGCCGACGGGTGCGTCGTCATCGCCGAGGAGCGGTCGACCGCCAATCTGCGGTGGGCCGGCAATGCCCTGACGACCAACGGTGTCACCCGGGGGCGGAGTGTGACGGTCGTGGCGACCGTCGACGGGGCCGAGGGCACGGCCTCGGGGGTCGTGTCGCGGTCGGCGGTCACCGTGGACGAGCTGGAGCCGCTGGTGCGGGCGGCGGAGGCCGCGGCGCGGGAGGCCGGGCCCGCGGAGGACGCGCAGCCGCTGGTGACGGGGGTGCCGCAGGACGCGGCGTTCACGGAGGCGCCCGCCGAGACCTCCTCGGCCGTCTTCGACGCCTTCGCGCCGGCGCTGGGCGAGTCCTTCGCTCGGGCGCGGGCGGCGCAGCGGGAGCTGTACGGCTTCGCCCACCACGAGGTGGTCTCCAGTTACCTGGGCACCTCCGCGGGGCTGCGGCTGCGCCACGACCAGCCGACGGGCACGTTGGAGCTCAATGCCAAGAGCCCGGACCGTGCGCGCAGTGCGTGGGCGGGGCGGGCCACGCGGGACTTCGCCGACGTCGATCCGCTGGCGTTGGACGCCGAGCTGGCGGAGCGGCTGGGGTGGGCGCGGCGGCGCACCGAGCTGCCGGCGGGGCGGTACGAGACGCTGCTGCCGCCGACGGCGGTGGCCGATCTGCTGGTGTACCAGCAGTGGTCCGCCTCGGCGCGGGACGCGGCCGAGGGCCGTACGGTCTTCTCGCGGCCCGGTGGCGGCACCCGGGTCGGGGAGCGGCTGTCGGAGTTGCCGATGACGTTGCGCAGCGATCCGCAGGCGCCGGGTCTGCAGTGTGCGCCGTTCGTGCTGACGGGGGCTTCGGGGGACGACGCGTCGGTGTTCGACAACGGTCTGCCCATCGCCGCCACGGACTGGATCCGCGACGGTGTGCTCACCCACCTGCTCACCACGCGGCACAGTGCCGGGCTGACGGGCCTGCCCGTCCGGCCGTACACGGACAACCTGGTGCTGGACGCGGGTGGCACCCGGTCGCTGGCGGAGATGGTGGCGGCCAGTGGCCATGACGGGCCGGTGCTGCTGCTGACGTGCCTGTGGTACATCCGCGAGGTGGATCCGGCGTCGCTGCTGCTGACGGGGCTCACCCGGGACGGGGTGTACCTGGTGGAGAAGGGGGAGGTCGTGGCGGAGGTCAACAACTTCCGTTTCAACGAGTCCCCGGTCTCGCTGCTCTCGCGGGCGACGGAGGCGGGCGTCACGGAGCGGACGCTGCCGCGCGAGTGGGGGGACTACTTCACCCGGGCGGCGATGCCCGCGCTGCGCGTTCCCGACTTCAACATGAGCTCGGTGAGCCGGGGCGTGTAGCGGCCGGGGAAGAACTGCCGGGCGGCCGGGCCGCCCGGCAAATTAGACTCGGCCCTGTCCTTTGTCCGACAACCCACTACAGGAACGCCACGATGACACGCCTCGGCGACTCCGTCGCACGCGTCAGCGCCCTGCTGGCGCAGGACCTCTCCACCGATTCGGCCGTGGAGCAGCTGCTCACGGAGACGAAGGCGAGGCGCTATCTGGACCTGTCCGACCTGTCGCCGAAGGACCAGGCCGAGCTGATCGCCGGCCGTGCGGTCGAGGTGCTGCCCGGTGTGAGCAAGCTGGCCGACCGCATCGAGGCGCGCCGCGCCGAGGGCAAGGGGCTGCGGATCAAGCTGGGTATCGACCCGACGGGCACGGACGTGCACCTGGGGCACGCCGTGCCGATGATCATCCTCAGCCGGTTCCAGCGGATGGGTCACGACGTCACCCTGCTGATCGGTGACTTCACCGCGAAGATCGGTGACCCGACGGGCCGTACGGCGGAGCGCCCGCCGCTGACGGACGACGACATCGCGCGGAACCTGGCCTCCTACCGGGACCAGGTCCGGCCGTTCTTCGACTTCGAGAAGGTCAGCTTCCGGCAGAACAGCGAGTGGCTGGCGCCGTACACCTTCCCGGAGCTGCTGGGCGTCCTGGCGCAGGTGCCGGTCTCGCAGCTGCTGCAGCGCGAGGACTTCCGCAACCGGCTGGCGGCCGGCTCGGGCCTGACGATGACGGAGATGCTCTACCCGATCGCGCAGGCGCTGGACTCGGTGGCGCTGGAGTGCGACGTGGAGCTCGGCGGTGCCGACCAGCTGCTGAACCTGCAGATGGGCCGCAAGCTCATGGAGGTGCACCGGCAGACGCCGCAGCTGGTGGTCACGATGCCGCTGATCGAGGGCACGGACGGCACCGGCGCGAAGATGTCGAAGTCCAAGGGCAACTACGTGGGCCTGTCGGCGCCGGCCGACGACGTCTTCGGCAAGATCATGTCGGTGCCGGACCGACTGATGGAGCCCTACCTCAAGGCGTGGACGGAGTGGACGGACGAGGAGATCGCGCTCGTGCTCTCCCGCCTGGAGGAGAAGGCGCTGCACCCGATGGACCTGAAGAAGGTCCTCGCGGGTGAGGTCGTGGCCGCGCTGTACGGCGTGGAGGCGGCGATGGCGGCGCGGGCCGGGTTCGTGGCGCAGTTCTCCAAGAAGAGCTTCGGTGACGTCGAGACGCCGGTGGTCGACCTCGCCGAGCACGGCGCGGAGCCGGCGACGGCGGTGCTGAGCAAGGTGCTGGGCTTCCAGCCGAGCGCCTCGGCCGCGCGCCGGGTGGCCAAGCAGAACGGTCTGCGGCTGGTCCTGCAGACGGCCGGCGGCCAGGAGGCCGTGGTGCTTGCCGAGGCGGAGGCGCTGCGGCCGCTGGGCGAGGTGGCCCGGGAGCTGCTGGCCGGGCGCACGGTGGACGGGGTCTACCTCAAGGCCGGCCGCAGGATCGCGGAGCTGCGCGGGCTGTAGGCGCCGTCCGCCATGACGGCATGACGAGGCGGCCGGTGCGCGAGGTGCGCACCGGCCGTCTCGTGCATCACGCTCGTTGACGGTTTCCCCTGAGGCCGACCCACAGGCGGTCGCCGATGGCGACGATGATCACCGCGCCGATGAGCTGCAGCGCGTGCCGGATCCAGTCGATGCCCTTGGTGTGGCCCACCCCCAGTGCGGCGGCGGCCCAGTTGCCGAGCAGGCCGCCGATCAGACCACAGATGATCGTCAGCAACAGGGGGATGTGCTGTTTGCCCGGCAGGATCGCCTTGGCGATCAGGCCCAGGACCAGTCCGACGACGATCGCCCACAACCAGCTCATTTCGCCTCCTCGTACGGAGCGACGTGCCGTGCTCCGCCATTGTGGGGCGTTGCCCCCTACGGCGCACGTCGGAGCCATCCGTACGCCGTATGTGCACGTCGAGCGCCCGTGTGCGAGCCTGCGGCGGGCGACCCGGTCTCGTACCCGGCACATGCGCGGCGTAACGTGGATCCCGTAACGGCCCGAGGGGCGTCGGCACGGCAATCGGGTGGTGGAACGTGATGCGGAAGCACGGTGGAGGCGAAGTCTTCCGGATCACCGGAGCCCGGCAGGGCCTGGCGGAGGACGTGCGCGGCCGCCAGCGCCGGTACGTCATCTCGATGGGCATCCGCACGATCTCCGTGATCCTCACGGTGGTGCTGTGGAACGTGGAGCGCCATGTGGCGATCGGGACGCTGGTCCTCGGTGCGCTGCTGCCCTACGTGGCCGTCGTCATCGCCAACGCGGGCCGGGAGAACGCCCCTTCGCTGCCGACCGCGTTCGTCGGCGGGCCGAGCCGGCCGGTGCTCACGACGGGACCGGCAGCACAAACGGGGGCTCCTGCGGAACCGGTCGCGGAAGCCGGCGAGACACCCGGCCGCGATCAAGGCCGCGACCAGGGCTGACCGTCGGCGGCCGGCGGGAGGCGGCGCGAGGGGTGTGGGAGCGGTGTGACAAGCTCAAGAAAACCTCAGATCAATCATGTGGATCGGTGCCCCGTTCCGGGCCCCCCGTGACATACTTCGTAGGCGCTCCGCATCCCCCGTCGGAGCGACAGACCGACGCCGGGCGGCTCCCCCCGTGGCTGCCCGGCGTCGCCGTGTCCACGCGGTCCCGCGTTAAGGTCGGGGCGTGAACTCCCCGAATACTGCGTCGAATCCCGCTCCGAATCCCGCTGTGATCTGTTCCGCGAAGGGCTGCCGCGAGGCGGCGGTGTGGGTGCTGGCGTGGAACAACCCCAAGCTGCACACGCCCGAGCGGCGCAAGACGTGGTTGGCGTGCGAGGAGCACCGCGAGCACCTGTCGCAGTTCCTGGCGGTGCGGGGGTTCTTGAAGGACGTCGTGACGCTGCAGGAGTGGGAGCGGCAGGGCCCTGCGGGCGGCTGAGGCCCCGATCCCGGACTTATCCGCCGATCGCCGACATGGGCCGGGCCGGCTGCAGGAAGGACGGGTCGTCCAGGCCCGAGCCCGCCTTCTTGCCCCGCGTCGCGCTGCGCCAGAGCCCGGCCAGTTCCTCGTCCGTCGCCCCCGCCCGCAGCGCTCCGCGCAGGTCGGACTCCTCGCGCGCGAACAGGCAGGTGCGTATCTGCCCGTCCGCGGTCAGCCGGGTGCGGTCGCAGGCGGCGCAGAAGGGGCGGGTGACCGAGGCGATGACGCCCACGCGGGCCGGGCCGCCGTCGACGAGCCAGCGCTCGGCGGGGGCGGAGCCACGGGCCTCGTCCGGCTCGGGGGTGAGCGCGAAGCGGGTGCGCAGGCCGGCGAGGATCTCCTCGGCGGTGATCATGCCGTCCCGCTGCCAGCCGTGCTGGGCGTCCAGCGGCATCTGTTCGATGAAGCGCAGCTCGTAGCCGTGCTCCAGGGCCCAGGCCAGCAGTTCGGGTGCCTCGTCGTCGTTGTGCCCGCGCATCAGGACGGCGTTGACCTTGACCGGGGTCAGTCCGGCGGCATGGGCGGCGGCGAGACCGTCGAGGACGTCCTGGTGGCGCTTGCGCCGGGTGAGGGTGGCGAAGACGTCCGGGCGCAGGGTGTCGAGGGAGACGTTGACCCGGTCCAGGCCGGCGGCGCGCAGGGCGGCCGCGGTACGGGCGAGGCCGATGCCGTTGGTGGTCAGCGACAGCCGGGGCCGCGGGTCGAGGGCGGCGCAGCGGGCGACGATGTCGACCAGCCCGGGCCGCAGCAGGGGTTCGCCGCCGGTGAAGCGGACGTCGCGCACGCCGAGGCGGGTGACGGCGACGTGGACGAGGCGCACGATCTCGTCGTCGGTGAGGAGCTCGGGCCTGGGCAGCCAGGCGAGGCCCTCGGCGGGCATGCAGTACGTGCAGCGCAGGTTGCAGCGGTCGGTCAGGGAGACGCGCAGGTCCGTCGCGACGCGGCCGTAGGTGTCGATGAGCACGGCGAACGCCCCCTCCCGCGGACTGGACAGTGGAACCGCCGCATCGCAGCGTACGCGATCGGCCGCGGGAGGGGGCGTCGGGAGGGGGCTCAGTGGGCTCCGTAGCCCGTCAGGGAGCGCACCTCCAGCTCCGCGTACCGCTTGTCCTGGTCCGGTGCCGGCTTCGAGGCCAGGGAGCCGGCCCAGCCGAGGAGGAAACCGAGCGGGATGGAGACCAGGCCGGGGTTGCCGAGCGGGAAGTAGTCGAAGCTCAGGCCGGGGAAGAGCGCCTTGGCGTTGCCGGAGACGACCGGGGAGAGGATCACCAGGGTGACGGAGGAGATCAGTCCGCCGTAGATCGACCACAGTGCGCCCCGGGTGGTGAAGCGCTTCCAGAACAGGCTGTAGAGGATCGTCGGCAGGTTGGCCGAGGCCGCGACGGCGAAGGCGAGGGCCACCAGGGCGGCGGCGTTGAGGCGGTGGGCGAAGATGCCCAGAGCGATGGAGATCGCGCCGATGACGACCGCGGCGAGCTTGGCGGTGAGGATCTCCTCCTTCTCACTGGTGCGCCCCTTGCGGATGACGTTGGCCCACAGGTCGTGGGCGAAGGACGCGGAGGAGGCCAGGGTCAGGCCGGCGACCACGGCGAGGATGGTGGCGAAGGCGACCGCCGAGATCACGGCGAGCAGGACGGCCCCGCCGGTGGAGCCCGCTCCGCCGCCGATCTCCTGGGCGAGCAGCGGGGCGGCGGTGTTGCCGGACTCGTTGGAGGCGGTGATGGCCTTGGGGCCGACGAGGGCGGCGGCGCCGAAGCCGAGGGCGATGGTCATCAGGTAGAAGGCGCCGATGATGCCGATGGCCCAGTTCACGGATGTCCGGGCGGCCCGGGCGGTGGGCACGGTGTAGAAGCGGATGAGGATGTGCGGCAGTCCGGCGGTGCCCAGGACCAGGGCCAGGCCCAGGGAGATGAAGTTGAGCTTGGAGGTGCCGTCCTTGCCGTACTGCAGGCCCGGTTCCAGGAAGGCCCGGCCCTTGCCGCTGGCCTCGGCGGCGCGGCCGAGCAGGGTGGAGAGGTTCCAGTGGAACTTGGTCAGGACGAGCACGGTGATCAGCACGGTGCCCGCGATGAGCAGGACGGCCTTGACGATCTGCACCCAGGTGGTGCCCTTCATGCCGCCGATGGTCACGTACAGCACCATCACCAGGCCGACCAGGACGATGATCCAGCGCCGGGAGCCCTCGCCGGTGGCGCCGAGCAGCAGGGCCACCAGGGCGCCGGCGCCGACCATCTGGGCGAGCAGGTAGAAGATCGACACGACGATGGTGGAGGTGCCGGCCGCGGTGCGCACCGGCCGCTGTTCGAGCCGGTGGGCGAGGACGTCGGCCATGGTGAAGCGGCCGGAGTTGCGCAGCGGCTCGGCGACGAGCAGCAGGGCGACCAGCCAGGCGACGAGGAAGCCGATGGAGTACAGGAAGCCGTCGTAGCCGTAGAGCGAGATGGCGCCGGCGATGCCCAGGAAGGACGCGGCGGACATGTAGTCGCCGGAGATCGCCAGTCCGTTCTGGAAGCCGGTGAAGGAGCGGCCGCCGGCGTAGAAGTCGGTGGCGTCCTTGGTCTGCCGGCCGGCCCAGACGGTGATGCCGAGGGTCACGGCGACGAAGACGGAGAAGAGGGTGATGATCAGGGTGCGGTGTTCGCCCGCGCCGCCGGCGGCGAGCAGTTCGGTGGTTCCGGTGCTCATTCCCCCGCCTCCAGCCGGGCCTTGAGGGCCTCTGCCTTGGGATCGATGCGTGCCGCGGCGTGCCGGGCGTACCACCAGGCGATCAGGAAGGTGGTCAGGAACTGGGCCAGGCCGAGGACGAAGGCGACGTTGATGTTGCCGAGCACGGTGGTGTCCATGAAGCCGCCCGCGTAGTTGGACAGCAGGACGTACAGCAGGTACCAGCTGACGAAGGCAATGGTCAGCGGGAAGGCGAAGGAGCGGTGCGCCCGGCGCAGTTCGCCGAATTCGGCGCTGCGCTGGAGGTCGGTGAAGGTGTCGGGCTGGGCGGGGATGGTGGGGCGGGGCGGCTCGTCCGGCCCCTGGGGTGCACTGGGTGGGGCACCCACGGCCTCTTCTGGGTCCACGGCCTCTCCTGACGAGGTTTGGATGGGGGCGCGAGCCGGGATCTTGTGACTCGGATCACGCATCGTAGGGTGACACCGCAGTATGCGACAGGGGGCGGCGTCCTGCCGTCCCCCTGCGGACGGCCGTGTGCACGCGCCGGGTTGACGGCCGGGCAGCCGGAGGGGCGCCCCCCAGTCTCGGTGAATTCATTGCCCGCCGCCGGTGATCGGCGCTAGCTTCACTCGTCATGCGCGACCGCCCCCGCACGTCTGTGCGGCGGACGGATTCCCGGATGATGTGGAGACCTTCATGGCCATGGCCCATCTGCGTCTCAGACGGCGGCAGGCGCTCCTCGCCGCCCCGCTCGGACTGGCGCTCACCGCCTCCCTCGGCTTCCTGCCCGGCGCGGCCAGCGCCGCCCCTCAGGCCCCCGCCTCCCCTTCCGCCGCCGCGACCGCGACCGGCCCGCTGCTGTCGTACGTGGTGAACACGGCCACGGACCGGGGCACGCTGGCCCGGGTGAAGAAGGCCGTCGCGAAGGCGGGCGGCAGCATCGTGGTGTCCTACGACCGCATCGGCGTCATCGTCGTCCACTCCCGCGACGCCGGTTTCGCCAAGGCCATGCGGTCGGTGGCCGGGGTGTCCTCGGCGGGCGCCACCCGCACCGCGCCCATCACCTCGGCGGCCACCACCGACTACGGCAAGCCCGAGCGGCTGAAGCTGTCGAAGGAGGAGAAGGGGGCCGCCGCCCGGTCGCTGGCGGCCGGCAAGGAGCCGCTGGAGGGCCTGCAGTGGGACCTGGGCGCGATAGGCGCCGACAAGGCCGCGAAGGTGAACGCGGGCAGCAGGAAGGTCACCGTCGCCGTCATCGACACCGGCGTGGACGACACCCACCCCGACCTGGCGCCGAACTTCTCCGCCGGGCAGTCCGCGAGCTGCGTGTCGGGCAAGGCCGACACGAGCCCGGGCGCGTGGCGCCCGCACAACCCGGCCGACGACTACCACGGCACGCACGTCGCCGGGACGATAGCCGCGGCCCGCAACGGTCTGGGCGTCTCCGGTGTTGCTCCTGGTGTGAAGGTCTCAGGCATCAAGGTGAGCACGCCCGACAAGAACGCCTTCTTCTACGCGGAGAGCGTGGTGTGCGCGTTCGTCTTCGCCGCCGACCACGGCGTGTCGGTGACGAACAACAGCTACTACGTCGACCCGTGGCTGTTCAACTGCCCCGACGACGGCGACCAGAAGGCGATAGCCGAGGCGGTCGGCCGGGCCGCCAAGTACGCGCAGGACAAGGGCGTGGTCAACGTCGCCGCCGCCGGCAACTCCAACCTGGATCTCGCGGCGCCGCAGCTGGACGACGCCTCCAGCCCCAACGACTCCAAGCCGGTGCCGCGCAAGGTGGACCCGCGGCAGTGCCTGGACGTCCCCGCCTCCCTGCCCGGCGTGGTCACCGTCGCCGCGACCGGGGTGAAGTCGGGGAAGTCCTTCTACTCCAACTACGGTCTGAACGCGATCGACGTCGCCGCCCCCGGCGGCGACTCGCTGCAGATACCCGAACTGCCCGCCAAGGACGGCAGGATCCTGTCCACCCTGCCCGGCGGCGACTGGGGCTTCCTGCAGGGCACCTCGATGGCCAGCCCGCACGTGGCGGGCGTGGCGGCGCTGCTCAAGAGCGCCCACCCGAAGTCGAGCCCGCAGGAGATCCAGTGGCTCCTGAAGGCCCAGGCGAAGAACCCGGGCTGCCCGGCCGCCGGCTACGACCCGGACGGCACGGGCAAGTGGAAGGCCGCGTGCACCGGCACCAAGCACGTCAACAGCTTCTACGGCTACGGCATCGTCGACGCCCTGGCGGCCGTCACGGACTGACCGCCGCCCGCGCGGGGGCCGGCCGGCCGCTGCCGGCCCCCGCCGCCGCGACGCACCGGTGCACGCCGTACGCGAGCAGGGCCTGGGCGGCGGCATAGGTGAGCATCACCCAGAACTGGGCGGCGGGCGCCTGCGGCCAGCCGGCGAGCCCGCCGGCCAGCAGCGAGTCGGAGACGAGGAAGAGCAGTCCGCCGGCCGCGGCCCACACCCCGGCCCGGGTCGCGGCCAGGGCCATGGCGGTCAGCAACAGGCTGTACAGGACGACGGGCAGCCGCATGCCGGCCTCCAGGCCGGGCCACAGCAGGGCCACCGTGGCGAGCCAGGCGGCGGCGTAGGCGACGGCGAGCCGGTACGTACGGCTGCCGCTGGACGTGCCGTGCCGGGCGAACAGCGCGAGGTAGCACAGGTGTCCTGCGGCGAAGGCCGCCATGCCCACCAGGAACGGCGTACGGCCGTCGGCCTGCAGCAGGATGTCGCCGGCGCAGCCGCACAGCAGGGCCGCGGCGAGCAGGCGCGAGCCGCCGTGCAGCAGCACGGCGGCGGCCAGCAGCGGCATCAGGGCCGGTTTGGTCAGGTGGGCGAGGGTCGTGGCGTGGGCGAGCAGCGCGCCGAGGTGGGCCGCGGCGACGGTGCCGAAGGCCGCCGGCACCGCCCGGGCGGCGGCCCTCACGCGGCCCGTCCGGGCTGCACGGGATGCACGGGCGCCGGGCGTTCGGCGCGCGCGGCCGGCTCCGCGGATTCGACGGGCTCGACGGGCTCGGCGGGCCCGGCCGGTCCGCCGGTCGCCGGCCGGGGCTGCCAGCCGGGGCCACGGAAGACGCGGCCGGCGCGCTCGCGCCAGCTGCGGGCGGCCCGCACGTCGCGGGCGATCGCGGCGTACTCGTGCGTGGCCACGCGCAGCGGGTTGTAGGTGGCGATGTTCTTCGTCAGCCCGTAGACGGGACGTTCGCCCTCCGGCACGAAGGAGCCGAACATCCGGTCCCAGACGATGAGGATGCCGCCGAAGTTGCGGTCGAGGTAACCGCCCTGGGACGCATGGTGGACGCGGTGGTGCGAGGGCGTGTTGAGGACGAACTCCAGCGGCCTCGGCAGCGTGCCGACGCGCTCGGTGTGCACCCAGAACTGGTAGACGAGATTGACCGACGAGCAGAACGCCAACGCCGCCGGGTGCACGCCGGCGAGCACCATGGGCACGTAGAACGGCCACACGGTCAGCGACGTCCACGGCTGGCGCAGGGCGGTGGTGAGGTTGAACTTCCTGCTGGAGTGGTGCACCACGTGGCAGGCCCACAGGATGCGCACCACGTGGTGGCCGCGGTGCGACCAGTAGTAGAAGAAGTCCTGCGCGAGCAGCATCAGCGGGAGCGTCCACCACAGGACGGGCACGCGCAGCGGGGTCAGTTCGTACAGGGCCGTGTAGAGCGCGACGATCGGGATCTTCCACAGGGCGTCGAAGGCGAGGCTGCCGAGCCCCATGCCGATGCTGGTCGCCGCGTCCTTGGCCGCGTACCCCTCCAGGCGGTCGTCGGGATGGATGCGGTAGCTCACCGCTTCCAGTGCGGTGAGCACGACGAAGGCGGGTATGGACCACAGGACCACGTCGGGTAGGTGCGGCATGGGCGCACCATAAACACGCCGACGGCCTTGTCGCTAGGGGTTGTTACCCCCGGGTACCGAATCTTTGTTACCGGCGGTCGCCGGGCGCCGGAAAACCGTTCGCACCGGTGATCGGCGGGCTCCTAGAATCGTGGCGCGGGGGCGGCTCCGCGGTGTGCTTCCTTCTCCTTTCCTCCAAAGAAACGAGCGCGCCCACTTCCCGCCCCCGCTTCGCTTTCTCCGGGGGGTTCTTCGTGTCCACGCTTCAGGCCGTTCTGCTGCGCCGCGCCCAGATTGTCCATGTCGACCACGAGCCGGCGACGGGCCCGGCCGCCGGCGACGCGCGCACGGCTGCAGGGCTGACGGCCCTGGAGGCCGAGCTGCTCGCGCGCGGGCACGCGCTGACCGAGCCGCTGCGCTCGGTGCTGGCCGGCGCCGGGCCCGAGGCCCTCGCCGACACGGGGCGCAGTCTGCTGCGGGCGCTCGACGCGCAGTTGGGGGCGGACCGTACGCACATGCCGCTGTTCCGCGACTTCCCCGCCTCGGTGCCGCACGACACGCTCGCGCTGTACGTCGACCGGGTCTTCGCCCTGCTGCTGCAGCAGCCGGACCAGCCGTGCGTGCTGTGCGGGACGGTCGGGCGGGTGCATCCGGTCGCGCCGTGCGCGCACCTGGTGTGCCGTTCCTGCTGGGACGGCGCGGACTACGCCGGGTGCCCGCTGTGCCACCGGCGCATCGACCGCGAGGATCCGTTCCTGCGGCCGTCGCGCCAGGTGCCGCCCCCGGGCGCGTCTTCCCAGGGCCCGCTGAAGCTGCTGGTGCTGGGGACGTCGCGGACCGCGGACGCCGCCCGCGAGCTGGCCGCACTGCTCGCCCGCGCCACGCCGCTGTCGCCGCAGGACCGGGACGACCTCAAGGTGCTGCTGGCGCACGCCGGGCCCGGGGGCCTGACGTGGCTGCCGCAGGACGTCCCGGTGCGCGAGACCAAGGCACTGGTGCTCGGCACGCTGCTGCGCGACGGCGGCCCGGCGACCGTGGCGGCGGTGCGCGAGCTGCTGCCGCTGCGGCTGACAACCGCCACCGACGTGCTGCGGCTGCTGTGCGTGTGGTCCGGCGGCGAGGCGGACCTGCTGCAGCCGCCGCGCCAGCGCGGCCTGCCGCGCCCGCTGCGCCGCGAACTGCTGGAGGTGCTGGACGCGTTCGACACCGCCTCGCTCGTCGAGGACCTGCTGCGGCACCGGGCCGCGTGGCTGCGCGCCGCCGAGCTGCTGCACCCCTTCGAGCAGCACGCGCGCCACCCGCGGGCGGCGCTGGCCTTCGCGGCCCTGCGCAGCACGGACGTCTCGGGTGCCGGCCCGCTGGCCCGCGCGCTGTCGGTGACGGCGCAGCGGCACCCGCAGGCGGTGGCGGTACGGGCGGCGGCCGACGGCCGTGCGCGGATCGTGCCGCACACCTGGGCGGGGCGCACCGAGGAGGCGCTGCGCGCCGGTGATCCGGCAGCGGCCGTGGCGCTGCTGCGGCAGCGGCCCGGCGAGCTGGTGCGGCGCCTGGACCATGTGCTGCGGCTGTACGGCGGCGGCGAGCTCGCGCCGGCGGTGGCCGAGGCGCTGGAAGAGGGGTTGCCCAGGGTGGGCCCCGGGGCGCTGCTGGGGGCGCTGGGCGCCCTGCGGGGGCGGCACCTGCCCTCGGGGCGGCGGGTGTTCTTCCCCCGGGGCGCGGTGACGTGCGTGCACGCGGTGGAGGACCTGCGCGAGCCGCTGGCCGCGCCGGTCGTGGAGCGGGTGTGCGCGCTGCTGGAGGCGGAGGCGCTGCGGCGGCTGTCGGCCGCCCCGCCGTTCGAGGTGGCGCTGCTGGACTGCGGCCTGGCCGCCCTGGCCGTGCCCTTCGCCGAGCACTCGGCGGCCGCGTCCCTGGTGGCGGTGCCGCGCGGCAGCACCCTGGACCTGCCCGAGGGGGGCGTGCTGCGGCTGTTCCTGCACTGGATGGAGCCCGAGGGCGCGCGGGTGGACCTCGACCTGTCGGTGGCCTTCTTCGACGAGGAATGGAACGGCGTCGGGCTGTGCGACTACACGAAGCTGCGGTTCCGGCACGACGCCGCGGTGCACTCCGGCGACCTCACCTCCGCGCCGGCGCCCGACGGCGCGACCGAGTACGTCGACCTGGACGTGCTCGCCCTGCTGGAGGCGGACGTGCGCTATGCGGTGCCGGTGGTCTTCAGCTACAACAACATTCCCTTCGAGGAGCTGCCGGACGCCTTCGCCGGGTTCATGACGCTGCCGGGCACGGGGGCGCGCGGCGCGGCGTACGACCCGCGCACGGTGCGCCAGCGCTTCGACCTGACCGGGCGGTCGCGGGCGTGCGTGCCGATGGTCGTCGACCTGGCGGAGGGGCGTGCCCTGTGGACCGATGTCCATCTTCCGGGTGACAGCGGCCTGCACAGCGTGGGCCGGCACGGCAACGCGATGGGCGCGCTGGGCCGCGAGCTGACCGGCTACTTCTCCGGCGGCGCCCGGCTGAGCCTGTGGGAGCTGTGCTGCTGGCACGCGGCCGCCCGCGCGGGCGAGGTCGCGGTGATCCGGCGCGTGCCGGGCGGGGCCGCCGAGCTGTGGCGGTACGGGCGCCGGGAGGGCGAGGGCGCCGGTGCCTTCGCGGCGCGACTGCGCGCGCTGGCGCCCCCCGACTTCTGCGAGCCGGTGGGGGACGCCCACGAGCTGGCCGCGGCGGCGGTCGAGGGCCGGCACGCCTTCGTCGCCCTGCTGGAGGGGGCGGTGGGCGTGCGCAAGGCGACGGGTACGGTCTACCGTCTGCTGCCGGGCGCGGTCGACGGGTGCGAGGGCACGGTGCGGGTGACGGCCGGCGGGCTGCTGTCGGCGCTGGCCTGAAGGTGTCGCTCGGCACGGCCGGATCCCGCGCTGTCAGTGCGGGCCCTTAAGCTCTTGGACCATGCTCGACGACCGCACCGACACACCCCTGCCCGACCCGTGGCCGGCCGCCTATCCCGAGGGGTACGCGGTCGTCGACGTGGAGACCACCGGGCTCGCCCGGGACGACCGGATAGTGTCGGCGGCGGTCTACCAGCTGGACGCCCGGGGCCGGGTCGAGGACCGGTGGTACACGCTGGTCAACCCCGAGCGCGACCCGGGGCCGGTGTGGATCCACGGCCTGACCTCCGAAGTCCTCGAGGGCGCGCCGCTGTTCGCGGAGATCGCCGGCGCGTTCGCGGAGCGGCTCGCGGGCCGGGTGCTGGTGGCGCACAACGCGGCCTTCGACTGGTCGATGATCGCCCGTGAGTACGCCCGGGCGCGCTCGGCCGCGCCGGTGCGCCAACGGCTGTGCACGATCGCGCTGTCGAAGGAGCTCGGGCTGCCGCTGCCCAACCACAAGCTGGAGTCGCTCGCCGCGCACTACGGCGTGGTGCAGGAGCGCGCCCACCACGCGCTGGACGACGCCCGGGTGCTGGCGGAGGCGTTCCGGCCGAGTCTGCACCGGGCGGCCGCAAGCGGGCTGCGGCTGCCGTTGCTGGCCTGCCAGCCGCTGACGGAGTGGTCCGACTCGCCGGCGCCCGTCCCGTCGCCGAGGGCCGGTTATCAGCCGTCGTTCCGCTCGACGTGGCGGGCGAGCCGCAAGCGTCCGGCGTGTCCGTATCCCAACCCCGGACACTACAAACCGGGCGAACAGCTCATTCAGGGCATGCGGGTGGCGTTCTCCGGCGACACCTCCATCGACCGCGAGCTGCTGGAGGACCGGGCCGTGGAGGCCGGACTGCACGTGGCGACGAGCATCTCCCGGCTGACCAGCGTGCTGGTCACCAACGACCCCGACTCCCCCACCTCCAAGGTCACCAAGGCCCGCACCTTCGGCACCCCCGTGATCGACGAGGCGGCCTTCGTCCAGCTCCTGTCCCACGTGATCCCCGCCGAGAGCCGGGTCTGACCGGCAAGCGGCACCCACCGGCCGGGGTGCGAATCCCACCAGGTACCGTCAAATGCGTGTACCGCTTCCTGCTGACCCGGCAGTGGGTGATCCTCACCCTCGTGGGGCTCGCCCTGATCCCGGCGATGATCAGACTGGGCTTCTGGCAGCTGCATCGCCACGAGGCCCGGGTGGCGCGCAACGACCACATCGCCCGTAGCCTCACCCGGCCCCCGGTGCCCGTCACCGAGCTGACCGCCCCGGGGCGCGACGTGGCGCAGGACGCCGTCTGGCGCCGGGTCACCGCGACCGGCACGTACGACGCCAAGGGCGAGGTCGTCGCCCGCTACCGCACGGACGCCTCCGGCAAGTCCGGCTACATGGTCATCACCCCCCTCGTGCTGGACGACGGCCGCGCGGTGCTGGTCAACCGCGGCTGGATCCCGGCCGACGCGGGTCAGCTGACGTTCCCCGAGGTTCCCGCGCCCCCGACCGGGAAGATCACCGTGACCGGCCGGCTGCGCGCCGACGAGACGGCCAGCAGCGGTATCAAGGACACCAAGGGCCTGCCGCCCCGCATGATCATGCGGATCAACAGCGAGCGCCAGGCCGCCACGCTGCACCGCAGCCTGCTCGGCGGCTACCTGGAGCTGATCTCCCCCACCGCCGCCGGCCAGCCCCAGGTCGTGCCCGACCCGGACCACAGCAGCATCGGCAACCACATGGCGTACGCGATCCAGTGGTGGCTGTTCTCCGCGTTCGTCCCCGTCGGCTGGGTCGTGCTCGTGCGCCGTGAGCGCCGCGACCGGGCCGCGCAGGCCGCGCAGGCCGCGCAGCAGCAGACGATCGCGCAGGACGGCGCACCCGAACCGGTCGCCCGGACAGCCCCCGGCGCGGAGTAACCACCCTCCCAGCTGGGAAGACGCCACGCGTGGCAGCACTCATCGAGGACTACGCGCTCATCGGCGACCTCCAGACCGCGGCCCTCGTCGGCCGCGACGGCTCGATCGACTGGCTCTGCCTGCCCCGCTTCGACTCCCCCGCCTGCTTCGCCGCCCTCCTCGGCGACGAGGACAACGGCCACTGGCGCCTGGCCCCCGCAGGCGCCGGCACCTGCACCCGGCGCGCCTACCTGCAGGACTCCCTGGTCCTTCAGTCCGTGTGGGAGACCGCCGGCGGCACGGTGAAGGTCACCGACTTCATGCCGCAGCGCGACCGCGCCCCCGACCTGGTGCGCATCGTCGAGGGCGTCAGCGGCCGCGTCGAGATGCTCGGCGTGCTGCGGCTGCGCTTCGACTACGGCGCCATCGTGCCCTGGGTGCGCCGCACCGACGGACACCGCGTCGCCGTCGCCGGCCCCGACTCCGCCTGGCTGCGCAGCGAACCGGAGGTGCCCACCCGCGGCGAGGGCCGCAGCACCCGCTCGGAGTTCACGGTCGGCGCCGGGGAGAAGATCGCCTTCGTCCTGACCTGGCACCCCTCCCACGAGCCCCGGCCCGCCCTCATCGACCCCCACGAGGCCCTCGACCACAGCCTCGCCGACTGGCGCGCCTGGGCCGGCCGCTGCCGCTACCGCGGCCCCTACCGCGAGGCCGTCGTCCGCTCGCTGCTCACCCTCAAGGCCCTCACCTACGCCCCCACCGGCGGCATCGTCGCGGCCCCGACCACCTCCCTGCCCGAGGAGATCGGCGGCGTGCGCAACTGGGACTACCGCTACTGCTGGCTGCGCGACTCCACCCTCACCCTGAACTCGCTGCTCGCCCTCGGCTACGAGGACGAGGCCCGCGCCTGGCGCGACTGGCTGGTACGGGCCGTCGCCGGCGACCCCGCCGACCTGCAGACGATGTACGGGCTGGCGGGCGAGCGCCGGCTGCCGGAGACCGAGCTGCCCTGGCTGGCCGGCTACGAGCGCTCCTACCCCGTACGCACCGGCAACGGCGCCGTCTCCCAGCTGCAGCTCGACGTCTACGGCGAGGTCGTCGACTCCCTGCACGCCGCCCGCGAGGGCGGGCTGCGCGCCAAGCCGCACGCCTGGAACATCCAGCGCTGCTTCCTGGACTTCCTGCGCGAGCACTGGCGCGAGCCCGACGCCGGCCTGTGGGAGGTGCGCGGCCCGCGCCGGCACTTCGTGCACTCCAAGGTCATGGCCTGGGTCGCCGCCGACCGCGCGGTGCGCACGCTGGAGGCCGACGCGACCCTGGACGGCGACCTGGACGGCTGGCGGACCCTGCGCGAGGAGATCCACCGCGAGGTGTGCGAGAAGGGGTACGACGCCGGGCGCGGCGCCTTCGTCCAGTCCTACGGCTCCACCGAACTGGACGCCGCCACCCTGCTCATCCCCCGCACCGGCTTCCTGCCGCCCGACGACCCGCGCGTGATGGCCACCGTCGACGCGGTACGGCGGGAGCTGACCGACGACGGCTTCGTGCGCCGCTACGGCGACGGCCTCGCCCACACGGCGGTGGACGGCATCTCCGGCACCGAAGGCACCTTCCTGGCCTGCTCCTTCTGGCTGGCCGACGCACTGCACCTGACCGGGCGCCCCAAGGAGGCCCGCGCCCTCTTCGAGCGGCTTCTGGCCGTGCGCAACGACGTCGGCCTGCTGGCCGAGGAGTACGCCCCGGGCGCCGGCCGGCAGCTGGGCAACTTCCCGCAGGCGTTCAGCCACATCGGCCTCGTGGGCACTGCCTTGTTGCTCGACGGCGCCGGACCGGCACACTGAGGGCATGGATCTTGGACTGAAGGACCGGGTGTACGTCCTGACCGGAGCCAGCCGCGGCCTCGGCCACGCCACCGCACGCCAACTGACCGCCGACGGCGCCCGCGTGGTCCTCTCCGGCCGCGACGCGGACGCCGCCGCGGCGGCGGCACGGGAGCTCGGCCCCGGCGCGATCGGCATCGGCGCGGACAACGCCGACCCCACGGCGGCCGAGCGGCTGCTGCGCGCGGCGCGCGAGCGCTTCGGACGCCTCGACGGCGTCCTCATCAGCGTCGGCGGCCCGCCGCCGGGCACGGCCCTCGGCAACGACGACGACCAGTGGCGGGCCGCGTTCGACTCCGTCTTCCTCGGCGCGGTGCGGCTGGCCCGGGCGGCCGCGGCGGAGTTGGGCGAGGGCGGCGTGATCGGCTTCGTCCTCTCGGGCTCCGTCCACGAACCGATCCCGGGCCTGACCATCTCCAACGGCCTGCGCCCGGGCCTGGCCGGCTTCGCCAAGTCCCTCTCCCGCGAACTCGGCCCCCGCGGCATCCGCGTGATCGGCCTCGCCCCGGGCCGCATCGCGACCGACCGGCTGAAGGAACTGGACGCCCTGTCCGGCGACGCCGAGGCGACGAAGGCGCGCCGCGAGGCGGAGATCCCCCTCGGCCGCTACGGCGCCCCCGAGGAATTCGGCCGCGCGGCGGCCTTCCTGCTCTCCCCGGCCGCGTCGTACGTGACGGGGGTGGTCCTGTCGGTGGACGGGGGCGCCCGGCACGGGTTCTGATCCTCGTCACACGGCCACCACGGCGCCCCGTCAGGGTCGCGGGGACACGCGGCCACCACGGCGCCCCATAAGGGGCGCGGGGAACTGCGCGACAAGCCAGGGCGCACCCGCAGAGGGAATACTGCGCTTGACCCGGTCCCGCGCGTCGACTGCGGGCCGTCGCCGGCCGATCGCGCCCACGCGGCGGCAGCCGCAGATCGAACGCTGCCCCGCGCCCCTTATGGGGCGCGGGGAACTGCCATTCGCTGCCTATCCCACCCGCTCCGCGCGGCGGCGCGCCGCGCGCAGGCGGATCTGCGCAGGCAGGCGGCCCAGCCCCGCCGAGGCCCGCGCGTGCCGCAGCACCTCGCCCGTCAGCCGGGCCAGCGCGCCCGCCGGCGCCGCCCGCGCCCCCAGCACCACGACGATGCGCACCTGCGGCGCCGTGCGTCGTCCCGACAGGACGACAAGGGCCCGGTCCACGCCGTCGAGCGCCTCGGCCTCCGCCTCCATGGCCTCCTCCAGGGCCCGGCCGCGCACGACGTCGACCTGACCGCCGCCGCCGACGACGGCCACCTCCCGCAGCCGCCGGCGGCGGCCCTGCGCCCAGAGCCACCCCAGGGCGAGCAGCACGGTGACGGCCAGGGTGGCGAGGACCGCCGGCCACCACCACGACCGTGCCCGCCACCGCTGCCGCTGTGCCGGGGTGAGCAGGACGTCGTCGGGCCCGTCGAAGGGCCAGGCCGCCGGCAGCCGGACGGCCCAGCGCCGTTGCAGGTCGAGCGCGCCGACCAGGACGGCGGCGCCGAGTGCCACGAGCAGCACTCCGGCGAGGGCGAGCAGCACGCGGTTGACGGTCCTGAGCACCGTGGGCTCACCCCTTCGGCGGGCGGCGGACGTGCACGGACAGGGAGGGTTCGCGGACCAGGCCCAAGGCGCGGACGCCGTCGGCGAGGGCGGAGTTGACGTCGGTGCGCACCTCGTCCAGGTCGCGGAAGTGGGACTCGGCGCGGGCCCGCACGACCCGGCGCCCGACGTCGACGCGCACCGAGCGCACGCCGGGCACCTCCAGGGCGCGGTCGCGCAGCACCAGGGCCGCGGCGCGGCGTTCGAGCGCGGGGCGTACCTCGGCGTCGTCGTACCGCATCGGCAGCAGCCGGCGCATGCCGGGGGTGAGGGCGAGGGCGATCAGCCACCCTCCGGCGAGGACGCAGGCCACGGCGCCGGTGACGATCCAGGGGTTGTGCAGGGGCACGGTGGCCAGGTCGTGGGCGAGGGTGCGGCGCCAGGCCATGGCGGGGTGGCCGGCCCGTACGGCGGCGGTGTCGTAGAGCAGCAGCCCGGCGGCGGCGAGGAGGGCGGCGGCGAGCAGGGCCGCGGGCAGCCTGCGGGTGGACCACGGGCGCCGGTCGCCACGGCTCATCGCACCCGCTCCCCGGTGGTGCGCGCGGTGTGGACGGAGTGCAGCCGTTCGACGGTGACCGCCACTTCGGGCACCTCCATGCCCGCCAGGGTGCGGACCCTTTCGACGATGCGTGCGCGGACGTCCCGGCAGCGGGCGGCGAGGTCGGCGGGGTAGTCGAGTTCGACGGCGACGCGGACGCGGGCGGTGCCGTCGTGCACGTCGACGGCGGCGTAGGGCGGTTCGTGGCCTTCGGGCAGGGTGCCGGTGAGCGCTTCGCGCGCCGCCTGGCCGGCGATCTTGGCGACGACGCAGTCGGCGATCCGGGTGGCCCCGCGGTCGGCGGGCTCCACCGGGCGTGGTGCGGCCACCGGCTACCTCCCGCGTCCGTCGCGGTCGCGGGGGCGCAGCAGGCGCGCGAACTCCCCCGGTTCGAGGTCGCCGTCGAAGTAGCGGCCGGCGACGAAGCCGATCGCGCCCAGCGAGCCGACCAGCAGGAAGGCGCCGAACCCGCCGAAGTATCCGGCGAAGCCGAGTGCCATGCCGGCGGCGAGGCCGGCCACGGCCATGCTCATCACACGCTCCTCACTGGATCCGCGGCTCGGGCTCTTCCTCTTCCTCGTCGGGCAGCTTGACGTCGGTGACGGCGATGTTGACCTCGACGACCTCGAGTCCGGTCATGCGTTCCACGGCGGTGACGACGTTCTCCCGCACGGCGCGGGCCACGTCCGCGATGGCGACGCCGTAGTCGACGACGATCTCCAGGTCGAGGGCCGTCTGCACCTCGCCGACCTCGGCCTTGACCCCGCGGGTGGCCGACCTGCTGCCGGGGACGCGGTCGCGCACGGCGCCGAAGGAGCGGCTCAGGCCGCTGCCGAGGGCGTGGACGCCCAGCACGTCGCGGGCCGCAAGGCCCGCGATCTTCTCCACGACGCCGTCGGCGATCGTGGTGCGCCCCCGTTCGGCGGGGACGGGCAGCTCCTTGCCGCCGCGGCCCGTCGCGGTGGCGGGCCGGCCCAGGTGGCTCTGGTCGGTGGTGTCGGTCATCTCGATCCTCCTCCAGTCCTTCTGCCACCTTAGGCGGGGTCGTTACACCCCGCCCGGGCGGAAGGGGGCGCTATTCGCCGAGGCCCGCCAGGTCGCGCAGCCGGCGCGCCTGCGCCGCGCGCTCGGCCACGCGCTGCTCCTCGTACGTGCGGTCGAGGGCGCCGCGCAGCAGGGCCTTGGTCTCGACGACGGCGTCGCGCGGGGCCGCGAGCAGGGCGGCGGTCAGGTCGTCGGTGGCGGCGGCGAGCTCGTCGAGCGGGACGACGACGTTGGCCAGGCCGATGCGCTCGGCCTCCGCCGCGTGGACGAAGCGCCCGGTGGCGCAGATCTCCAGGGCGCGCGCATAGCCGACCAGGCCGACCAGCGGGTGGGTGCCGGTGAGGTCGGGCACCAGGCCCAGGCTGGTCTCGCGCATCGCGAACTGGGCGTCCTCGGCACACAGGCGCAGGTCGCAGGCGAGGGCGAGCTGGAAGCCGGCACCGACGGCGTGGCCCTGGACAGCGGCTATGGAGACGATGTCGGGGCGTCGCCACCAGGTGAACGCCTCCTGGTAGGCGGCGATTTCCGCGTCGAGCGCCGCATCGGTGCCGCGCGCGAGGTCCAGGAAGGACGGCTCGCCGTCGAAGCCTTCGGGCGTGAAGGCCTGACGGTCGAGGCCGGCGGAGAAGGACGCGCCCTGCGACCTGAGCACCACGACCCGCACGGTGCCCGGCAGCAGCCGGCCCGCCTCGGTCAGCGCCCGCCACAGCGCGGGCGACTGGACGTTGCGCTTGGCGGGGTTGGTGAGCGTGACGGTGGCAACCGCGTCGTCGACGGTGAGCTGTACGCCGTCCTGGTCGAGCAGGGTGTTGCGGGCAGTCATGGAGGCCTCCGGATGGGCCGCAGTCGCGTAATGGTGACTGCACAGTAACCACCCGGGCGGCCGGTCGGCCGACCGGGTGGGCTGTCCTGACTGCTGTGCTCGCTTGCTGCGGGATGCGCGGCGTCAGACCGAGGCGGCCTTCTTGCCGCGCGTTGCTCCGCCGCGGCCGCGCAGGACCACGCCGGATTCCGTGAGCATCCGGTGGACGAAGCCGTAGGAGCGGCCGGTCTCTTCGGCCAGCGCCCTGATGCTCGCACCGGAGTCGTACTTCCTCTTCAGGTCTGCCGCGAGCTTTTCGCGCGCGGCGCCGGTCACCCGGCTGCCCTTCTTCAGAGTCTCGGCCACCCGTGCCTCCTCATGGGAGATGCGCCTCTTGTCTCTCATGATCACCCCTAGGGCGCGTCATGGCCACCCATTCGGCAAGGTCGATCCGAAGTCCGCCGGCGGAAACCGCCGCGCAATCGGGCCACGACAACGCCCGGAACAGGGGATTTGATTCGTTTCCGACTCGTACGGCCGTACGGGTGGTGCGGCGAACGGGCAGGTCAGACGGGTGCCCCGCGCGGCCGGCGCAAACGGCGCCCCGCACCTCGCACAGCGCGTGCGCCGGAGCGTCCGGTGGCGCGGGGGTACGAGCCGCCCTCACTCAGATGATGGATCACGACTCGGCCGAATGATCGGGAGGCGACCGATCAAGACGGTGGCACGGGGTGCCGGGCGGGCCCGGCGGCGCCGGTCAGGCAAGCGCCACCAGGTCGGCGTAGTCCGGGCCCCACAGGTCCTCCACGCCGTCGGGCAGCAGAATGATCCGCTCCGGCTCCAGCGCCGCGACGGCGCCCTCGTCGTGCGTGACCAGCACGACCGCGCCCTTGTAGGTGCGCAGGGCGCCGAGGATCTCCTCGCGGCTGGCGGGGTCGAGGTTGTTGGTGGGCTCGTCCAGCAGCAGCACGTTGGCGGACGAGACGACGAGGGTGGCCAGCGCCAGACGGGTCTTCTCGCCGCCGGAGAGCACCCCGGCCGGCTTGTCGACGTCGTCGCCGGAGAAGAGGAAGGAGCCCAGCACCTTGCGGACCTCGACCAGGTCCAGGTCGGGCGCCGCGGAGCGCATGTTCTCCAGGACCGTGCGCTCCGGGTCGAGCGTCTCGTGCTCCTGCGCGTAGTAGCCCATCTTCAGCCCGTGACCGGGCGTGACCTGCCCGGTGTCGGGCTGCTCGGCCCCGGCCAGCAGGCGCAGCAGGGTGGTCTTGCCGGCGCCGTTGAGGCCGAGGATGACCACGCGGGAGCCCTTGTCGATCGCGAGGTCGACGTCGGTGAAGATCTCCAGGGAGCCGTAGGACTTCGACAGGCCCTCCGCCATCAGCGGCGTCTTCCCGCAGGGCGCGGGCTCGGGGAAGCGCAGCTTGGCGACCTTGTCGGCGGCGCGCTCGGCCTCCAGGCCGGAGAGCAGCTTCTCGGCGCGGCGGGCCATGTTCTGCGCGGCGACGGTCTTGGTGGCCTTGGCGCGCATCTTGTCGGCCTGGGCGTTGAGGGCGGCGGCCTTCTTCTCGGCGTTCTGCCGCTCGCGCCGGCGGCGCTTCTCGTCGGCCTCGCGCTGCTGCTGGTACAGCTTCCAGCCCATGTTGTAGACGTCGATCACCGAGCGGTTGGCATCGAGGTAGAAGACCTTGTTGACGACCGTCTCGACGAGGTCGACGTCGTGGGAGATGACCACGAAGCCGCCGCGGTAGGTCTTGAGGTAGTCGCGCAGCCAGGCGATCGAGTCGGCGTCGAGGTGGTTGGTCGGCTCGT
This sequence comes from Streptomyces sp. NPDC049585, assembly GCF_040675615.1. Classification (NCBI taxonomy): domain Bacteria; kingdom Bacillati; phylum Actinomycetota; class Actinomycetes; order Kitasatosporales; family Streptomycetaceae; genus Streptomyces; species Streptomyces sp. NPDC049585. Next base: position 41,518 of record NZ_JBFAPE010000027.1, on the reverse strand, counting down.
CCAGCAGCAGGGTGTCGGCGTCGGAGAACAGGATCCGGGCCAGCTCGACGCGGCGGCGCTGACCGCCGGAGAGGGTGTGCAGGGGCTGGCCGAGGACGCGGTCGGGCAGGCCCAGGCTGGCGGCGATGGTGGCGGCCTCGGCCTCGGCGGCGTACCCGCCCTTGGTGAGGAACTCCGTCTCCAGGCGCTCGTACTTCTTCATCGCCTTCTCGCGGGTGGCCCCCTTGCCGTTGGCCATCCGGTCCTCGTTCTCGCGCATCTTGCGCAGCACCGCGTCGAGGCCGCGCGCGGAGAGCACGCGGTCGCGGGCGAGGACGTCGAGGTCGCCGGTGCGCGGGTCCTGGGGGAGGTAGCCCACCTCTCCCGAACGGGTGATGGTGCCGGCGGTGGGCATGCCCTCACCCGCCAGGCACTTGGTGAGGGTGGTCTTGCCGGCGCCGTTGCGGCCGACGAGGCCGATGCGGTCGCCCTTGGCGATGCGGAAGCTGGCGGACTCGATGAGGACGCGTGCGCCGGCGCGCAGCTCGAGGCCGGAAGCGGTGATCACGGGGTGGTACTCCTGAGCAGGGTGGACGGCGGAGGGACGGGCTGCGGTCGGTTCGACGCCGTCTAATGCACGAGGAGAATGGCCATGGAGCCAGTCTAACGGGGGCGTGCAAGCCGTTTTCCCGGGCGGGGTCCGTGCGCGTCCCCGATACTCGTTCCGGGAGGACGGCGAGCCCGGAGGGCGGTGGGCGCATGCAGTTCGACGACGACGCGGATCTCGACACCTCGCAGGTGCAGGATCGGCGCTCGGGCATCCCCGGTGGGGGGCTGACCGTCGGGGGCGGCATCGTCGGGCTGATCGCCCTGGCGCTCGGGCTGATCTTCGGCGTCGGGCCGCAGGAGCTGGGGCTCGGCGGCGGCGGGCCGGCGCCGCACGCCTCCGCCAGTACGGAGGCCGAGGTCGCCCGCAGCTGCCGTACGGGCAAGGACGCCAACACCCGGCAGGACTGCCGCATCGTCGGGATCGTCAACAGCGCCCAGTCGTTCTGGAGCGGGGAGCTCACGCGCCGCTCGGGCACCTACACGCCGGCCTCGACCGTGCTGTTCACCGGCCGGGTCTCCACCGCGTGCGGCGCCGCCACCTCGGCCGTCGGCCCCTTCTACTGCCCCGGCGACCGCAAGGTCTACCTGGACCTGGGCTTCTTCGACGAGCTGCGCACGAAGTTCGGGGCGAGCGGCGGGCCCTTCGCCCAGGCGTACGTGGTGGCCCACGAGTACGGCCACCACGTGCAGAACCTCACCGGCACCCTCTCCCGCGCCCAGGACCGGCTCACCGGCGCCGGCAGCAACTCGGTCAAGGTCGAGCTCCAGGCCGACTGCTACGCCGGCGTCTGGGCCCACCACGCGACGACGACCCCGGAGAAGTCCACCGGCCGGCCGCTGGTCAAACAGCTGACCAAGGCCGACATCGACGACGGCCTGTCGGCCGCGGCCGCCGTCGGCGACGACCGCATCCAGGAGCGGTTCCAGGGCAAGGTCACGCCCGAGAGCTGGACGCACGGCTCGGCGGCCCAGCGCCGGCAGTGGTTCACCACCGGGTACACCACGGGGGACACGACCCGCTGCGACACGTTCAAGGAGTGACCTCATGACAGGGACGAGCACCGCCGCGCCCACCATCAGCCCGGCACTGCTGTACGACGACGCCAAGGCCGCGATCGACCAGCTCACCGAGGCCTTCGGCTTCACCCAGGTCGCGCTGTACGAGAGCGAGGACGGCACCGTCCTGCACGCCGAGCTCGCCTACGGCAACGGCATCGTCATGGTCGGCTCCAGAGGTCGCGGCGGCGTCTTCGACGACGCGATGGCGGGCGCCGGGCCCATGGGTGTCTACGTGGTCGTCGAGGACACCGACGCGCACCACAAGCGGGCGGTGGAGCACGGCGTGGAGATCGTGATGCCGCCGACGGACCAGGAGTACGGCTCGCGCGACTACATGGCCCGCGACCTCGGCGGCAACGTCTGGAGCTTCGGCACCTACGCGCCCCAGGGGCCGCAGGTGGCGGGCTGAGGCGCCCCGTAGGGGCGCGGGGAACTGCGCGATCGGCCACCGACGGCCCGCAGCCTTGGGTGGAGCGCAACACTCCCCGTGCGGGCACGTCGTGGCTTGTCGCGCAGTTCCCCGCGCCCCTGCGGGGCGTCGTCCTACGCCCCGCCCCGGTGGACCTGGAACGCCGCCCGGCGCACCGCCTTGGCCAGGGCCGGGTCGGGGTGGGCGGCGGCGAGTGCGACCAGCACCTGGACGGTGCGGGGGTGGCCCACCGCGCGTACCTCCTCCAGCAGCCCCGGCACGGTGCCCTGCACCGCCGACTCCAGGTGGCGCACCAGCAGGCGCCCCTCCCCGTGGTCGGCCACGGCCGCCGCCGTGTCCACCCACAGCCAGGTGGCCTCCTCGCGGGTGAGCACCTCCGCGGCCTCCTCGGGGTCGTGCCCCTCGTGCTCGGCCAGCCACAGCAGCGCGTACGGCCGCAGGACGGGCTCGGCGGCCGCGGCCCGCACGGCGGGCTCGGCGGGCGCACCGACGGCGCGCAGCGCCTCGAAGGCCAGGCCGCGGACCATGGCGTCGTCGCCGCGGGCGGCCTCCAGCAGCTCGGTGACGGCGCTGCGCACGGGCCGGGCGGCCAGCCAGGCGCGGTACTCGGCGCGGGCGGGGCCGGGGGTGAGGTCGGCGCAGCCGAGCAGCATGGCCTGCGCGGACAGCTCGATGTTGCCGGCGGGGCTCTGGGCGGCGACGCAGATCTGCTCCAGCTTGACCCACACCGCCCAGTTGCCGAGCGCGGTCAGCACGGCCTCGGCGGCCGGGCCCGTGCCGCGCATGACCAGGGCGCCGACCGAGTCCAGCGCGGCGAGGGCCCAGTCCAGCAGGCCGGGCAGCGGGTCGCCGGCGGCGGCGCGGGCCGGGGCGGGCGGCGTCGGGGCCCCGTAGGGCACCTCGCACCGCTCGGCGCGGATCTCGGCGACGCGCTGCTGCAGCAGGTCGAGCAGCATCGCCACCGACACCGGCCCGGCCGACAGGTGCATGACGGACAGCAGCTGCGGGACGGCCTCCACGACCTCGGCGGCGACCGTCGGGTCGGCGTCGGCGGGCTCGGGGTGGGCCAGGGACCAGGCGTCGAAGAGGGCGACCCAGCCGCGCAGCACGGCGCTGTCGTCGCGGTCCCAGGCCTGCAGCCGCCAGCCGGGCCGGGCGGTGTCGCCGTGCAGCTCCAACAGGCCGGCCAGGCGCGCGCGGTCCCAGTGGTGGCGCACCTCGTGCGGCGTCAGCCCCAGTGCCGCCGTGGCGCGTTCGGCCGTGGGGCCGCACAGCCCGCCTTCCGCGCCGGGCCGCAGCACGGCGCCGCGGGCGCACTCCTCGGCCACCCAACGGGCCAACCGGACCGCGCCGGTGAGGCCGGCCCGGGCCAGCCGGGCGAGTTCCTGCCGGGCCGGGGTGCCGGCGGGCGGGCGGGGCGCCGGACGGGCGCCGCGGCCCGCCACGGCCCGGCGGGCGGCCGTGATCGGCTGTCGGGGGACCAGTCTGAGCCGGGAGTCGCGCGGAGTACGGGACGTCACAGGAGCAGTCTTGCCGTTCACGCTCCGAAAACCCAATCGGAATCAACTATCCGGCCGCGCGGGGCCCCTGGCGAGGTGCCACGGGGCGTCTCGCACGACGTGTCACATGAGGGGGACGAGGAAGCGCCGCAGCGCCTCCTCGTAGCGCTCCGGGTCGGCGTTCCAGGCGCCGGCGTGGCCGGCGCCGCGCACGGTCTGCAGCGAGAACAGCGCCGGTTTGCGGGCGACGAGCGCCCGGGAGCGCTCCAGTGGCGCGAGGGTGTCCTCGGTGCCGTGGAGGACGAGGACGGGCACGTCGAGCGGGCCGGGGTCGGCGGCCTGGGCGAGTCCGTCGGGGGCCAGGCCGAGGCGGCCCTCGGCCGCCCGGACCGCAAGCGGAATCAGCGGCGCCGGGGCGCGGTGGACCGACAGGGCCGCCATCAGGGCGGGCCAGTCGAGCACCGGGGCGTCCAGGACGAGCCCGCTGACGCGCCCCCGTATCTCCGGGCCGGAGCTCCCCTGCGCCTCGCGGACGGCGGCCAGCAGCGCCATCGTCGCCCCGGTGGACCAGCCGTGCAGCACCACGCGGCGGGCGCCGTTGGCCACCGCGTAGCGGACAGCAGCGTCCACATCCCGCCACTCCCTGGCGCCGAAGTGGCTGATTCCGTGCGCCTGGCGCGGTGCCCCGGGATCACCCCGGTAGGTGACGGCGAGCACCGGCAGGCGGTGCCGGTGCAGGAACGGCATCAGCACCATGGCGTGCTCGCGGCCGGCGAAGGGACCGTGCACGCTGATCACCCACGTGTCGCGGCCGCCCGGCACGAACCAGGCGGGCAGCGGCCCCAGCTCGCCCGGCACCGTCACGTCGTCGTGGTCGATGCCCAGCGCGTCCCGGGGCGTGCCGGTGTGCAGCTGCGGGGTGAGCCGGACCCGGTCGCCGGGCTGCAGGGTGCCCGTGACCACCTTCTCCAGGCGCCGCACCACGCAGTCGTGCGGATGCGAGACGTCCGGGACGACCGGTCCGACGACCGCGTGCATCCGGCGGCCGGCCAGGCCGTACGTACCGGGGCGCAGCGCGGCCGGGGTACGGGTGAGGGTGACGGTGCCGGAGTCCACGTCGTGCACGGTGAGCCGGGGCTCGCCCGGCAGCGGGTGGCCCGGGGCGGCCTTCAGGGCGGCGTCACCGGCGTAGCGGCCGACGGCGACGGCGGCTGCGCCGAGGCCGATCAGTGTGGTTGCGGCCCACGCGGCCGCTCGGCGGGCGCTCACGCCTTCCAGTGTGGGCGGCGTCGCCGCCACCGGCCAGTGGGCGGGCGCACTACGGCTGCTGGCCGTAGCCGGAGAGTTTCTCCGCCGCCTGCGCCAGCTGGTCCGGGGACAGGAGGGCCGGGGTGCCGCCCGGGACGGAGGAGGCCGTCAGCCACAGCCGGCACATCCACTCCAGCTGGGCCGTGCGGTCGTAGGCCTGGTCGAGGGTGTCGCCGTGGGTGAGGGTGCCGTGGTTGCGCAGCAGACAGCCGGTGCGGCCGTCGAGGGCGGCCAGCACGTGCCCGGCCAGTTCCTCGGTGCCGTACAGGGCGTACGGGGCCACGCGCACCGGGCCGCCGAGGGCCGCGGTCATGTAGTGGACGGCGGGCAGCTCGCCGACCAGCAGGGAGACGGCCGTGGCGTGCACGGCATGGGTGTGCACGATCGCGGCCGCGCCGGTGGCGCGGTAGACGGCCAGGTGCATGGGCAGTTCGCTGGTGGGGGTCAGCGTGCCGAGCACCTGCCGGCCGTCCAGGTCGACGCCGACGACGTCGGCGGGTCCCAGCCGGTCGTACGGGACGCCGCTGGGCGTGACGAGCACCACGTCCCCGACCCTCGCGGAGACGTTCCCCGACGTGCCCACCACCAGCCGGTCGGCAGTGCTGCGGCGAGCCGTGGAGACCACATCCGCCCAGGTACGGGCGATGTCGTCGGGGAGTGGGCCCCCTTGTCCGGGGATCCCCGGGGACGGTTCGGACAGCATCTTCGATCTCCACCTCCGGATGCCTTCGCCAACGCTCGCGACCCCGTTCACCTTCCGTTCACCCTGAGTCCCTACGGTCGCCGCGTACTGACCATCGAACTGATTGCCTGGGTGAATGGAACACATCACGCTTCTCATCGGGATCGTGATCGTCACGGCCTTGGTGTTCGACTTTACGAACGGCTTCCACGACACGGCCAACGCCATGGCCACCACCATCTCCACCGGAGCGCTCAAGCCCAAGACCGCGGTCGCCATGTCGGCCGTCCTCAATCTCGTCGGTGCGTTCCTGTCCGTCGAGGTCGCCAAGACGATCTCCGGGGGCATCATCGATGAGAGCGCCGGCATCCGGCCAGAAGTGATCTTCGCCGGCCTCATCGGCGCCATCGTCTGGAACCTGCTCACCTGGCTGGCCGGCCTGCCCTCCAGCTCCTCGCACGCCCTCTTCGGCGGCCTCATCGGCGCCACCGTCGCCTCCGTCGGCTTCCACGCGGTCAACGCCGACAAGGTCGTCATGAAGGTGCTCATCCCCGCGGTCGCCGCGCCGATCGTGGCCGGCATCGCCGCCACCGTCGCCACCCGCCTGACCTACCGCCTGGCCAAGGGCCGCGACGAGCGCGACACCGCGAAGGGCTACCGCGTCGGCCAGATCGCCTCGGCCGCCCTGGTCTCCCTCGCCCACGGCACCAACGACGCCCAGAAGACCATGGGCGTCATCACCCTCACCCTGGTCGCCGGCGGCGTCGTCGCCCCGCACTCCGACCCGCCGATGTGGGTCATCGTCTCCGCGGGCCTGGCCATCGCACTCGGTACGTACATCGGCGGCTGGCGCATCATCCAGACCCTCGGCAAGGGCCTCACCGACATCAAGCCCGCGCAGGGCTTCGCCGCCCAGACCGGCGCCGCCACGGTGATCCTCGCCTCCTCCCACATCGGCTTCGCCCTCTCCACCACCCAGGTCTGCTCCGGCTCGATCATGGGCGCCGGCCTCGGCCGCAAGGGCGGCGTCGTGCGCTGGTCGACCGCCGGCCGCATGGTCGCGGCCTGGGGTCTGACCCTGCCGGCCGCCGGCCTCGTCGCCGCCGGCGCGGCCCTCCTGGCCGACCAGGGCCGGTGGGGCGTGACCGCCGTCGCCGTCCTCGGCCTGGCCGTCTGCGGCGGCATCTGGGCGGCCTCGCGCCGCAAGCCGGTCACCCACGACAACGTCAACGACCTCAACGAGCCGCAGGGCATCGCCACCCCGGCCACCGTGGAGCCCGTCGGCGTGGTCACCGCGGCCCTCCAGGCCGTCGCCCCGCCGCCGGCCGGCCCCACGGCCGCCCACGCCCCGGCCCCCACCCCCACCCCCGCGACGACCGGCTGAGCGCCGGGCACGGAGGAAGAAACACCATGCACATCGACTGGGCAGCTTTCGCCGAGGTCTTCGGGGTCAGCCTCGTGGTGACCGTCGGGCTCGTGGGCCTGTTCACGCTCGGCATCGTCGGCACGTCCCGCAGGACGGACGCGGCGGGCGGCACGGCGGCCGCGGGCGCGCTGGCGCGCACGGGCGCGTACGCGTGCTTCGCGCTGTGCGCGGCGGCCGTCGGATACGGCATCTCGCTGATCGTGGCCTGAGTCCACGCGCACCGAAAGGGCGGACCGGAGTTTGCTCCGGCCGCCCTTTCGGCGTTGGCGGGTGACCCGTCGGGGGTCCGGGGGCAGCGCCCCCGGGAAACGGTGAAAGGGCGGGTCAGGGGCTCGGCCGCCCGCAGGGCCCCGCCCCCGGGGCGAGTTGACGGGCCTTCCGGGACCGTGGTGGACTGCCCGGGCCAAACGGCGACAGCAGAGGAAGCCGGTGCGAATCCGGCGCGGTCCCGCCACTGTCACCGGGGAGTGTCCCCCCACCCAACAGGGCCACGGCGCAAGCCGGAAGGCCGGGGGCGATGCGGATCCGGGAGCCAGGAGACTCTGGTCGCCGGTCACGTCGAGCCAGGGCGAGGACCCTGAGTGAGGACACGCATCGGCCATGCCCTGTCGCGGTTTCGCCTGCGGCGCCGCCCTCGGATTCCTGGGCGACCTGGTTGTCGGTGACCCCCGCAGGGGGCACCCTGTTGCCGCGTTCGGGCGTGCGGCCCACGCCCTGGAGCAGCGCTTGTGGCGCGACGACCGCGGACGCGGTGCGCTGTACGCCGCCGTGTGCACCGGTACCACCGTGGCGGGCGCCGCGCTGCTGGCCCGTGCGGTGCGCGGCCGGCGGGGCGCGGACGTCGCCCTGACGGCGGCCGTCACCTGGGCGGTGATCGGTGGGACGTCGCTGGCCCGGGAGGCCCGGGCGATCGGCGGGGCGCTGGCCGCCGGTGATCTGGAGGTGGCCCGGGAGCGGTTGCCGCATCTGTGCGGCCGTGACCCGTCGTCGCTGGACGCCCAGCAGATCGCCCGTGCCGTGGTGGAGTCGGTGGCCGAGAACACCTCGGACGCCGTCGTCGGCGCCCTGGTGTGGGGCGCGCTCGCGGGCGTACCGGGCCTGGTGGGCTTCCGTGCGGTGAACACGCTGGATGCGATGGTCGGTCACAAGTCGCCGCGGTACCGCCGCTTCGGCTGGGCGTCGGCCCGGCTGGACGACGTCGTCGGCTGGCCCGGTGCGCGGCTGACCGCGGCCCTGGCGGTGCTGGCCGCGCCGGATCCGCGCGGTGCCGCGCGGGTGGCGCGACGGGACGCGCACCGTCACCCGAGCCCCAACGCCGGCCCGGTCGAGGCGGCGTTCGCGGGGGCGCTGGGGGTGCGTCTGGGCGGGACGCTGGCGTACGGGGGCCGCATCGAGCACCGGCCCGTCCTGGGCGCGGAGCTGCGCGCCGTGCGCACCGGGGACATCGAGCGCGCGGTGCGCCTTTCGCGCCGGGTGTCGCTGCTGGCGCTGGGCTGTGCGGTCGGGGGCCGGGCAGTGGGCAGCCTTCTGAGGGCCGGGACGACCAGGACTGGGAAAGCGAGGAACCGGTGACATCGCAACCGCGGGGCGGGGGCCTGCTGGTGGCCGGGACCACCTCGGACGCGGGCAAGAGCGTGGTGACGGCGGGCATCTGCCGCTGGTTGTCCCGCAAGGGCGTCAAGGTCGCGCCGTTCAAGGCGCAGAACATGTCGCTCAATTCGTTCGTGACGCGCGAGGGCGCGGAGATAGGGCGTGCGCAGGCCATGCAGGCGGCCGCGGCGCGCGTCGAGCCGAGTGCGCTGATGAATCCGGTGCTGCTCAAGCCCGGCAGCGACCGCAGCAGCCAGGTCGTGCTGATGGGGAGACCGGTGGGTGAGCTGAGCGCCCGCGGTTACCACCAGGGGCGTCAGGAGCAGTTGTTCGCCACGGTGACGGAGTGCCTGGCCGAGCTGCGGCGTACGCACGACGCGGTGATCTGCGAGGGCGCCGGCAGTCCGGCGGAGATCAACCTGCGTCGTTCCGACATCGTCAACATGGGCCTGGCCCGGGCCGCGCGGCTGCCCGTGGTCGTGGTCGGCGACATCGACCGCGGCGGCGTCTTCGCGTCCTTCTTCGGTACGACGGCGCTGCTCTCCCCCGAGGACCAGGAGCTGATAGCGGGGTACGTGGTCAACAAGTTCCGGGGCGATGTGACGCTGCTGGAGCCGGGCCTGGAGATGCTGCGCGACCTGACGGGCCGGGCGACGTTCGGCGTGCTGCCGTTCGCCCACGGCCTGGGCATCGACGAGGAGGACGGCCTGCGGGTCTCCCTGCGCGGCGCGGTCCGCGAGTCGGTGGTCGCCGCCCCGCACGGCGCGGACATCCTGCGGGTCGCCGTGTGCGCGGTGCCGCTGATGTCGAACTTCACGGACGTGGACGCGCTGGCGGCCGAACCGGGCGTCGTCGTGCGGTTCGTGGACCGACCCGAGGAGCTCGCCGACGCGGACCTGGTGGTCGTCCCGGGTACGCGCGGCACCGTACGGGCGCTGGCGTGGCTGCGGACGCGCGGGCTCGCCGACGCCCTCGTCCGGCGGGCGGCGCAGGGCCGCCCCGTCCTGGGCATCTGCGGCGGCTTCCAGCTGCTGGGCGAGCGCATCGACGACGAGGTCGAGTCGCGGGCGGGCACGGTCGAGGGGCTGGGCCTGCTGCCGGTGCACGTGCGCTTCGCGGTGGAGAAGACCCTGGCCCGGCCGGTCGGCGAGGCCCTGGGCGAGCACGTGGAGGGGTACGAGATCCACCACGGCGTGGCGGACGTACGGGGCGGGGACGAAGCCTTCCTGGACGGCTGCCGGGTGGGCGCGGTGTGGGGCACGCACTGGCACGGCTCCCTGGAGAGCGACGGCTTCCGCCGGGCGTTCCTGCGCGAGGTCGCCCGCGCGGCCGGACGGGCGTTCGTCCCGGCGCCCGGCACGTCCTTCGCCGCGCTGCGGGAGGAACAGCTCGACCGGCTCGGCGATCTGATCGAGGAACACGCGGACACGGACGCGCTGCTGCGCCTCATCGAGGACGGGGTGCCGGGCGGAGTGCCGTTCATACCGCCCGGGGCACCGCAACTGACCCGTTCCCCCCAGGGAGGTAACCGCTGATGTCCTCGTCCACCTACCCCTTCACCGCCGTCGTCGGCATGGACGACATGCGCCTCGGTCTCCTGCTCAACGCGATCTCGCCGTCGATCGGCGGCGTCCTGGTGCGCGGCGAGAAGGGCACCGCGAAGACCACCACCGTCAGGGCGCTCGCGGCGCTGCTGCCCGAGGTGGAGACCGTCGCGGACTGCCGGTTCTCCTGCGACCCGGCGGCGCCGGACCCGCACTGCCCGGACGGGCCGCACGCGGGCGCCGACCGTGCCGTGCGCCCCGCGCGGATGGTGGAGCTGCCCGTCGGCGCGTCCGAGGACCGGCTCGTCGGCTCGCTCGACATCGAGCGGGCCCTGGGCGAGGGCGTCAAGGCGTTCGAGCCCGGCCTGCTGGCCGCGGCCCACCGGGGCGTGCTCTACGTCGACGAGGTCAACTTGTTGGGCGACCACCTCGTCGACTCGCTCCTCGACGCGGCGGCCACCGGTGTCTCCTCCGTCGAACGCGAGGGCGTCTCCGTCCGTCACGCCTCCCGCTTCCTGCTCGTGGGCACCATGAACCCCGAGGAGGGCGAGCTGCGCCCGCAGCTCCTCGACCGTTTCGGGCTGACCGTCGAGGTCGCGGCCTCGCGCGAGACCGAGGAACGGGTCGAGGTCGTGCGCCGCCGCCTGGCCTTCGACGAGGACCCCGCGGGCTTCGCCGGGCGGTGGGCCGCCGAGGAGGAGGCGCTGCGCGCCCGCCTCGCCGCGGCCCGGGCGCTGCTGCCCGGCGTCCGGCTCGGGGACGGCGCGCTGCGCCGGATCGCGGCCGTGTGCGCCGGCTTCGAGGTGGACGGCATGCGCGCGGACATCGTCACCGCGCGGACGGCCGCGGCCCTGGCCGCGTGGGCGGGGCGCACCCGGGTGTTGACGGAGGACGTGCGGCAGGCGGCCCTGCTCGCGCTCCCCCACCGGCGGCGGCGTGCGCCGTTCGACGCGCCGGGCCTGGACGAGGCCAAGCTGGACGAGATCCTTGCGCAGTTCGAGGACGTCGAGGACGAGGACCCCGAGCCGGACCCCGATCCCGGTCCCGGCTCCGACCCCGAGCCGGACCCCGGCCCGGAGGGGCCAGAGGGACCGCAGGGGCCCGACGACGGTCCCGACGGCGGCGGCCGGCCGCCGCAGGACGGCGGGGCCGACGGCCCCCTCACCCCGGACGTACCGCCCCAGCGGGAGGAGCGGGCGCCGGACGGCGGCCCGCAGGACGCCCCGGCGGCCGGCGGCGGCGAAGCCACCGAGGCCCCCGCCGTGGCCGCCGCGGACCCCTTCCGCACCCGCCGCTTCTCGGTGCCCGGCCTCGGCGAGGGCGCCGACGGGCGCCGCTCGCGCGCCCTGACCGCGCACGGGCGTACGACGGGGGCGCGCCGCCCCCGCGGGCGCGTGCTGTCCGCCCTTCACCTGGCCGCCACCGTGCAGGCCGCCGCCCCGCACCAGCGGGCGCGCGGGCGCACCGGGCGGGGGCTCGTGGTGCGCCGCGACGACCTGCGCGAGGCGGTGCGCGAGGGCCGGGAGGGCAACCTCGTGCTGTTCGTCGTCGACGCCTCCGGCTCCATGGCCGCGCGCAAGCGGATGAGCGCCGTCAAGGGCGCCGTCCTGTCGCTGCTCATGGACGCCTACCAGCGCCGCGACAAGGTCGGCATGATCACCTTCCGGGGCGGGGCGGCGGAGCTCGCGCTGCCGCCGACCTCGTCGGTCGAGGCCGGCGCCGCCCGGCTGCAGCAGCTGTCCACCGGCGGCCGCACCCCGCTGGCGGCAGGCCTGCTGCAGGCCCACGAGGTGCTGCGCGTGGAGCGCCTGCGCGACCCCTCGCGCCGGCCCCTGGTGGTCGTGGTCACCGACGGCCGGGCCACCGGCGGCCCCGAGCCCGTGCAGCGCGCCCGGCGCGCGGCCGGCCTGCTCGCCGCCGCGGGCACGGCCTCGGTGGTCGTGGACTGCGAGGCCGGGCCGGTGCGCCTGGGGCTCGCCGGCGACCTCGGCCGGGCCCTCGGCGGTCCGGTCGTCACCCTCGACGACCTGCGCGCGGACACCGTCTCCGCGCTCGTCCGCACCGTACGCGACACCCACACCAGGAGGGCCGCCTGATGCCCAAGGGACAGCCGACCGTCGTTCCCGACGACGGGCTCACCACCCGCCAGCGCCGCAACCGCCCGCTGCTCCTCGTCCACACCGGCACCGGCAAGGGCAAGTCGACGGCCGCCTTCGGGCTGGCCCTGCGGGCCTGGAACCAGGGCTGGCCGATCGGGGTTTTCCAGTTCGTGAAGTCCGCCAAGTGGAAGGTCGGCGAGGAGAACGCCCTGCGCGTGCTCGGCGCCTCCGGCGAGGGCGGCACGGTCGACTGGCACAAGATGGGCGAGGGCTGGTCCTGGATCCAGCGCGACAGCGAGCTCAGCAACGAGGAGAAGGCCAAGGAGGGCTGGGAGCAGGTCAAGCGCGACCTGGCGGCGGAGAAGTACAAGCTGTACGTGCTGGACGAGTTCGCCTACCCCATCCACTGGGGCTGGGTGGACGTGGCCGAGGTCGTCGAGGTCCTGCGCGACCGGCCCGGCACCCAGCACGTCGTCATCACCGGCCGCAACGCGCCGCAGCAGCTCCTGGACGCCGCCGACCTGGTCACCGACATGACCAAGGTCAAGCACCCCATGGACGCCGGCCAGAAGGGCCAGCGGGGCATCGAGTGGTGACCGTCCCCCGCCTGGTGATCGCCGCCCCGGCCTCCGGCAGCGGCAAGACCACCGTCGCCACCGGCCTGATGCGGGCCTTCGCCGACGCGGGCCTGGCCGTCTCCCCCCACAAGGTCGGCCCCGACTACATCGACCCCGGCTACCACGCGCTCGCCACCGGCCGCCCCGGCCGCAACCTCGACGCGTACCTGTGCGGGCCGGAGCGGGTCGCCCCGCTGTTCCTGCACGGCGCCGCGGGCTGCGACATCGCCGTCGTCGAGGGCGTCATGGGCCTGTTCGACGGCGCCGCCGGTCAGGGCGAACTGGCCTCCACCGCCCACGTGGCCAAACTGCTGCGCGCCCCCGTGGTGCTCGTCGTCGACGCGTCCTCGCAGTCGCGGTCGGTGGCGGCCCTGGTGCACGGATTCGCCTCCTGGGACCCGGAGGTACGGGTCGCGGGCGTCATCCTCAACAAGGTCGCCTCCGACCGCCACGAGGACCTGCTGCGCGAGGCGCTGGGCGGCGCCGGGGTACCGGTGCTGGGCGCCGTCCGGCGCGCCGGACAGGTCCACACGCCCTCCCGCCACCTGGGCCTGGTGCCGGTGGCGGAACGGCACGCCGATGCGGTGGACGCGGTGGCGGAATTCGCGGCGAGAGTACGCCAGGGCTGCGACCTGCAGGCCCTGCTGGCCCTGGCGCACAGCGCCCCGCCGCTCGCGGCGGAACCGTGGAGCGCCTGCGGCGGGCCGGATTCGGCACCTGCCGGTTTGCGCCCAGGTACGAAACGGCCAGTCGTGGCCGTCGCCGGCGGTGCCGCGTTCACGTTCTCGTACGCCGAGCACACCGAACTGCTCACCGCCGCCGGCGCGGAGGTCGTCACCTTCGACCCTCTCCGCGACGAGTCGCTCCCCGACGGCACGCGAGCCCTCGTCATCGGCGGCGGGTTCCCCGAGATGTACGCGGCGGAGCTCTCCGCCAACGAGCCCCTGCGCAAGGCCGTGGAGGAGCTGGCGCGTTCGGGCGCGCCGATCGCCGCCGAATGCGCCGGCCTGCTCTACCTCGCCCGCTCCCTGGACGGCAAACCCATGTGCGGCGTGCTGTCCGCAGATGCGCACATGTCCGAGCGGCTGACGCTCGGCTACCGGGAGGCCGTCGCCGTGACCGACAGTCCGCTGGCCGCCGCCGGTACCCGCGTGCGCGGGCACGAGTTCCACCGCACGGTGATCGAGCCGGCTGCCGGTGCGACCCCGGCGTGGGGGTTCACGCACCCGCGCCGTCAGGTCGAGGGCTTCGTCCACGGCGGCACCGTGCACGCCTCGTACCTGCACGTCCACTGGGCCGGAGCCCCCGGCACCGCGGCCCGCCTCGTCGCGGCGGCGGCCGCGCGGACGTGAACGTGTACGTCGGCGTCGGCGCCCGCCGCGGCGTGGGCGCCGACGAGGTGCTGGCCCTGATCGCGCGTACCGTCCGCGAGGCCGACAAGGCGGCGGCCGTCGTCGCCCTGGCCACCGTCGACGCCAAGGCGGACGAGCCCGGCATCGTGGCCGCCGCACGGCACCTCGGCGTGCCGCTGCTGACGTACCCGGCGGCCGCGCTGGCCGCCCGCCCGGGCCCGGGCCGGCCGTCGCCGGCGGCGCTGGCCGCCGTGGGCGTCCCGGGGGTGGCGGAGGCGGCGGCGCTCGCGGCCGCCGGGGAGGGGGCCGTCCTCCTCGTCGGCAAGCGGATCTCACCGCGTGCAACCTGTGCCGTCGCCCGCCGGTAACGTATCCGCTCGTGCACCGCATATCCCCTGAAACAGCCCCCGACCTCGACCTCCGCCACCACGGGGACGCCGAAGTGCGCGGTCTGGGCGCGCAGTTGACCGATCTGGCGGTCAATGTGCGCGCCGGTACGCCCCCGCAGTGGCTGCGGGAGCGGATAGCCGACTCGCTGGGCACGCTCGCCGCGTACCCGGACGGCCGGGCGGCGCGGCGCGCGGTGGCCGTGCGGCACGGGTTGCCGGAGGAGCGGGTGCTGCTGACGGCCGGTGCGGCGGAGGCGTTCGTGCTGCTGGCCCGTGCACTGCGGGTGCGGCGGGCGGTGGTGGTCCATCCGCAGTTCACCGAGCCGGAGTCGGCGCTGCGGGATGCGGGGCACGCGGTGGAGCGCGTGGTGCTGGACGCCGCGGGCGGCTTCCGCCTCGACCCGCGGGCGGTGCCGGCCGACGCGGACCTGGTGATCGTCGGCAACCCCACCAACCCCACCTCCGTGCTGCATCCGGCCCGTGACCTGGCCCGGCTGGCCCGCCCGGGCCGGACGCTGGTGGTGGACGAGGCGTTCATGGACGCGGTGCCGGGCGAGCGGGAGTCGCTGGCCTCCCGGACGGATCTGCCGGGGCTCGTCGTCCTGCGCAGCCTCACCAAGACATGGGGCCTGGCGGGGCTGCGCATCGGGTACGTCCTGGCCGCCCCGGACACGGTGGCCGCCCTCGAACGCGCCCAGCCGCTGTGGCCGGTGTCGACGCCGGCGCTGGCCGCCGCCGAGGCGTGCAGCAGGGCCCTCGCGCTCGCGGAGGCCGAGCGGGCGGCGCAGGAGACCGCCGCCGACCGGACGCACCTGCTGGCCCGGCTCGCGGAGTTCGCCGAGGTGGCGGCGGTCGGCCCGGCGGCGGCCCCGTTCGTCCTGATACGCCTGCCGAATGCGGCGGCGGTCCGCCTGCGCCTGCGGGCCCTGGGCTTCGCGGTGCGCAGGGGCGACACGTTCCCGGGCCTGGGCCCGGACTACGTACGCCTGGCGGTCCGCGACCGCGAGACGACGGACCGCTTCGTCGAGGTCCTCAAACAGGCGCTTTCGGGCAGTGCCCCGTAGGGGCGCGGGGCAGTGCCGATCTGCGGCTGCCGCCGCGAGGGCGCGACACGCCACGGCGCCCCGTAAGGGGCGCGGGGAACTGCGCGACAAGCCACGACGGGCCCGCAGCCGACCCCCGGGGTGGCGTGTCAGCGGCGGGCCGTCGCCGGCCGATCGCGCCCACGCGGCAGCAGCCGCACATCGACTCCGCCCCGCGCCCCTTACGGGGCACTGCATGATCCGCCGGACACGCCCCCAGGGGCGCGGGGAACTGCGCGACAGACTCAGCCCTTGCGCCGGCGCGCCGCGATCAGTGCCGCGCCGCCCGCCACGACGAGCAGCCCCGCCCCGCCCAGCAGGTACGGCGTCGTGGAACTGCCCCCCGTCTCGGCGAGGTTCCTGCCCACTGGCGTGGCCGCCGTCTGCGGCTTGACGTCCGGGGCCTCTGCCTTCACCTCCGCCTCCGGCGTGCGGCAAGCGGCCCGGGCCAGTGTCACCTTGCCGGTCACCTTGGCCACGCCCAGGGCGAGCGGGTCGACGGCGACGTCGAGGTCGAGTGCCGTGGCCGCGGCCGTGCGGGTCGTCGTGGTGCTCTGCGAGAGCGCCAGCCGTACGTGGCCGACGCCCGGGACGGTGACGTCGGTCGGTCCGTTCGCGGTGAGGGTGATCTTCTTGCCGAGCACCGAGACGCTGCCGGGCACGTGGGCGTTCGCGGTGGGGGTGCGGCCGGTCTCGCACACGGCTTCCGCGGTGATCTGCCGGGCCTGCAGCAGGGGGCGGACCGGCAGGCCCGGCAGGCGGACGGCGGCACCGACGACCTCGGCGCGGGCCTTGGCCGCCGTGCGGTCGGCGGTGGCGTGGGCGGTGGCGGCGTCGGCGCGCAGGATGCCGACGGGGCGGCCCTCCTCGATGCCGTCGAGGCTGACGGCGAGCGTGGTCCTGGTGGCGTCGCCGGGCGCGTGGACGTCGTCGAGCACGGCGTCGACGGGTACGTGCGCGGACCCGCCGAGCAGGGAGACGTCGAGGCCGGTGCGCAGGACGGTGGCTTCGGCGGTGCCGGTGGTGCCGGTCGTCCCGCTCGCCTGTGCGGGCGCGGCGCCGAGGGTCAGCGCGCCGAGGACGAGCGCGAGGAGGGCCGCCGGACGGCGTGCGGGCATGCCGAAGGACGGGCTGGTGGTGCTGGACACGTGTGTGGAACCCCCACGGGAGACAAGGAGCCGCCGGCGCGCCAATGGGGGACATCGCACGCCGACGGCATCGACCCCGCCATGGTGGGTGCCGTGTGGGTGAACCCACGTCAATCCGGAGCCAGTTCACTCCAAAGGGTGGGTTTCGCTTGACGGTGCCCCACTGGAACCAGCTAGAGCACCACGCGGCCCCGCAGCACCACCCGCTGCGGCGCGCCCAGCACCCGTACGTCCGCGCGGGGGTCGGCGTCGTAGAGGACCAGGTCGGCCGGGGCGCCCTCCTCCAGGCCCGGCCGGCCGAGCCACGCGCGCGCTCCCCACGAGGCGGCGGACAGCGCCTCCAGGGGCGGGATGCCGGCCTTGACGAGCTCGCCGACCTCCTGGGCGACCAGGCCGTGCGGCAGCGCGCCGCCCGCGTCGGTGCCGACGTAGACGGGGATGCCGGCGTCGTGGGCGGCGCCGACGGTCTCGTAGCGGCGGGCGTGCAGGCGGCGCATGTGGTCGGCCCACTGCGGGAACTTCTTCTCGCCGCCGTCGGCGAGCCGCGGGAAGGTGGCGATGTTGACCAGCGTCGGCACGATGGCCACGCCCCGTTCGGCGAAGAGCGGGATGGTCTCCTCGGTCAGTCCGGTGGCGTGCTCGATGCAGTCGATGCCCGCCTCCACCAGTGGGGCGAGGGTCTCCTCGGCGAAGCAGTGCGCGGTGACGCGCGCGCCGAGCCGGTGCGCCTCGGCGATCGCGGCCTCGACGGCGCCGCGGGGCCAGCAGGCGGCCAGGTCGCCGGTCTCGCGGTCGATCCAGTCGCCCACGAGCTTGACCCAGCCGTCGCCCCGGCGGGCCTCGCGCGCCACGTACGCGACGAGGTCCTCGGGCTCGATCTCATGGGCGTAGTTGCGGATGTAGCGCTTGGTGCGGGCGATGTGGCGGCCGGCGCGGATGATGCGCGGCAGGTCCTCGCGGTCGTCGATCCAGCGGGTGTCGGCGGGCGTGCCGGCGTCGCGCAGCAGCAGGGCTCCGGCGTGCCGTTCGGTCAGGGCCTGCTTCTCCGTGGTCGAGTCGTCGACGGCGCCGTGGGCGTCGAGTCCGACGTGGCAGTGGGCGTCGACGAGTCCGGGCAGCGCCCAGCCGTGGAGGGTGGTGACGTCGTGCGCGCCGACCGGTCGGTCGTAGGTGATCCGCCCGCCGACCACCCACATCTCGTCGCGCACCCCGCTCAGGGGGTCCGGACCGGTCAATATCCGTCCCTTGATGTGCAGCACCGGTGCCGCTGCCGCGCTGTCGTTCATGGAGGCCATGCACGCACTGTACGAGCCGCCCTCCCCCCGGGCGCCACCCCCGGCCCGGCCCGTTCGCCGGGAGGAGGGCGGCTCCGCCGCGCGGCGGAGGGAGTCCGCCGTGCGGGCCGAGGCGCCGGCTGCGGCACCGCGGAAGTCTTGGTGGCATGACGCACGTCCTTGCTCCCTCCCGGCACAGCGCCCCCGCCACCGCCCGCCGTCTGCTGCGGGCCGTCGCCGTCCTGGCCTGTGCGCCCTACCTGACGCTGAAGGCGGCCTGGTTGTGCGGCAGCCGGGCCGGGATCCCCGACGGCAGTCCGCTGCTGACCGACGACGTGATGCTGAAGGCAATCAACGCGGTCACCGTTGCGATGGACCTGAGCGTGATCGTGCTCGCCCTGCTGCTGACGCGGCCCTGGGGCAGGCGGGTCCCGGCGTGGCTGCTCGTGCTGCCGATGTACGGGGCGGCCGGGCTGCTCACGCCGATCATGGTGGGTTTCCCCGCCCAGCTGGTGCTGCGCGCCGTCGGTGCCGGGCACGGCGGGACGCCGGTGAAGGCGGCCGAACCGTTCCTCGCCGACTGGGTCTTCCGCGTCGTCTACGGCGGCTTCATCGTCCAGGGGCTGTGTCTGGGCGCCCTGTTCGCGCTGTACGCCCGCGACCGCTGGGGCCACCTGTGGCGCGGGCGCACGGGGGACGCGGGCCGTCGCGCCCGGGGCCGGGGCGAGCGGCTGCCGGCGCTGGCGGCGGTGGCGCTGGCCCCGCTGCCGCTGGGGGTGCACCTGGTGTGGGCGACCGGGTCGACGATCGGGCTGCCCGCCAAGATCGCCGCCGCCCGCCACGGCGAAGCCGCCGTCCTGGACGCCGCCTTCGTGCTCGCCGCCGCGGCCGCCGCGACCGGGCTGGTGCAGTTCCTGCGGCGCCGCGGCGGCTGGAGGCTGCGGACGGCGCTGCTGTGCACGGCCGTTCCCTCGGCGGCGCTCAGCTGCTGGGGCGGCTGGCTGATCGTCGCCGCACTCACCGCCCCGGACCGGCACGACCGGGCGGCCACGCCGCTGATGCTCGTCACCTACGCTGTCCAAGTGATCATCGGACTTCTGGTGCTCGCCGCCGGCGCCCGCTACTTCACCCGGCGGGCGGCAGCAGCGCCGGCCCCGGCCCGTACGCGGTGAGGGCCGCCCTGACGGGCCTCCTGGGGCGCCGTGCCCGGCTGCGCTGGGTGCACCTGCTGCTGGGCGGTGCCCTGCTCATGCCGTACTACCTGCTGACCAACACCGTGCTGTCGGTGTTCCTGCCGACGACCAACGTCTTCATGAACCCCAGCGTCCGCTGGCAGTTCGGGGCGCTCCTGCTCGCCCTGCCGCCGGCAGCCGTCACCGCCCTGCACCCGCTCGCACGACCGCTGGAGGGCGGTGCCGCGCGGGCGCTGCTCGTGCTGCCGGCGGACGGGCCGGCCGGGGGCCCGGCCCGCACCTGGGCGGCGCGGGGGCGCACGGCGCTGTGGTACGCGCTGCACCTGCTGGCCGGAGGCCTGGTCAGCGGCATGTCGCTGGCCGCGCCGCCGGCCGCCCTGGTGCTGCTCGCGCTGCCGGTCCTCGGCCGGCCCTGGCGGACGCACGACGTGGCGTGGCTCCAGGTCTTCGACGGGCCGGGCGCGGCGCTGGCCCCTCTGGCCGGGGCCGCGCTGCTGGCGCTGATCGTCGTCACCTCGTGGGCGGTCGGTGCGCTGCTGGCGGCCTGCGCGCCCGTCCTGCTGGGCCCGACCCCCGCCGAACGGCTGGCCGCCAGCGAGCGGCACGCCCACGAACTGGCCCTGCGCAACCGGCTGGCGCGGGAACTGCACGACTCGGTCGGGCACGCGCTCAGCGCCGTGACACTGCAGGCCGGCGCCGCACGCCGGCTGCTGGAGAGCGACCCCGCGTTCGTCCGCCAGGCGCTGGAGGCGATCGAGGAGACCACCCGCGCGGCCGTCGGCGAACTCGACACCGTCCTCGGCCTGCTGCGCGAGGACGGCACCGCACAGCACTCCCCCGCCCCCTGCCTGACGGACCTCGACGGCCTGCTGGAGCGCACCCGTGCCGCCGGCGGCACGGTCGAGGCGAGCGTGCCCGCCGGGCTGGGGACGGTGCCCCCGCACGTCTCCCGCGAGGCCTACCGCATCGTGCAGGAGGGGCTCGCCAACGCCCTGCGGCACGCGGGCCCGGTGCCCGTCCGGCTGCTGATCACCACCGACGACGACCATGTGGAGGTCACCATGGACAATCCGCTGGGGCCGGGCCCCTCCCGGCGCCGCGGCGGCGGCCGGGGCCTGCCCGGCATCGCCGAGCGCGCCCGGCTGCTGCGCGGCAGCGCCTCGTGGGGCGCGGACGGGAACGGCTGGCGACTGGCGGTGCGCCTGCCGCTGCGCGGGGACGCCCGGTGAGCGCGGGACCGGTGCGCGTCCTGCTGGCGGACGACGAGCGCCTGGTCCGTACCGCCCTGCGGGCCGTCCTGGGGGCCGAGCCGGGGCTGGAGGTCGTCGGCGAGGCCACGACGGGCGCCGAGGCGGTCTCGCTCGCCCGCGAGGTGCGCCCCGACGTCGTGCTCATGGACGTCCGGATGCCGGAGGTCGACGGGATCCGCGCCACGGAACTGATCCTCTCGGGCATGGACGCCCCGCCGCGCGTGGTGGTGCTGACGACGTTCGAGAACGACTCCTACGTCTACGACGCGCTGCGCGCCGGCGCCACCGGCTTCCTGCTCAAGCGCGCGGGCGCGGACGAACTCGTCCGCGCCCTGCACCTGGTGGCGCACGGCGACTCGCTGCTGTTCCCCGCCGCCGTACGCGACCTGGCCGCCGCCCACGCCGGGCGCGGCGCCCGGCGGGCGCGCGCGACCGCCCTGCGGGAGAGGCTCTCGGAGCGGGAGGCGGACGTGCTGCGCCTGATGGCGGCCGGCATGACCAACGCCGAGATCGCCGACCGCCTGGGGGTGGGCGCCGCCACGGTCAAGACGCACGTGGCGGCCGTGCTGGCCAAGCTGGGCGTCCGCGACCGCACGCAGGCCGTCATCGCCGCCTACGAAAGCGGTTTCGTCGCCCCGGCCGGCGAGCGGTGACCGGGCCGGGGCGAGGGGCTGCTCGGGTCATGGAACCGTAAAGGGACCTTGCGCGTTACCCGGGTCATGACCGCTATGACACCCGGCTCGAACCTGCCGCTCTCCGTCGCCCGCGTGACGGTGGACGTCACCGCCCCGGTGCGGCTCGACGTTTCGGGCCTGCTGCTCGCCCCCAACGGCAAGGTGCGCTCCGACGACGACTTCGTCTTCTACAACCAGCCCACCGGCCCGGGCGTGACCCACCGTGCCGCCTCCGGCTCCTCGCCCGACGCGATCACCGTCGACACCGCGGCCGTTCCCGCGGAGATCGACAAGATCGTGGTCACGGCCAGCCCGGACGCCCCCGGGGCGACCTTCGCCGGCATCGAGCCCACGGCGACCGTGCGCAACGCGGACGACGGCACCGTGATCGCCACCTTCACTCCGCCGCAGCTGGCGACGGAGACGGCACTGGTGATCGTCGAGGTCTACCGGCGGGGCGGCGCGTGGAAGGTGCGGGCGGTCGGGCAGGGCTACGCCGACGGGCTGGCCGGCATCGCCACGGACTTCGGCGTGAGCGTGGAGGAGCCGGCGGCGCCGCCGGCGGCACCGGCAGCCGTCGCCCCCGCGGCGCCGGTGACCCCTGCCGCGCCCCCGGTCCCCGCAGCGCCCCCGGCGCCGCCCGCCGCGCCTCCTGCGCCGCCGGCCGCGCCCGGCAAGGTGAACCTCGACAAGGGCCGGGTCAGCCTCCGCAAGAACGAGACGGTCTCCCTCGTCAAGAACGGTCAGCCGCTGATGCGTTCGGTGCGCATGGGCCTGGGCTGGGAGCCGGCCTGGAACGGCCGGGCCATCGACCTGGACGCCTCGGTCATCGCCTACGGCCCCGACCGCAACATGATCGACGCCTGCTACTTCGGCCGTCTGCAGATCCTGGGCGGTACCGTCCAGCACTCCGGCGACAACCTCACCGGCGAGGGCTCGGGCGACGACGAGTCGATCACCGTCCACCTGGGCGGCCTGCCGCCGGAGGTCACCGGCCTGGTCTTCACCGTCAGCTCCTTCACCGGCCAGAAGTTCACCGAGGTCGCCAAGGCGTACTGCCGGCTGCTCGACGCGCAGTCGGGCGAGGAGCTCGTCCGCTTCGACCTCACCGGCTCGGAGCCGACGACGGGCGTGCTGATGTGCAAGTTCATCCGCCAGTTCTCCGGCGAGTGGGAGATGACGGCGATGGGCGAGTTCGTCAAGTCCAAGACGGTACGGGATCTGGTGAAGCCGGCCGCCCAGGCACTGTGACGCCACCCGCCGGGCCGGCCAGCCGCGCCAGCCGGCCGTACGAGTCCAGCAGCGCGGCCCTGTCGTAGGAACCGGTGGTCACCAGCACCTCGTCCGCCCCGGTGCGCCGCACCAGGTCGGCGAGGGCGGCGGCCACCTCCTCCTGCGTACCGTGGAGGTGGCCCGCGAGCGACGACTCGTACAGCTCCCGCTCCCGGTCGGTCATCTCCAGCGCCGCCACCTCCTCGGCCGGGACCAGCGGTGGGAAGACCCCGTGCGTACGGGAGCGGGCCAGCGCCCACGCCTCCGGCATCAGCAGCCGCAGGGCCGCCTCGCGTGTGTCCGCCACGGCCACGTTGCCGGCGACGACCACATAGGGCTCCTGCCACCACACCGACGGCCGGAAGCCGTCGCGGTAGCGCTCGATCGCCGCGAGCGCCGCGCCCTGCCGCTTCAGCCCGCCGATCACCAGCGCGGCACCGGCGCGGGCGGCCACGTCGGCGCCGGCGTCGTTGGCGAGCACGAACACCGGCAGGCGCAGCCCCTCGGCGGGACGGGCGTGCACACCGGCGTACGGCAGCGGGTCGCCCGTGAACCAGTCGGCCAGCTCGGCGAGCTGCGCACCGAAGTCCCCCATCGCCTCCTTGCCGGTGCCCAGCGCCCGCCGGATGCCGTCGGTGAAGCCCACCGAACGCCCCAGGCCCATGTCGATGCGCCCGGGGAAGAGCGACTCCAGCACCCCGAACTGCTCGGCGACCACGAGCGGGCGGTGGTTGGGCAGCATCACGCCGCCCGTGCCCACCCGGATCCGCGAGGTCGCGGCGGCGACGGCCGCGGCCAGCACGGTGGGCGCGGACCCGGCGACCCCGGGCACGCTGTGGTGCTCGGCGACCCAGAAGCGGTGGAAGCCCAGCGCCTCGGCCTGCTGCGCGAACCGTACGGTGTCGCGCAGCGCCTCACCGGGCGGGCGGCCGCGGCGGGTGTGGGAGCGGTCCAGTACCGAGATCCGAAGGCTCACCCCCACGTCAACAGCGGCTACCGCCCAGAATTCCCCCGGCCGCCCTGGTGGCGCCACGGTCCGGTGATCGCGAGCATGATGCCGGGCTCCTGGATGTTGGCGAACAGCGTCCGCCCGTCGGGGGAGAACGTCACTCCCGTGAACTCGCTGTACTCCGGCTTGCCGGGCGTGCCGTTGTCGAGCTGGTTGCGGGCGATCGGGTAGGTGCGCCCGTCGTCGAGCACGCCGAACAGGTGCTGCAGACCCTGGCCGTCCTCGGCTATGACCAGGCCCCCGTGGGGGGAGACGGTGATGTTGTCGGGGCCGTCGAAGGCGCCCTCCCGCTCGGGGTGCTCGTTGACGCCGAAACGGACCTTGAGGGTCAGGGTGCGGTGGCCGGGGCTGTAGAACCACACCTGGCCGTCGTGCCGGACCGGGCTCTCCTCGCGGGCGTAGGACGACACCACGTACACGCCGCCGTCGCCCCACCACATCCCCTCCAGCTTGCGGGCACGGGTGACCCGGCCGCTCGGGAACTGCTTGCGCACGGAGACCTTCCGTGCGTCACGGTCGGGGACGTCCACCCAGTCGACGCCGTAGACCGTGCCGGGGCGCGTGGCACGCGAGAGGTCGTCGACGAACCGGCCGCCGGAGTCCACGCACCGGAACGCCTGCAGGACGCCGGCGTCGTCGGCGAGCGTGCGCAGCCTGCCGTGCCCGTGCCGGAAGCCGTCCGGCGGCGTCCAGCGGTAGAACAGGCCGTTGGGGGTGTCGGCGTCCTCGGTGAGGTAGAGATGGCCCCGGCGCGGGTCGACGACGACGGCCTCATGGGCGTAACGACCCAGCGCCTTCACCGGCTTGGGAGCACGATTGGCGCGGCGGTCGTGCGGGTCGACCTCGAAGACGTAGCCGTGGTCCTTGGTCATGCCGCGCTCGCCGGCCTTGTCCTCGGTCTCCTCGCAGGTCAGCCAGGTGCCCCAGGGGGTGGCACCGCCCGCGCAGTTCGTGGAGGTGCCCGCGATGCCGACCCGTTCGGCGACGTGGTCGCCGTGCCGGGCGACCTCCACGACCGTGCAGCCGCCGGCCGCGGCCGGGTCGTACACCAGCCCCTCCGCGAGCGGCACGGGGTGCTTCCAGCCGGCCCGCGGACCCTTCAGCTCATGGTTGTTGACCAGCACGGTGCTGCCGCGCGGGCCCTCGAAGGCGGCCGTGCCGTCGTGGTTCGAGGGCGTGAACTCCCCGCTCTCCAGCCGGGTGACGCCGCTGTGCGTGACGATGCGGTACGAGAAGCCCTCCGGCAGCGCCAGGATGCCGGCCGGGTCGGGCCGCAGCGGCCCGTACCCCACCGCGGCGGGCGCGGCGAGCGCACCGGGCGCACTCGCCAGCACCCCCGCACTGCCGGCCAGCGCCACCCCGGCACCGGCGAGGGCGGATCGTGCGGCGAACTCTCTTCGACTGAGGGTCATCTGCGCCTCCAGAACCGGTCGGACGGCGGGCACCGCCCACCTTCCCGTTCCCCGGAGAACCCACCGTGAACACCCCGCGACACGCGCGATGCGGGGCCGCAAAGCATGCGGCACCACGGCGCCCCGAAGGGGCGCGGGACAGTGCCGATCTGCGGCTGCCGCCGCGTGGGCGCGATCGGCCACGGACGGCCTGCAGCCGACACCGCACCTGCGGGAGCGTCGTGGCTTTCGCGCAGTTCCCCGCGCCCCTTCGGGCCCTAGCCGCGGGCTCCGCCCCGCGAGCGGGCCTTGAAGGCCGCCTTGCGGGCCTGCTTGGCCGCCGTCTTGTCGGCCAGCAGCCGGCCCATCGCCTCCAGGACGTCGCCGGTCGCCGGGTGGTCCACCTTCCACGCCGCGTCGAAGAAGCCGCCGTGCCGGCTCACCACGCTCTCGGTGAGCTCGCGGAGGTCCTCCTCGTCCTCCTCGGTCGTGGCCGAGTCGAGCTGGGCGGCGATCGTGTCGACGGTGAGCCACAGGACCGTCGCCGCGTCCGGCTCGGGGACGTCGGTGATGCCGCGCTCGGCGAGCCAGACCCGGGCCAGGCCGCCGAGGTGCGGGTCGGTGACGGCCTCGCGCAGGGCGGGTTCGGCCTCGGGGCCGGCGAGGGCGAGCACCTGCTGGCAGGCCAGTCGGCGCCCGGGGCCCTCCGCGTCGTCGCCGCGGGCGGCGGCGAGCAGTTCGCGGGCCGCGTCGAGGTCGCCGCGGCGCTCCAGCCACAGGCGGGCCTCGGCGTGTGCGGCGCCCCGGGGGTGGTGCGGCAGGGCGGCGAGGAGCTCGTCGGCGCCGGCCTCGGCGAGGTCGCCGACGGCGGGCGCGTCGATGCCGGCGTCGAGCATGCGTGCGCGCACGGCGAACAGGCCCAGGGGGGTGAGGGCGACCATGCCGTAGCGGCTGACGTCCTCGTCCTCGGGCAGGTCGGAGGAGATGCCGTCGACGGACTCCTTGATGTGGCCCTCGCCGTCGACGACCTCGACGAGGGACTCGTCGACGGGCCGGTAGTGGACGATGCCGGTGGGCTCCAGGATCCGGAACTGGTCGTCCAGGCGCATCATCGCGTCGGACACCTCCTCCAGCACCTCGTCCGTGGGCTCGTCCATGTCGTCCGGCACGATCATGGACGCGGCGAGCGCGGGCAGCGGCACGGGCCGCTCGGGGGAGCCCTGTTCGAGGGCGGTGAGCAGGTAGAGGTTGCCGAGGACGCCGTCGAGGAAGTCGGCCTCCTCCTCCGGGTTCCAGTCGAGGGAGTCGAGGTCGAGGTCGCCGTCCTCGACGGAGCCGCTGAGCTGGTCGACGAGGTCGGCCAGGTCGGGGGCGGCGGCGTCGGCCAGGACGGTCTCCAGGCCGCCGAGCCACAGCTCCAGTACGTCCTGGGGGCTGCCGGAGGTGAGCGTGGCCAGCTCCTCGCCGGCGGCGGCGGTGCCGGCGGGCTCGTCGCCGGTGGCGTCGGCGGCCTCCAGGGCCTGCTCGGCGGCGGGGTCCTCGGTGAACTCCACCAGGCCGGTGTCCAGGGCCAGCTGCCAGGCCTCGGCGGTGTACGCGGTGCCGTTCTCGTCGTCGTCGAGGCCGAGGAGTCCGGCGGCGGTGTGCAGTTGGTCGGCGAGGAGTTCGCCGTCGCGGCCGACCGGGGTGCCCTCGCCGGCCCAGCGGGCGAGGCGGGCGGCGCGGGCGAACAGCGGCGCGCTGAGCGCGTCGCGGGCGAGCTCCGCATCGGAGGGCAGCCGCACCGGCGGCATGGTCGGGCGCTCTGCGGACATCAGGGGGGTCAACTCCTCGTCGGGCGGCCGCACCGGGCCGGGCCGGGTTCACTGTCGTCGGCCGGGATCCGCTGCGTGCAGGGCCCCGGTGCCGGGGCCAAGCCTAGGCCGTGTCCGGCGGATCTTCGTCACGCGCCACCACGGCGCCCCGTAGGGGCGCGGGGCGGTGTCGATCTGCGGCTGCGCCGTGTGGGCGCGACAAGCCACGACGCGCCCGCAGACGCAGTGCCGTGCTGCGCCCGGACCCCGCGGGGGTGATACGTCGTCTGCAGGCCGCCGGTGGCTGATCGCGCCCACGCGGCGGCAGCCGCAGATCGACAACGCCCCGCGCCCCTTAGGGGGAACTGCATGATCCGCCGGACACGGCCTGGACGGCGCCGGTGTCCCACCCGCCGTTCACCGGGCCGTCACCGGGCGCCGTGAGGATCCGGCCGCGTTCCGCCCCGCGCGGCGGGTGGGGTGACGGACGGTCGGGTGTGGGCGAAACCCTTGACAACTGACCCGCTCGCACCGGAAATTGACGCGCGTAGATTGCGTGTCGACCCCACAACGGCTAGTAATCACCTCGCACCATTTTTGGCCAGACCCGCACTATCCGTGATCAATCGCCGGTCGGGGCCCTGACGCATGCCGTTGTCAGGGCCCTGACCAGCGTCCGATCGCACCCGAGCACGCCCCACCCCTGGCCGACGCATGGCCGGCGCCCGACCAGCGCCGATCCGACCACTCCCACCCGGAGGACCTCGTGCTGCCCAGCCGCAACCGCCGCAGCCTGACCGGACGCACCGCGACCGTCGGCTCCCTCATAGCCGGGGCGCTCGCCGCCGGGCTGCTCTCCCCCGTGAGCGCGAACGCCGCGAGCGCCGACGCCGCCCCCGCCGGCACCCGCATCCACGACATCCAGGGCACCACCCGCATCTCGCCGTTCGCCGGCCGCCAGGTCGCCGACGTCCCCGGCATCGTCACCGCCGTCCGCGCCTTCGGCTCCTCGCGCGGCTTCTGGGTCCAGGACGCGCAGCCCGACCGTGACGAGGCCACCAGCGAGGCCGTGTTCGTCTTCACCGGCTCCACCACCCCCGCCGTCGCCGTCGGGGATGCGGTGCTGGTCTCCGGCACCGTCACCGAGTACTACCCCGGTGGCGAGGCCGCGGGCGGCCAGTCGGTGACCCAGATCACCAAGGCCGCCGTCACCGTCACCTCCTCCGGCAACGCCCTGCCGGCGCCCGTCGTGCTGAACCCCGCCACCCTCCCGGACCGGTACGCGCCCGACGCCCACGGCGGCTCCATCGAGAACCTCCCGCTGCGCCCGACCCGCTACGCCCTGGACCGCTACGAGTCCCTGGAGGGCATGCGCGTCGAGGTGCGCAACGCGCTCGTCACCGGCGCCACCAACGACCACCACGAGCTGTGGGTCACCGCCGAGCCCCGCCACAACCGCACCGCCCGCGGCGGCACCCTCTACGGCTCGTACGCCGACCCCAACGCCGGCCGCGTCAAGGTCGCCTCGCTCATCCCCTTCGCCCAGCGCCCCTTCCCCGTGGCGAACGTCGGCGACGAGCTGACCGGTGCCACCACGGGCCCGCTGGACTACGACAACTTCGGCGGCTACACCCTCCAGGCCACCGTGCTGGGCACCCTCACCGACCGCAAGCTGCAGCGCGAGACCACGCGCAAGCAGAAGGACGGCGAGCTCGCCGTGGCCACCTACAACGTGGAGAACCTCTCCCCGAAGACCCCGCAGGCGAAGTTCGACCGCCTGGCGACGGCCCTGGTGAACAACCTCGCCTCGCCCGACGTCGTGGCGCTGGAGGAGGTCCAGGACAACAGCGGCCCCGCCGACGACCACGTCGTCGACGCCACGCAGACGCTGACCAGGCTCACCGACGCCATCAGGGCCGCGGGCGGCCCGGCCTACCAGTGGCGGCAGATCGACCCGGTCGACGGCCGGGACGGCGGCCAGCCGGGCGGCAACATCCGTACCGCCTTCCTCTTCAACCCCACCCGCGTCTCCTTCAAGGACATCCCCGGCGGGGACTCCACCACGGCCGTGAAGGTCACCCGCGCCGGCGGCAAGGCCGCCCTGTCCGCCTCCCCCGGCCGCATCGAGCCGGGCGACACCGCATGGACCAACAGCCGCAAGCCGCTGGTGGGCCAGTTCTCCTTCCGCGGCAAGGACGTCTTCGTCGTCGCCAACCACTTCAACTCCAAGGGTGGCGACCAGGGCCTGGAGGGCCGCTTCCAGCCCCCGGCCCGCACCTCGGAGGTCCAGCGCACCCGGCAGGCGCAGCTCGTCAACGGCTTCGTCAAGCAGCTGCTCGCCGCCGACCGCAACGCCGAGGTGGTCGTCGCCGGCGACCTCAACGACTACCAGTTCTCCCCGGCCCTGGGCGCCCTGACCGCCGGCGGCGTCCTGACCGACCAGGTCACCCGCCTGCCCCGCCAGGAGCGCTACGGCTACGTCTACCAGGGCAACTCCCAGGTCCTGGACCACATCCTGACCAGCCGCCGCGTGGGCCGCGTCGACTACGACATCGTCCACATCAACGCCGAGTTCGCCGACCAGGCCAGCGACCACGACCCCCAGGTGCTGCGCTTCAGGCCGTGACCTGCCGATGAACGACAGCGGCCGTACGGCGGGGTGCCCCCGCCGTACGGCCGCTTCGTGCTGTCCGCCCGCGTCAGTCGTTGCTGTGCAGCATCTCGTTCAGGCCGCCCCAGCTGCTCTTGTACGGGTGGGCCTCGACGGCGCCCGTGGTGGAGTTGCGGCGGAAGAGGATGTTGCTGGCGCCGGAGAGGGTGAGGGCCTTGACGACCTCGCCGTCGGGCAGGGAGACACGGGTGCCGGCAGTGACGTACAGGCCGGCCTCGACGACGCAGTCGTCGCCGAGCGCGATGCCGATGCCCGACTCGGCGCCCAGCAGGCAGCGCTCGCCGATGGAGATGATCTGCTTGCCGCCGCCGGAGAGGGTGCCCATGGTGGAGGCGCCGCCGCCGATGTCGGAGCCGTCGCCGACGACGACGCCTGCGCTGATGCGGCCCTCGACCATGGAGGTGCCCAGCGTGCCGGCGTTGAAGTTGACGAAGCCCTCGTGCATGACGGTGGTGCCGGCGCCCAGGTGCGCGCCCAGGCGGACGCGGTCGGCGTCGGCGATGCGCACGCCGGAGGGCGTGACGTAGTCGGTCATCCGCGGGAACTTGTCGACGCTGGTGACCTGCAGGTGCAGGCCCTCGGCGCGGGCGTTCAGGCGGGCGCGGTCGACCTGGTCGACCGGGACGGGGCCGAGCGAGGTCCAGGCGACGTTGGCGAGCAGGCCGAAGATGCCGTCGAGGTTCTGGCCGTGCGGCGCGACCAGGCGGTGCGAGAGCAGGTGCAGGCGCAGGTAGACGTCGTGCGTGTCGAGCGGCTTGTCGTCCAGGGAGGCGATGACCGTGCGGACGGCCACCACGTCGACGCCGCGGCGGGCGTCCGGGCCGACGGCCTTGACGGCGGCCTCGCCCAGCAGCTCGGCGGCGCGCTCGGCGCCGAGCACCTCGGTGCCGGCCGGGCCGGGGGCCTCGGTCAGCTCGGGGGCCGGGAACCAGGTGTCGAGGACGGTGCCGTCCGCGGCGACGGTGGCGAGGCCGGCGGCGACGGCGCCGGTGGTGGTACGGGGAGCAACAGCATCGGTCATGTGCGAAAACCTAACCGGACGGGCCCGTCGAAGGCGAACCGGCCGCCCACGGCGCGCTGGCCGCCCGGCCGCCGCTCGTGTCACGCGGATGGCGCACCCCACCAGCCGGACGGCCCCGCCCGCGTCGCACTCCGGAAATAGTCGACATATCCATAGGGAGGGCGGCCCCCGGGACAACGCTCCCGGCCCGGGGACCGCCCGACCCGTCCGACCTCCCCGAATGGTCCCCGCCGCACCGGCCCCCCGAACGGAAACCAGCATGACACCGCTCAGACGCCGTCTGATCGCAGCCCTGTCCCTGTCCGCCGCGCTGACCGTCCACCTCGCCATCTACCCGGCCACCGCCTCCGACCCCGAACCGGGGCGGGCCGCGCACCTGGCGCCGCTGGAGCGCACCGCGGGCGAGCGGGTGCCCGGGCACTACATCGTGACCCTGCGCAAGGGCTCCAGCCCGCGGACCCTGTCCGCCTCGCTGGGCGTGGTGCCCGACCGCGTCTACACCCACTCCCTGACCGGTTTCGCCGCCACGCTGACGCCCCAGCAGCTGGAGGCGGTGCGCAGCTCGCCGGACGTCGAGGCGGTGGAGGAGGACGCCGTCTTCGCCGAGGCGGACCGGCCCGTCGCGGCCGGCGCCCGGGCCCCGACCGACTCCTGGGGCCTGGACCGGATCGACCAGCGCTCCCTGCCGCTGAACGGCCGGTTCGACGTCAGCGCCACCGGCGAGGGCGCCACCGCCTTCATCCTGGACACCGGGATCGACTACTCCCACCCGGACTTCGGCGGCCGCGCCCACCGGGGCGCCGACCTGGTCTCCCAGGGCGGCGACGCGAGCGACTGCGCCTCCGGCAGCGGCCACGGCACCCACGTGGCCGGTGTCGTGGGCGGTGCGACGTACGGCGTGGCGCGGCGGGCGACGCTGGTCAGCGTCCGGGTGCTGGACTGCCAGGGCCGGGGCACCACGTCGGGCATCCTCTCCGGGCTGGACTGGGTGGCCACCAACGCGCCGGCCGCCTCCGTCCTCAACGCCTCCCTGGTCGGGCCGCTGTCGCGGAGCATGGACTCCGCCGTCGACAGCGTCGCCGCCAGGGGCGTGCCACCGCTCGTCGCGGCCGGCAACAGCAACGACAGCGCCTGCTCCCACTCCCCCGGCGCGGCGCTGACGGCCCTGGCGGTGGGGGCGACCAACCGCATGGACCAGATGACGGACTTCACCAGCTACGGGCCCTGCGCCCGCATCATGGCGCCGGGCGAGGACATCGTCTCCGACCGCGTGGGCGGCGGCTCGACCACCAAGAGCGGCACCTCCCAGGCGACGCCCTTCACGACGGGTGTGGCGGCCCTGTACAAGGCCCGGAACCCCTCGGCGACCTCGTCGGCGGTCATCAACTGGCTGCTCTCGCAGTCCACGAAGGACACGGTCACCGACCTCAAGCCGGGCACCCCGAACAGGCTGCTGTACACGGGGAATCCGTAGAAAAGGCGGCAGCCCGCCTCCCCGTGGTTGCGGGGAGGCGGGCTGCCGGGCGTCGTGCGGAAGCGACCGGGGCTCAGACGTTGAAGCCCAGCGCGCGCAGCTGCTCGCGGCCCTCGTCGGTGATCTTGTCGGGGCCCCACGGCGGCATCCAGACCCAGTTGATGCGCAGCTCGTTGACGATGCCGTCGGTGGCGGACTTCGCCTGGTCCTCGATGACGTCGGTGAGCGGGCAGGCCGCGGAGGTGAGCGTCATGTCGAGGGTGGCGATGTTGGCGTCGTCGATGTGGATGCCGTAGATCAGGCCCAGGTTGACGACGTCGATGCCGAGCTCGGGGTCGACGACGTCGTAGAGGGCCTCGCGGACCTCCTCCTCGGTGGCCGGCTTGGTCGTGGTCTCTGCGTTGTCGCTCATGCGGTCTTCCTCTCGGACAGCGCCTGGGCTGTCGCGTCCTTCCACGCCATCCAGCTCAGCAGGGCGCACTTGACCCGCGCGGGGTACTTGGAGACGCCGGCGAACGCGACGGCGTCCTCCAGCACCTCCTCCATGGCGTCGTCCGGCTCGATGCGGCCCTTGGACTGCATCAGCTCCAGGAAGGTCTCCTGGATCCTGCGGGCCTCGTCGAGGCCCTTGCCGACCAGCAGCTCGTTGAGCACGGAGGCGCTGGCCTGGCTGATGGAGCAGCCCTGGCCCTCGTAGGAGACGTCTTCGATCGTCTCACCGTCGAGCCGCACCCGCAGCGTGATCTCGTCGCCGCACGTGGGGTTGACGTGGTGCACCTCGGCGTCGCCGTCGCGCAGGCCGCGCCCGTGCGGATTCTTGTAGTGGTCCAGGATGACGTCCTGGTACATCGAATCAAGCTTCACAGTCAGCCCTCGTCAGCCGAAGAAGTTCCGGACGTGCTCCAGGCCCTCGATGAGGGCGTCGACCTCACCGGGCGTGGAGTACAGGTAGAACGACGCTCGCGTGGTCGCCGGAATTCCGTAGCGCAGGCAGACGGGGCGGGCGCAGTGGTGGCCGACGCGCACGGCGATGCCCTGCTCGTCGAGGACCTGGCCCACGTCGTGCGGGTGGATGTCGCCGAGCGTGAAGGAGACGGCCGCGCCGCGGTCCTCGGCCGTGGTGGGGCCGATGATGCGCAGGTCCGGCACCTCCTGCAGGCGGCGGATCGCGTACTCGGTGATGGCGTGCTCGTGCCGGGCGATGTTCTCCATGCCGATCGAGGTGAGGTAGTCCACCGCGGCACCGAGGCCGACGGCCTGGGCGATCGGGGGCGTGCCGGCCTCGAACTTGTGGGGTGCCGGGGCGTAGGTGGAGGAGTGCATCGAGACGGTCTCGATCATCTCGCCGCCGCCGAGGAAGGGCGGCAGGTCCTCCAGCAGCTCCTGGCGGCCCCACAGGACGCCGATGCCGTCGGGGCCGCACATCTTGTGGCCGGTGAAGGCCACGAAGTCGGCCTGCAGGGCCTGGACGTCCAGCGGCATGTGGGGAGCGGCCTGGGAGGCGTCGACGACGACGAGCGCGCCGACCTCCTGGGCCCGCCGGACTATGGCCTCGACGGGGTTGAGGGTGCCGAGGATGTTGGAGACCAGCACGAAGGAGACGACCTTGGTCTTCTCGGTGATGATCTCGTCGATGTTCGACAGGTCGAGGCGGCCGTCGTCGGTGAGGCCGAACCACTTCAGCTTCGCGCCCGAGCGCTGCGCGAGCAGCTGCCAGGGGACGATGTTGGAGTGGTGCTCCATCTCCGTGATGACGATCTCGGTCTCGTGGTCCACGCGGTAGGGCTCGTCGGCCCAGGCCAGCATGTTCGCCACGAGGTTGAGCGACTCGGAGGCGTTCTTGGTGAAGATCACCTCGTCGCGGCTCGGCGCGTTGATGAACGCCGCGATCTTGTCACGGGCGCCCTCGTACAGCGCCGTGGCCTCCTCGGCGAGCACGTGCACGCCGCGGTGGACGTTGGCGTTGTGCCGCTCGTAGTGCTCGTTGAGCACGTCGAGCACCTGGCGCGGCTTCTGGGAGGTGGCCGCGTTGTCCAGGTAGACGAGCTTCTTCCCGTCGTGGACGATCCGGTCCAGGATCGGGAAGTCCTTGCGGATCGCGTCGGTGTCGAGGAGACCCGGCAGCTGAATGGTCACGCCGTGACGCCACCCTTCACGTATGCCTCGTAGCCCTCGTTCTCCAGCTTGTCGGCGAGCTCGGCGCCGCCGGACTCGACGATGCGGCCGCCCGCGAAGACGTGCACGAAGTCGGGCTTGATGTAGCGCAGGATGCGCGTGTAGTGGGTGATCAGCAGGGTGCCGACCTCACCGGTCTCGCGCACGCGGTTGACGCCCTCGGAGACGATGCGCAGGGCGTCGACGTCCAGGCCGGAGTCGGTCTCGTCGAGGATCGCCAGCTTGGGCTTGAGCAGCTCCAGCTGGAGGATCTCGTGGCGCTTCTTCTCACCGCCGGAGAAGCCCTCGTTGACGTTGCGCTCGGCGAAGGCGGGGTCCATCTGGAGACGCGCCATGGCCTCCTTGACCTCCTTCACCCAGGTGCGCAGCTTGGGGGCCTCGCCGCGGACGGCGGTGGCGGAGGTGCGCAGGAAGTTGGAGACGGAGACACCGGGGACCTCGACCGGGTACTGCATGGCGAGGAAGACGCCGGCGCGGGCCCGCTCGTCGACGGACATCTCCAGGACGTTCTCGCCGTCGAGGGTGACGGTGCCGCCGGTGATCGTGTACTTGGGGTGGCCGGCCAGCGAGTAGGCCAGGGTCGACTTGCCCGAGCCGTTGGGGCCCATGATGGCGTGGGTCTCGCCCTGCTTCACGGTCAGGTCGACGCCCTTGAGGATCTCCCGGGAGCCGTTCTCGGCCTCGACGGAGACGTGCAGGTCGTGGATCTCAAGCGTTGCCATGGGGAACTCAGGACTCCTGGGTGACGGAGACGAGCACGTCGTCCCCTTCGATCTTGACGGGGTATACGGGGACGGGCTGCGTCGCGGGGAGGCAGTCGGGCTTGCCGGTGCGCAGGTCGAAGCTGGAGCCGTGCAGCCAGCACTCGATGTGGCAGTTCTCGACCTCGCCCTCGGAGAGCGAGACGTTGGCGTGCGAGCAGATGTCGTTGATCGCGAACACCTCGCCCTCGGTGCGCACGAGCGACACCGGGGTGCCGTCGACCTCGACCCGCTTGGGGGTGTCCTCCTCCAGCTCGGCCAGGGAGGCAACCTTCACGAACTCGCTCATGCGACCGACGCCTCCAGCTCTTCCTCGATCTTCGCGATCAGGCGCTCCTCCAGCTCGGGGATGCCGATCTGCTGGACGAGCTCGGCGAAGAAGCCGCGCACGACCAGGCGACGGGCCTCCTGCTCGGGGATGCCGCGGGCCATCAGGTAGAACAGCTGCTCGTCGTCGAAGCGGCCGGTGGCCGAGGCGTGGCCGGCGCCGACGATCTCGCCGGTCTCGATCTCCAGGTTGGGGACCGAGTCGACGCGGGCGCCGTCGGTGAGGACGAGGTTGCGGTTGAGCTCGTAGGTGTCGGTGCCCTCGGCCGCGGCGCGGATGAGGACGTCGCCGATCCACACCGCGTGCGCGTCCTTGCCCTGCAGCGCGCCCTTGAAGACGACGTTGCTGCGGCAGTGCGGGGTGTCGTGGTCGACGAAGAGGCGGTGCTCCTGGTGCTGACCGTTGTCGGTGAAGTACAGGCCGTACAGCTCGGCCTCGCCGCCCGGGGCGCCGTAGACGACCCGCGGGTGCAGGCGCACCAGGTCGCCGCCGAAGGTGACGATCACGGACTTGAAGGAGGCGTCGCGGCCGATCAGCGCGGTGTGCTGGGCGACGTGGACGGCGGTGTCGGCCCAGTCCTGGACGGAGACGACGGTGAGCTTGGCGCCGTCGCCGATGACGTACTCGACGTTGGCGGCCAGGGTGGCGTCACCGGTGTGGTCGATGACGACGACGGCCTCGGCGAAGGCGCCGACCTCGACCTGCAGGTGGCCGAAGGCGACCCCGCCCTCGCCGTGCGCGGAGATACGCACCGGCTCGGTGAGGACCGCATCCTTGGGGACGGTGACGACCGAGGCCTTCTCGAAGGAGCTGTACGCCTGGGCGACGACCCGGTCGACGGGCTTGCCGGCGCGGCCGAGGCGGGCGTCGTCGCGACCGACGGTCTCCACGGTCACGCCCTGGGGGGCGCTCACCTCGACCTTGACCCCGGCGCCGTCGGCGACCGCGGTGCCGTCGTGCAGGCCGCGCAGGCGCGCCAGCGGGGTGAAGCGCCACTCCTCCTCCCGGCCGTGCGGCACGGGGAAGTCGGCGACGTCGTAGGAGGCGAGGGCGGAGAAGCGGGATTCGATGGGCTGCTCGGCCCCGCCCACCTGGATGGCGCCGTCGGTGGTGCTGCCGACGGGAGTGTTGTCAGCCATGGCTGTCGTCGTGCTCTCTTCCTGTCACAAAGTTTTCGCTGCGTCGTGTGGAAAGGGGCGGTGGCGTCAGCCGACCGAGCCTTCCATCTGCAGCTCGATCAGCCGGTTGAGCTCCAGCGCGTACTCCATGGGGAGCTCGCGGGCGATCGGCTCGACGAAGCCGCGCACGATCATCGCCATGGCCTCGTCCTCGGACAGGCCGCGGCTCATCAGGTAGAAGAGCTGGTCCTCACTGACCTTGGAGACGGTCGCCTCGTGGCCCATGGAGACGTCGTCCTCGCGGACGTCGACGTAGGGGTAGGTGTCCGACCGGGAGATCGTGTCGACCAGCAGTGCGTCGCACAGCACGTTGGACTTCGAGCCGTGGGCGCCCTCGGCGATCTCGATCAGACCGCGGTAGGAGGTGCGGCCGCCGCCCCGGGCCACCGACTTGGAGACGATGTTGGAGGAGGTGTTGGGCGCCATGTGGACCATCTTGGCGCCGGCGTCCTGGTGCTGGCCCTGGCCGGAGAAGGCGATGGAGAGCGTCTCGCCCTTGGCGTGCTCGCCCATCAGGTAGACGGCCGGGTACTTCATGGTCACCTTGGAGCCGATGTTGCCGTCGACCCACTCCATGGTCGCGCCCTCGTAGGCCACGGCACGCTTGGTGACCAGGTTGTAGACGTTGTTCGACCAGTTCTGGATGGTCGTGTAGCGGCAGCGGCCGCCCTTCTTGACGATGATCTCCACGACGGCGCTGTGCAGCGAGTCGGAGGAGTAGATCGGGGCGGTGCAGCCCTCGACGTAGTGCACGTAGGCGTTCTCGTCGACGATGATCAGCGTCCGCTCGAACTGGCCCATGTTCTCCGTGTTGATGCGGAAGTAGGCCTGCAGCGGGATGTCGACGTGGACGCCCGGCGGGACGTAGATGAAGGAGCCGCCGGACCACACGGCGGTGTTCAGCGCGGCGAACTTGTTGTCACCGGCCGGGATGACCGTGCCGAAGTACTCCTGGAAGAGCTCGGGGTGCTCCTTCAGGGCGGTGTCGGTGTCCAGGAAGATGACGCCCTGCTCCTCCAGGTCCTCGCGGATCTGGTGGTAGACGACCTCGGACTCGTACTGCGCGGCGACACCGGCGACCAGGCGCTGCTTCTCCGCCTCGGGGATGCCCAGCTTGTCGTAGGTGTTCTTGATGTCCTCCGGCAGCTCCTCCCAGGAGGCCGCGGCCTTCTCGGTGGAGCGCACGAAGTACTTGATGTTGTCGAAGTCGATGCCGGACAGGTCGGAGCCCCAGGTCGGCATGGGCTTCTTGCCGAAGAGCTTGAGGCCCTTCAGACGGAGCTTGAGCATCCACTCGGGCTCGGACTTCTTGGCCGAGATGTCGCGGACGACGTCCTCGGAGAGGCCACGCCGGGCGGCGGCACCGGCCACGTCGGAGTCGGCCCAGCCGTATTC
The DNA here is from genome assembly GCF_040675615.1 of Streptomyces sp. NPDC049585. Classification (NCBI taxonomy): domain Bacteria; kingdom Bacillati; phylum Actinomycetota; class Actinomycetes; order Kitasatosporales; family Streptomycetaceae; genus Streptomyces; species Streptomyces sp. NPDC049585. The sequence continues at coordinate 3,846 of NZ_JBFAPE010000027.1, read as the reverse complement.
GTAGGTGCCCAGGCCCTCGAGCTCAGGGTGGGCAGTCTCCGTGGGGAGAGTCATGCGGGGTTCCTCCCGGCCGTGCTGGTGGATGCGGTGTTGATCGTCTTGGGGATGAACGTCGTGCACACACCGTCGCCGTGGGCGATGGTGGCGAGACGTTGCACATGGGTCCCGAGCAGGCGGGAGAAGACCTCGGTCTCCGCCTCGCACAGCTGCGGGAACTGCTCGGCGACGTGGGCGACCGGGCAGTGGTGCTGGCAGAGCTGTTCGCCGACCGGTGCGCTGCGCGCCGTAGCAGCGTACCCGTCCGCGGTCAATGCCCGGGCGAGGGCCTCGGTGCGCTCCTCGGGGGGCGCGGCCTGCACGCGCTCGCGGTACGCCTCGGCCTGCGCGGCCATGCGGGCCCGGGCGAAGGCCGCGACCGCGGCCTCCCCGGCCTCGCCGCCGCCGGCGGCCTGGGCGATCCACTGGAGGGCGTCCCGGGCGAGCTGGTCGTAGGCCTGGTCGAAGGCGTCCCGGCCGCAGTCGGTGAGCGCGAAGACCTTGGCGGGGCGGCCGCGGCCGCGGGCGCCGTAGACGCGCTTCTCGCGGGGCTCGACGATCCCCTCGGCGACCAGGGTGTCCAGGTGCCGGCGTACGGCCGCCTGGGTGAGCTCCAGGCGCTCGGCCAGCTCGGCGGCGGTGGAGGGGCCGTGGTCGAGGATGGAGCGGGCCACGCGGTTGCGGGTGCCGCGCTGCTCGTCGCGGTCGCGGGCGTCGCGCGCGGGTGCGGGCACGACGGCATCCGGCCCGGCGGCCTGGCCGGCCGCGGGAGCCTCCGGTGCCTCGCCCGCGTATTTCACAACACCATTGTTGCGTAATTGCCCGAAGCCCGACAAGCGCCGGAGGATCACGGAACGGTGGCTTTGATCACTTAGGGTTACCTAACCGGCCACCCCGGCGGGGTCCGTCCGGGCGCGTGCTCCGTAGACTTCCCGCATGCATGAAGAGCCCGCGGTCGAGGTCCACGGCCTGGTCAAGCGGTACGGGACGAAGACCGCGGTGAACGGACTGGACCTGACCGTCGCACGCGGCGGCGTCACCGCCGTCCTCGGCCCCAACGGGGCCGGCAAGACCACCACCATCGAGACCTGCGAGGGCTACCGCCGCCCCGACGCCGGCACCGTCCGCGTCCTGGGCCTGGACCCGGTCGCCGACGCCGCCCGGCTGCGCCCCCGCATCGGCGTGATGCTGCAGAGCGGCGGCATCTACGCCGGCGCCCGCGCCCACGAGATGCTGCGGCACGTCGCCGCCCTGCACGCCCACCCCCTGGACGTGGACGCCCTCGTCGAGCGCCTGGGCCTGGCCGAATGCGGCCGCACGAACTACCGCCGGCTCTCCGGCGGCCAGCAGCAGCGCCTCTCCCTCGCCATGGCCGTCGTCGGCCGCCCCGAGCTCGTCTTCCTCGACGAGCCCACCGCCGGCCTCGACCCGCAGGCCCGCCGCGCCACCTGGGACCTGGTGCGCGAGCTGCGCACCGACGGCGTGACGGTCGTGCTGTCCACCCACTACATGGACGAGGCCGAGCAGCTGGCCGACGACGTCGCCATCGTCGACGGCGGCCGCGTCGTCGCCCAGGGCAGCCCCGAGAAGCTGTGCCGGGGCGGCGCCGAGAACACCCTGCGCTTCACCGGCCGGCCCGGCCTGGACCTGGCCTCGCTGCTCAGGGCGCTGCCCACCGGCTCCGCCGCCGCGGAGGCCTCCCCCGGCTCGTACCAGGTGAGCGGCACGGTCGACCCGCAGCTGCTGGCGACGGTCACGGCCTGGTGCGCCCAGCACGGCGTCATGCCGGACCGCATAACGGTCGAGCGCCACACGCTCGAGGACGTCTTCTTGGAGCTCACCGGTAAGGAGCTGCGCGCATGACCGTCACCGGTACGTTCACCCCTCGTCCCGGCGCCGCGCCGCTGGGGCGGATGATCCGTGCGCAGGCCGCGCTGGAGACGCGGATGCTGCTGCGCAACGCCGAGCAGCTGCTGCTGACCGTGGTCATCCCCACGCTGCTGCTGGTGCTCTTCAGCGCCGTCGACATCGTCGACACCGGCAGCGGAAAGGCCGTCGACTTCCTCACCCCCGGCGTGCTGGCGCTCGCGGTGATGTCGACCGCGTTCACCGGCCAGGCCATCGCCACCGGCTTCGAGCGCCGTTACGGCGTGCTCAAGCGGCTGGGCGCCTCGCCGCTGCCGCGCTGGGCGCTGATGACGGCGAAGACCTGCTCGGTGCTGGTCACCGAGGTGCTGCAGGTGGCGCTGCTGACCGTGATCGCCTTCGCGCTGGGCTGGTCGCCGCACGGCAACCCGTTCGCCGTCGTGGCCCTGCTGCTGCTCGGCACCGCCGCGTTCTCCGGCCTGGGGCTGTTGATGGCCGGCACGCTCAAGGCGGAGGCGACCCTGGCCGCCGCCAACCTGGTCTTCCTGCTCCTGCTGGTCGGCGGCGGGGTGATCGTGCCGTTGGAGAAGTTCCCGGGCGCGGTGCAGTCCGTCCTCGGCGTGCTGCCCATCTCCGCGCTCTCCGACGGCCTGCGCGACGTGCTGCGCGACGGCGCCGTCATGCCCTGGGCCGACCTGGGCATCCTGGGCGTCTGGGCCGTGCTGGGGCTGGGTGCCGCGGGCCGCTTCTTCCGCTGGGAGTGAGACGGGCGCGGCACGCTGCGGGGGGCTCGTGAATCCGTGCACAAACACCCCCGTACGATGACTGGCGTGCCGAAAACGCTGAACCCCCTCCAGCTCGTCGCCGACCGCTGGCAGCCCTCCGCCCGCTTCGTCCGACGCGCCGTGCTCGCCACCGTCGTCATGGCCGTCGTCATCGTGGTCACCGGCGGCGCGGTCCGGCTCACCCAGTCGGGCCTCGGCTGCCCGACGTGGCCGACGTGCACGGAGGACAGCCTGACGCCCACGCCCGCCATGGGCATCAACGGCGTCATCGAGTTCACCAACCGCATGCTGACGTACGTGCTGTGCGCCGTCGTCGGCGTGGCGATCGTGGCGGCGCGCGCCCACCTGCCGCGCCGGCGGGGCCTCACCCGGCTGGGCTGGATCCAGTTCTGGATCATCGCCGCGAACGGCATCATCGGCGGCATCACCGTGCTGACGGGCCTCAACCCATACATCGTCGCCGCGCACTTCCTCGCCTCCACGGCGCTGCTGACGGTCGCCGTGGTGATGTGGCACCGCTCCCACGAGGGCGACGAGGAGCCCCGCGACCTGGTGGCCCGCCCCGTACGCCAGCTCGGCTGGATCCTGGTCGCGACGACCGCCCTGCTGATCGTGGCCGGCACCGTGGTGACCGGCTCCGGCCGGCACGCGGGCGACGCCAAGAAGAACGTCCACCGCATCCCGCTGGACTGGCACCAGATCACCCAGCTGCACGTCGACTTCGTCTTCGTCGTCGTCGGCCTGACGGTGGCCCTGTGGTTCGTGCTGCGGGCCGTCGGGGCGCCGGCGGTGCCGCGGCGGCGGGTGGCGGAGCTGTTCGTCGTGCTGATGCTGCAGGGGGTCGTCGGGTACGTGCAGTACTTCAACGACTCGCCCGAGATCGTGGTGGGCACGCACATGTTCGGCTCGTGCCTGGTGTGGATCGCGGCCTTGCGGGTGTCGCTGTCGCTCCGTACGCGGGGCGAGGCGCCCTCGGTGCCGGCGCCGGCCGGCGAGGCCGCCGCCGCACCGGCCGCGGAGCCTGCGGCCGCAGGCCGCTAGACGACGCGCCCCGAAAGGGGCGCCCCGTAGGGGCGCGGGGAACTGCGCGACAAGCCACGACGTGCCCGCAGCTGCGGTGTCGGCTGCGGGCCGTCGGTGGCCGAGATCGGAAGAGCGT
>NZ_JBFAPE010000026.1:0-80676 GCF_040675615.1 Streptomyces sp. NPDC049585 | reverse complement strand
GCTGGACTGGTACAACTACCACCGACCCCACACCGGCATCGCAGGCCAAACACCCGCCAGCCGTGTCACCAACCTGCCGGGACAACACACCTAGGGCGTGTCCGACAGGTCAGGCGTCACAGACCTCGGTCGGGTGGTTTGGAACCGGCTCTTCGCCCTCACGTCGAGTCGACCGGAAGGATAGGTGTGTTGTTGCCGTCGCCGGTGACGTCCGGTCCGACGGGACCAAAGGGGAGGGAATCATGGTGGAAACGAAGCGGTCTGCCGCGCCATGGGGCACGGCGCTGGCCCTGGTCGCTGTCATGGCCGCTGCCGCGGCACCGGCGGCTGCCCACGGCCGAGGCCCCGACCGGGCCCGGCTGGCCCAGCGCATTACGCTCACGAACTCGGACAACGGCCGGTCCGTGACCGCGAGCTCGGGTGACGACATCGAAGTCCGGCTCACCAGCTACCGCGAACCCGGACTCACCTACAGCTGGAGCACTCCGACGTCCAGCAACTCCACCGTTCTCCGGCGCACCACCGGCGGTACGGCACCGAACGGCAACGCGTCAGCGACCTTCCGTGCGGAAGGCGATGGCACCGCCACCATCACCGCGCAACGACGCTGCCGCCCCGACGCAGGCCATATCTGTCCTCTGCTGGTCACGCCGTGGAAGGTCACGGTCGAAGTGAAATGACCGGTTGCGGCGGGAGCCGTGTGCCTCACTGGATGTACTTGAGGGTCCACTTCTGATTCGGCAGTCCCTGGTTGTCGTTGGTCACGACCGGCGACCGGTTCGCGCCGTTCCAGCCGCGGTCGGGCTCCAGGACACGGCCGAAGAGGTTCGCGATGCGGGCCGGGTCGGGCTGGTTCGCCGGGTCGACGTACCAGAGCTGGTCGACGTTGCTGAAGCTGTTGTCGCAGGTGGACAGCCAGGTCGCCCAGCCGCTGGGGCCCTGCGCGTACCCCGCGAGGCATCGGCCGTCCCTGCGGTTCACCATGTGGTAGCGGCCCCGGTCGTCTGCGACCAGGTCCCACAGCTGGTAGGCCTCCGTGGTGCAGTCCCACACCCGCATGCGGTCGTCACCGGACGGGAAGCCCATGCAGCGGCCGGTGCCGTAGTTCCTGACCTGGAACGGCCCGACCGCGCGCGGCGCGGGGGCCGCCGGGGCCGTCGCGGCGGAGGCGGCGGCCAATGTCATGGCGAGTACGGCGAGTCGTGTGCGTGGTTTCACGAGTGTCCCCCTGTCCGACGTCCCCCAAGTCGCCGGACCAGGCTCTCGCACCGCACCCGGCCCGGAGGCGGTTTCACCGTGAAACCCCCCTTGCAGGGGGTTCCTGCACGACTCGCCGGGACGGGGAGCGTGGGATCGCGCAACGGGCGCAGCAGGAGCCAGCCCACCGCGGGCAGGGCGACGAGTGGGGCGAGGGCCGTTTGCAGGGACGTGGCGTCGGCCAGGGTGCCGATGAGCGGGCTGGCCACGCCGCCCACGCTGATGGCCAGGCCCAGCGTCACGCCGCCCGCGGTGCCCACGTGGCGGGGGAGGTAGTCCTGGCCGAGGGTGACGTGCAGGGAGAAGGGGGCGTACAGGCCGGCCGACGTCAGCGCGACGAACAGGTACAGCAGCGGGCCGGGCACCAGGTCGACACCGGCCACGGCGGCGACCGTCAGCAGGTACGACCAGCGGATCACCGGCAGCCGGCCGTAGCGGTCGGCGAGCCTGCCGCCCGTCACGGTGCCTGCCGCGCCTCCCAGGTAGAGCAGGAACAGTGCGGCCGTGCCGGCGAGGTTGCCGCCGCCGGTGCGCTGGCGGGCGTAGAGCGAGACGAAGGCGCTCAGCCCCACGAAGACGATCGAACGGGAGACGATCGCGCCGGACAGCCTGGCGAAGGACCGCCAGTCGTCCCGGCGTCCCGCCGCAGCCGCCCGCGCCACCGCTTCCGCGGCCGGTGACTGGGCCGCCGTCCGCAGTGCCGCCGCGCACAGTCCCGTACCGACCACGGCCGGGACGGCCAGCAGCGGCGAGGCGTGCAGCCCGCCGGTCGCGACGACGGCGGACACCAGCAGCGGGGCCGCGGCGAAGCCGAGGCTGCCGCCCAGCGAGAACCAGCTCATCGCCGTGTGGCTGCCGCGGCTGGCGTCGCGTGCGACCCGCGCGGCTTCCGGGTGGTACGCCGCGATGCCGATGCCCGAGACGGCCACGGCGGCCAGCGTGAGCCCGTACGTGCCGTACAGCCCGCTCACGGCGACACCGATGCCGCTCACCAGTGTGCTGAGCGGCAGCAACCACGGCAGCGACCAGCGGTCGGTGAGCACGCCGAACAGCGGCTGTATCACCGACGACAGCAGTGATGCGGCCAGCACGATGCCGGAGGCGGCGGCGTACGAGTAGGCCCGCTCGGCGACGAAGTACGGCACCAGCGCGGCCACCGCACCCTGGTAGACGTCGACGCAGGCGTGTCCCCATGACAGCAGAACGATCGGGCGGTTGGCCCTCGTGGTCCTCACGGACTTGGTCGGCATGGTGTGATCGTGTCCGTGAAGCCACCTGTCCCGCTTCCGATGGAACGCCCATTCCTGTCGAAAATCCGCCACGAGCCGCAGGCCCCGACACGCGTGCAGGACCTGGCCGCCGGGCAGGGCATCGACGCCCACCGCCACGACGACCACCAGATCGTCTACGCGGGAGCCGGCGTCCTGGCCGTCACCACCGATGCCGGTACGTGGGTGGCGCCGGGCACCCGCGCCCTCTGGGTGCCCGCGGGCACCGTCCACGCCCACCGTGCCCACGGCCACCTGGAGCTGCACCTGGTCGGCCTGCCGGCCGACGACAACCCGCTCGGCCTGACCGCCCCCACCGTCCTGGCCGTCAGCCCGCTGCTGCGCGAGCTGATCCGCGCCTACACCCGCAGCCCCGAGGACGCCGGCCCCGAACGCCGCCGCCTGCTCGCCGTCCTGCGCGACCAACTGCGCGCCGCGCCGCAGCAGCCCCTGCGACTGCCCACCCCGGCCGACCCGCGCCTGGCCGCCGTCTGTGCCCTGGTGCACGACGCCCCGGCCGACCCCCGCACCCTCGCTGCCCTCGGCGCCGCGACCGGCACGGGGGAGCGCACCCTCAGCCGGCTCTTCCGCGCCGAGTTCGGCATGACCTTCCCGCAGTGGCGCACGCAGTCACGTCTGTACCACGCGCTGCGGATGCTTGCCGACGACGTCCCCGTCACCACGGTCGCGCACCGCTGCGGATGGTCGTCGGCCAGCGCGTTCATCGACGTCTTCCGCCGGTGCTTCGGGTGCACGCCGGGCGCGTACCAACGGAATCAGCGACAAATGGCCGGTTTGGACGGAACCCTTCCGGCAACCCGTCCGCTTTAACGGGGGAGAGCAGTAAACCCCGTGCCCGCAGGGGCACTTGCGATGGGGGGAACCCATGCCCGCACCCCGTACCCCATGGCGCTCCGGTGCCGCCCTGGTCCTGCTCGCCGCCCTGACCGTGCCCGCCGTCGCCTTCGCGGCGGCCTCCGGCGGCCCCGCCGACGTCCCCCGTACGGATCCGGCGCCGGCCGCCGCCCCCGATGCGGAGCAGCCCGTCCGCGAGGGCGGCGCGGGGTCGGTGGTGGACCAGGTGGCCGCGTTCTACGGCGCGTACGTCGGCGCCCGCAGCGGTACGCCCGACTCCGTGCTGTCCGGCGCCCTGCGCTCGCACTACCTCACCCGCGAGTTCCGCACCCGGCTGGAGGAGTGGGAGCGCAAGAACGGCGCCGACGGCGTCCTGCGCGCCCAGAACACCCCGCGCGCCTGGCGCGTGACGTACGACAACAGCGGCGCCGGTCACACCTGGACCCGCGTCCGGCTCACCTGGGGCGACGAGAAGAAGCCGACCTACACCTACCTGAGCGTGCAGTCGGACACCGAGACCCGGCTCATCTCCGACATCAAGGAGGAGTCGGCGGGCTGAGCCCTATTTCTTTGTCAGGTAGCGGTGGCGGGCCCAGAGCGGCAGGCCGAACCAGCACAGCACGAGCCAGGCCACCAGACCCGCCACCACCCACGGCACCGCGGTGCCGGGCATCGCGATGCGCAGGATGAGCAGCAGGGAGGAGGTGACGGTGCACAGCAGCAGGACGACACCCACCATGGTCATCCGTGACGCCCAGGTGACGGTCTGCGGCTTGATCCGGCGCCCCGTCACCAGCCGGTGGAAGGAGACCGGTCCGACCAGCGCCCCGGTGGTCGCGGCGCCCAGCAGGACCGTGGCCACGTAGATCCCCCGGTCCGTGTCGCCCAGGGTGGGGAAGCGCGGCGTGAAGGCCACGGTCAGCAGGAAGCCGAAGAGGATCTGCACCCCCGTCTGGGCGACGCGGACCTCCTGCAGCAGCTCGGCCCAGCGCCGGTCCGCGCGCTCCTCCTCCGTCTCGTGACGCCCGGTGGGCGCTGGTGGGCCCGGCTGTCCACTCGGCTCGTTCGGCGGCATGTCGTCCCGTCCGTACCTCGTCGTCCCGTCCGTCTTCCCGCCCGGGGTCAGGCTATGCGGACGGGGGAGGCGGGCGGGGAGAGGACATGCCGACCGAGTGACGGAACTATGTGGCGGAACTACGTGGCGGCAGAACGCGGGCGCTCGTAGCAGTCGTAGTTGCGCTGGGAGACGATCTTCCCGTCGCGGAACTCCAGGAACGTCGCGATGTGCGCCCGCAGCACGTGCCCGACGGGCAGGTCGCCCAGCGCGACGGCGAGCGTCCCGTGCCAGGTGACCTCCAGGGCCACCTGGCCACCGGACGCGACGGCGTTGAGCACCTCGAAGTGCTGCTCGGTCAGCACCGTCCGCCCCCGCTCCGCCGCGGCGAGCACGGCGGGCAGGTCGCGGACGGCACCGTCGGGGAAGAGCGCATTGGGCAGCTCGCGGTGGACCGCTTCGGGGTGGAAGAAGGCAGCCAGCCGCTCGCCCGTGGCCCCCTGCGCGACCGCCTGGTGGTAGCGGATCGCCGTCTCGACATGGGGATGCATGACTGCCAAGGTAGCGCCGGTGCTCAGCCCGTGGCCTGCTCGCTGCGGTCACCGCTCCAGAGCGTGTGGAAGGACCCCTCACGGTCGGTACGGCGGTAGGTGTGGGCACCGAAGAAGTCCCGCTGCCCCTGGGTCAGCGCGGCGGGCAGCCGCTCCGCGCGCAGCGCGTCGTAGTACGCGAGCGCAGCCGAGAAGCCGGGCGTGGGCACGCCATGCCGTACGGCGGTGGCCACGACCGTCCGCCACGCCTCCTGCGCCTGCCCGACCTCCCGCGCGAAGCCCTCGTCCGCCAGCAGCGTCGACAGCTGCGGATCGGCCTCGAAGGCGGCGCGGATGCGGTCGAGGAACGCGGCCCGGATGATGCAGCCGCCGCGCCAGATGGCCGCCATCGCACCCAGGTCGATGTCCCAGCCGTACTCCTCGCTCGCCTTGGCGATCATGTTCCAGCCCTGGGCGTACGAGACGACCTTCGAGGCGTACAGCGCCTGCTCGACCTGCGCCGCGAACTCCTGTGCCTCGGTGGGGGAGAGAGCCCGGGCGCTGGGCCCGGGCAGGCCGCGCGCGGCCTCGCGCAGCTCCGTGTGCCCGGACAGCGAGCGCGCGAAGACGGCCTCGGCAATGCCGGACACGGGCACCCCCAGATCCAGCGCGGTCTGCACCGTCCACCGCCCGGTGCCCTTCTGCTCCGCCTCGTCCGCCACGACGTCCACGAACGGCCGCCCGGTGGCGGCGTCGGTGTGCGCGAGCACCTCGGCGGTGATCTCGATGAGATACGAGTCCAGCCGCCCGGTGTTCCACGTCCGAAACGTTTCGGCGATCCGCCCCGGCTCGTACCCCCCGACCGCGCGCAACAGGTCGTACGCCTCGGCGATCAGCTGCATGTCGGCGTACTCGATGCCGTTGTGCACCATCTTGACGAAGTGGCCTGCACCGTCGGGCCCGACGTGGGTGCAGCAGGGGGTGCCGTCCTTGGCCTTGGCGGCGATGGACTCGAGCAGCGGGCCGAGGGACTTGTAGGACTCCTCCGACCCGCCGGGCATGATGGAGGGCCCGTTGAGGGCGCCTTCCTCGCCGCCGGAGATGCCGGCGCCGACGAAGTGGATGCCGCGTTCGCGGAGGGCGGCCTCGCGGCGGCGGGTGTCGGCGAAGTGGGCGTTGCCGCCGTCGATGATGACGTCGCCTTCGTCGAGGAGGGGCACGAACTCGTCGATGACGGCGTCGGTGGCCTCGCCGGCCTTGACCATGATGACGATGCGGCGGGGCTTCTGGAGGGAGGCGACGAAGTCCTCGGCGGTCTCGGAGGGGACGAAGTCGCCTTCGTGGCCGTGCTGGTCAATGAGCGCCTTGGTCTTGGCGCTCGTGCGGTTGTGGACGGCGACGGTGTGACCGTGGCGCGCGAAGTTGCGGGCGAGGTTGCTGCCCATGACGGCGAGCCCGGTGACGCCGATCTGTGCGGTCGCCTGGGTGGTGGAAGTGCTGGGCATACGGGGTTCCACTCCTGTCACACGCTGATCGAAGACTTGTGCGAGGCGTCAACGCCGACGGGCTGAGAGATCTTCCCACCGGTTGGCCGGGCGCTGCCCGGCCATGCTCGCACGATGCACTCGAATAGCGCTGGGTGTGCGCTGGAGGATCTTGATGTGTCACCTCTCTCAGGTTGGTTTGAGGCCGGATGGATTCTTTCCGTTGTGGGACCTGGACCACGCCCACTGGCCAGGTGCGCTCGTCATTCGGGGCGTCGGCGGGGGCATGCCGTGCACTTCCGCTGCTCCGCGACCTTGACGCTTCGCGGCGATACGGCGCGGCACATGTCGGGTCCGATGCCGACTTGATGCTGACTCTTCTGATGACATGTCAAGCGAGCGTCGCCATGATGCATACGCGGCGGGAAGGCCGGCAGACGTCTCGCCGCCATCGTTACTCTGAGTGAGCGATAGGCTTGCTGCAGACTGTCGCCGGGCAACGGGTGCCGAAGGCGACAGCCAGGATGTGGTTCCGCCGGCGGAGCCGTTCTCGCAGCCAGTCAGTGGACTCTTGAATTGTCGTCTGAGTTGCTGGACGGTGCAGGCCGACCGTATCCGGCCGCTCGGGTGTTCCGAGTTCCAGGCTGAACAAGAGCTCCCCCCCGGCAGATCCTTGGGCAGGTCCCGCGCCGTCTCGACGAGGCGCACAGCAATGGGGCCAGGTGCCTCTGCTCGCTCAATGGCGCCGGGCAGGACGGGGTGCCCGGTCCTCGCGGCGGGCATGAACGTGGCGAGGAGGGCTGACATGAGCTTTTGGAAGTTGGCGGCGCGGGCCTTTGGGCTCGGTCGTATGAGGCAGGACTCGGCCCGCACGAAGCGAGGAACCGGAGAATGCGTGGACGTACCCGTGGACTTCGGAGGCGACGGCGGAGCGTCAGGCCACCACGGTCACGGTGGCTACTCAGGAGGGCATGACTCGGGAAGCTCGCACTGCTCGGACGGAGGATCGAGCGGCTACTCCTGTTGACCCGGTACAGGCCGGCTGCCTCGGCGGATGGTGCCAGTGAGCCGGCCGGGACCAGCCGTGCGCGGGCAGGTCAGGCACGCCTGCGTGCCCCGGGGATCATCTCGAAGTCAGTGGTCGGTGCCGCGGCATCGAGCTCGGCGGTCCCTCCGGTATCGGTCGTGCCTTCACCCGTCTGACGAACGGGTCGCGCCGGACCGGACGGCCGGTGCGGGGATCCGCCACCGTACCGGCCGGCCGGTGCCGGGGATCCGCTCACCTCCAGACGCGGCCAGTGCGCGCAATCCCGCAGCAGCTGCCGGTCGTGCGTGGCGATGACGACAGCGGCGCTCGTGCCGCGTATCGCGTCGGTCAGCTCGTCGACCAGTGCCGACGACAGATGGTTGGTCGGCTCGTCGAGCAGGAGCAGCCCTGGCCGCCCGGCCAGCGCCAGCGCCAGGTCGAGGCGCCGCCGCTGCCCCTGCGACATCCGCCCGACCGGCGTGCGCAGCGCGTCGGAGTCCAGCAGACCGAGTCCCCCGAGCGGGACGGCGTCGGCGTCGCGGAGCACCCCGCGGGCCACCAGCCGGCCGACGTGGCGGTCGTATACCTCGCGGACCGTGAGTGAAGGGTCCTGCGCTGCGCTCTCCTGGACGACCCGGACAACCCGTGCCCCCTTCGCTGTGACGACGTGCCCGTCCGTGGGTTCGAGCGCACCGGCCAGCACCGCGAGCAGCGTGGACTTCCCGGCACCATTCGGACCGGTGACCAGGAGCCGGTCGCCGCCGCCGAGGGCGAGGTCGACCGGGCCCGCCAGCCGCCCGTCGACGGCGATACCGTGCGCCCGCAGCTGCGGCGCCCCCGGCCGGACGCCCAGGTCCGGCCACCGCAACGCCCGCGGCGGCTCCGGCACGTCGATCCGGTGCGCCTGAAGGACGTCCTGCTGCCGGTGCAGGGCCTGCACCACGCCCGGTGCGCGGGACTGACGCTGATGCTTGCCGGTCCCCTTCTCCGGCCGCCAGCCGGTGGAGAGCCGGTCCCGGGCCTTCGACACCGCTTCCTGCAGTCGCCGGTGCTCGGCCTGCTGCTCCTCGTGGTCCTGTTCCCAGCGCTCACGTTCGCGGTGCCGTGCGCTCTGCCAGGCGTCGTAGCCGCCGGCGTACAGGCGCGGCTTCCCGTCGCGGGTCGGGTCGAGGTCGAGGAACCGGTCAGCGACGTCGCGCAGCAGCGCCCGGTCGTGGCTGACGACGGCGAGGCCGCCATCGTGCTCGCGCAGCCTGCGGGTCAGGAAGTCCAGCCCGTGGGCGTCGAGGTGGTTGGTCGGCTCGTCGAGCAGCAGGACGTCGTGCCGCGCGCCGAGCAGGCAGGCCAACCGGACCCGGTAGCGCTGCCCGACCGACAGCGTCGCCAGCGGACGGTTTCGGTCGGCGCACGCGCCGAGGGCCTCGAGGGCGACGTCGACACGGCGTTCGGCGTCCCACGCGTCGAGCCGGGTGGCGGCCTCGAGCGCCGCGGCGTAGCGGTTGCCGGCGGCGGGGTCGCCCTCCGCCAAGGCGAGGGACGCCTCGTCCAGCGCGCGGAGAGCGGCGAGCGAGGCGGCCAGCGCCGCGGATGTCAGGGTGCCGACGGTCTCACCGTCCCGCGCGGACAGCTCCTGGCGGCCCAGGCCGATCGTGCCGGCCCGGTGCACGGTGCCCGCGTCGGGCGTGATCAGTCCGGCGAGGACGTGCAGCAGCGTCGTCTTGCCACGGCCGTTCTCGCCGACGACGGCGAGACGCGACCGGGCGGAGACGGTGGCCGAGACGTCGTCGAGGACGCGCCGGGACCCGCGGGTGACGGTGACGCCCTCGGCGCGGACGTGTGCGCTGCCGCCCGCCTCGACGGGCAGGGACATGGCTTCGGGGGTGGGGTTGAGGTTCAACGGATGCTCCGCAGCTCGCAGTGGAGCCGGGCAACACAAAACGGCCGCCCGGCGGGAACCGGAACGGCGAGCGCAGATCCAACAGAAAGAAAGGCGCCGCCGTCAGCGGGCCGAACGAACCTTCTGCGACCAGATACCTCGTGCCATAACCAGCAGGCTAACAGCAGCGACATCCCCGTTCACCTGGATTACGGCCGGTCAGCGCGGCCCACCCCCGTAGCCCGCCTGTGACCGACGCACCAGACCGGTCTGACGGTGGACAGTCATGATGTCCGTCCCCACCCATCAGACGGTGTGCTGCGGCTCGACGGGCGAGCGCGGTGACCTCTTCCGGCCGGCCGGACACGCGCCCTCGGCCGAACTGGAAGAAGCCGAGCCGCTCGCGGCCCAGGTGGCGGCCGTCCCGCTCCAGCCGCACCGGGCATACATCAAAGTGCTGGTCATAGCCAATCGGCAGGTGGCCATGAGGATGACCGGTCTCGCCTTCTCGGATCGGCAAGCCCGAAACGCCGTTGCCACTCGGCTCAGGTGTCGAGGAGTTCCGGCACGAAGATGTCCTCGCACGTCAGCTTTTGCTTCGACAGGCCCTGCTCGTGGTGGTAGCGCAGGAAGGTGTCGATGGCCTTGCGGTTCGCGGCGACGCCGTAGGGCCACCAGTCGTCGCCGAGCAGCCGACGGTTCTCCTCGAACAGCGTGCTGAACCACGGCGTGATGACGCTCATGTGCTGCTTCGTGGCGTCGTCGAGGTACTTGCGCTGGACGAGTGCCTTGGCTTGCGTGAAGGCGTCGTACACGGCCCGTGCGAGGCCCGGCCGATGTGCCAGTTCCCTGCGGATCGCGATGATGTGCATCGGGGGGAAGATCCCGGTGCGGCGGTAGTAGTCGCGCTCCACGGCCTCGTGGTCGGAGAACAGACGGGCGACCTTCGGGGAGCCGTCCAGCACCGCCTGCGGTACGTCGACGGAGATCAGTGCGTCGATCTCGCCGGATTCGAGCATGGCTCCCAGGGTCCGGCCTTCCTCCGCGTGGCGCACGTCGACGTCGTCCGGGACGGGCTGCGGGACCCAGTCGAAGGCGGGGATGGGGTGGTTGGTACCGCCGATCACCCAGCGGCACCGGTCGGGGGTCACGCCGTACTCGTCGGCCAGGATGCCCTTCGGCCAGATCCCGGCGTCGTGCCCGTAGAGAGCGAACTCGCCGACGGTCCTGCCGGCCAGGTCCTGCGGTTTCACGATCCCGCCGGCGGTGTTCACGAAGATCGCCGAGTGGCGGAAGTTGCGGTTCGGCAGGATCGGCAGTGCCAGGAACGGCGCGTCGTCGAGGTCGAGGGTGCGCAGGAAGTAGGTGAGACCGAACTCGGCGAGGTCGTAGTGTCCCTCGACGGCGCGGCGGAAGATATCCGACACGAGCGGTGCCGTCTCGAACGTCGCGTCCACTCCGTCGACCGTGACCCGGCCGTCGAACAGTGCCTCGGTGTGCTCGTAGACGTAGACGCCGATGTTCAGCTTCGTGCTGATCACTGGATCTCCTCTCCGGGAGTCCGTGGAGTGACCCGCTTCCGTAAGTGACCGTTCACTTTGGAAGTGTTCCCGGAACAGTAGAGCCGTCAAGATGTATGGAAACGGCCGACTTCGCAGACGACCTGCACGCCGGGCTGATCTTGTGATGGGCCATGAGTGCGCAAAGGTGGCGCGACACCGGCATCACGGCGGACGGACACTGATGCATTGATCCCGCGCCCCGCGCGTCACGGTGGCTCACTGCGAAGGCGCGGACCTTGTCCGGTCGGGTGCGCGGTCGGCCCGGTCCGGTCCGCGGTACGCGGATGCCGTCCGGGACCGGCTGGAACTGGGGGCTGTCGTGCCACTGGCCGGCAATGACGAGCGGGAACAAGGGGCTCCAGTCCCTGTCGTGTCGACCTGCACGGTCCCAGGTGTTCTGCGCCATGGAGCCGCCCGGCGCATTCCTCGCGGGGACCGGCTCGTAGCTCCCGCCGAGCGTTGTTACTTCGTATCGGAGGTGTATCGGGCAGGTAACCGGGTGAGGTTGTCCCGGGCACGGCTCGTACGGGCTGGTGACGGCTTCGGGCGGGCCGGAGCGTTGACCGTGGGGGTAACCGTGATCCGTAAGCACACCGCAGTGATCGTCTCTGTCGCCACGAGCGGAGTCCTGCTGCTCTCTGCCTGCGGCGCGGAGGACAAGGACAACTCCGCACCCGCCGCTTCGGCGGCCACTCCCGCGGGGGGCCGGGCCGCCGGCGGCAGTCCCTCGGCCGGGCAGGACCTGAGCCTCCTCAGCGGTACCGCGAAGGCGAACAACGCCTCGCCCAGGACGGGTGACTGGGCGGTCGAGCCCGGGAAGCCGGCGGTGAGGCCGGAGGCGCAGAGGTGGGTGCAGTTGTCGGCCTCGAAGGCCGGGGCGCTGAACCCGGTGGTGGTCAACGGCGCGGGGTTCACCCTCTACCGGTTCGACAAGGACACGGCGAACCCGTCGAAGTCCACCTGCGACGGCGACTGCGCGTCCACCTGGCCGCCGGTCGTCGTCGCACCGGGCGGCAGGATTTTCCTCGATGGCGTCGACAAGTCGAAGGTCGGAACCGTCAAGCGGGACGACGGCAGCCTCCAAGTCACGGTCGGGGGCTGGCCCGTCTACCGCTTCAGCAAGGACACCAAGCCCGGCGAGACCAAGGGCCAGGGGGTCGGGGGCACCTGGTTCGGGGTGACCCCCGACGGCAAGAAGGCAGGCGCCGGGGCCGGCAACACCGGCAGGGGCGGCCCGCAGCCCAAGCCCGCCACCAGCGTCGTCCTCTTCGACGACCGGAACTTCGGCGACCCCTCCCAGGGCCTGACCGGCAAGGGCTGCCAGAACGTGGCCCGCGACAACGTCGCCTCCTCCCTCCAGGCCCAGGGCAGCCTGAAGATCTGGTCCGAGCGGAACTGCACGGGCAAGTCCAAGGTCGTCAATGGTGACGTGGCCGATCTTGCGACCATCGGTTTCGACAACGACATCTCCTCCGTCTTCTTCGGCTGACCGGGGCAGGGCCGAGAGACCGAGGGAGGTGATGAATCGAGCTGCCCCGGGCGCCAGACGGTCGGGGCAGCCGCGGCTCGCCGCTCCGTGTGGAGACGCACGCGATCGCGCCTGGGTGGTGAGGAGTTCAGGCGAGGTCGTGGTGCCCTTCGCGTGCCATGGATGGCTGGGGCGTACGTGAAAGCAGAGCCGCCAGCGGACATACGAAGCCAGGTGTGGGTGTTCTCGGAGCCGCGGACCTCAGGGAAGGGAAGTGCCGCAGGGCGGGGGCGGTGCGGACGGAGATGGTGGAGGTGAGCGAGGTGTAGCCAGTCTCGATGCCGATGCGGATCGAGGTGTTGGCGCCCTCGAGCGGGGTGTGCCGTGGGAGCGGCGGATTTCCTGGACCGAGGGGATCAGGCGACCTTCCGGAACCTCGCGGCCGTGTTCGTCGACGACGGTGAAGGGGGAGCAGGGCGTGTCCGGCCACTTCGAGTGGGATGGGGGAGAAGCGGGAGAAAGGCTCCGAGCAGGCACGGGCAATGGAGGACTCCCGGGCGTTGGAACACGGGGGAGCGTCAGGGTTGGCGGAGTGCGCCCTGGAGGGTCCTCCGAATATGTCACCTCTCCGGGGCCGGCTTGAGGCCGGCTGCCGGCTGCCGCCGTGGCGCGGGTGTGAAAGGCGACGGTCAGGGCGCGGTCGCGTCGGCAGGGCTGTTCTCGCAACCAGTCAGTGATTCCCCGGCCTCCGGCAGTCGCGGTGCTGAGCCCCGGCGGATGCTCTGGTCCGGATGGTTCTACTCCAGTCAAAAGATGGCAATGATTTTCATCCGCAGTTGATATGAAAATCATTGTCATTTACTTTGAGGGGGTCACGTACGCCGGAGTGGTCCCACAGCGCCGCCGGCACCGCACGAAGGAGCCCCCCATGCCCACTGCCGCCATCTCCCGGTTTCCGCGACCATCCGCACGGACCGCCCTCGTCACCGCCGTGGCAGCCCTGACGGCCGCGACCGCCACCGCCTGTTCGACGTCGTCGCCCTCCTCCGACGGGAAGGCAGGCGGCGGTACCTCGGCCGCGAGCGGCTCCGGTGCGGGCAGGAAGATCGAGGTGGTGGCGGCGGAGAACTTCTGGGGCAGCATCGCCGCTCAGCTCGGCGGTGACCGCGTCCACGTCACCAGCATCATCAGTAACCCCGACACCGACCCGCACGACTACGAGCCCAAGGCCGCCGACGCCCGTGCCGTCGCCGGCGCCCGGTACGCGATCGTCAACGGCATCGGCTACGACGCCTGGGCCGACAAGCTCCTCGCCGCGAACCCCGCGAGCGGGCGCGCCGAGCTCAAGGTCGGCGACCTCGTCGGCGTCAAGGAGGGCGGCAACCCGCACCGCTGGTACTCGCCGGACGACGTCCACAAGGTCATCGCGAAGATCACCGACGACTACAAGAAGGCCGACCCGGCCGACGCCGCCTACTTCGACCGGCGCAGGACCGCCTACGAGACCAAGGACCTCGCCCCGTACACCAAGCTCATATCGGAGATGAAGAGCAAGTACGCGGGCACTCCGATCGGCGCCTCGGAGTCCATCGTCACCCCGCTCTCCGAGGGCCTCGGGCTGAAGATGCTCACCCCCGGGACGTTCCTCGACGCCATGAGCGAGGGCACCGACCCCACGGCCAAGGACAAGGCCACCATCGACGACCAGATCAAGAACAAGCAGATCAAGATCTACGTCTACAACAGCCAGAACTCCACGCCGGATGTGCAGGCACAGGTCAAGCAGGCCACCGAGGCGGGCATTCCGGTGGCCACCGTGACGGAGACGCCGACCCCGGGCGACGCCACCTTCCAGCAGTGGCAGACCACCCAGCTCCAGGGCATCGCAGAGGCCCTGGCCAAGGCCACCGGGCGATGATCGCGGCCATGGAGCCGGCACTCCGGGCCACCGAGGCCCGGCTCCCTGCCCCTCGGCAGGCGGCCGAACCCGTGCTCGAGCTGCGCGACGCCGCTGTACGGGTGGGCGGCCGCACCTTGTGGTCAGGGGTGAATCTCACCGTCGGAGCGGGGGAGTTCGTCGCCGTCCTCGGCCCGAACGGCGTCGGCAAGTCCACTCTGGTCAGGGCGGTGCTCGGCGCGACGCCGATCGCAGCGGGCGAGGTGCGTGTCCTGGGGGCCCGGCCCGGTCGGGCCGGCGACCGCATCGGCTATCTGCCGCAGCGTCGCAGCTTCGACGCCTCGATGCGGATCCGTGGCATCGACGTGGTCCGCCTGGGCCTGGACGGCGACCGCTGGGGTGTGCCGCTGCCCCTTCCCGGCCCGCGTCGCCGGGCCGCCCGTGAACGCGTCGCCGAGGTCGTCGAGGTGGTGGGGGCGACCGCCTACGCCCACCGGCCCGTCGGAGAGTGCTCCGGCGGTGAACAGCAGCGGCTCCTGATCGCGCAGGCTCTCGTCCGGCGGCCGCAACTCCTTCTGCTGGACGAGCCGCTGGACAGCCTCGATCTCTCCCACCAGGGCGGTGTCGCCGCGTTGATAGGACGCATCTGCCACCAGGAGGGCGTGGCCGTGGTGATGGTGGCGCACGACGTGAACCCGATACTGCACCACCTCGACCGGGTCGTGTACCTCGCCGAGGGCGGCTCGGCCACCGGTGCTCCACAGGACGTGATCACGTCCGAGACCCTGACGGGGCTGTACGGCACGCCGGTCGAGGTGCTGCGGGCATCGGACGGGCGGCTCGTCGTGGTCGGCCGGCCCGATTCCTCGGGAGGCGGTTGTGGTGCCCGCTGACCCGCTCCGGTCGTGGAACGTCGTGGCCGACGTCCAGCAGATGTGGTCGTACCCGTTCATGGTCAACGCTTTTCGTGCAGGCGCGATCGTGGCCGTGGTCTCCGCGGTGGTCGGGTGGTTCGTGGTGCTGCGACGGCAGACGTTCGCCGCGCACACCGTCTCCGCCGTCGCGTTCCCCGGCGCCGCCGGGGCCGTGCTCCTCGGAGTCGGCGCGGTCTTCGGCTACTTCACGGTCTGTCTTGCCGCGGCCCTGGTCATCGCGGCCCTGCGCGGCAGCGGCGACCGTGCACAATCCGCACTGACGGGAACCGTCCAAGCCTTCCTCCTCGCCTGCGGATACCTCTTCACCGCCCTCTACAAGGGGCTGTTGGAGGGGCCGCAGACGATCCTCTTCGGCACGTTCCTCGGCATCACCGCCGCCCAGGTGACCGTGCTGCTCTGTGTGGGCGTCGTGGTGCTCGCGGTACTGGCGTTCATCGGTCGGCCGCTGCTGTTCGCCTCCGTCGACCCGCGGGTCGCCGCCGCGCGCGGCGTTCCGGTGCGGGGGCTGTCCATCGCGTTCCTCGTGCTGGTCGGGGCGGCGACCGCCGAGGCGAGCCAGATCACGGGCACGCTGCTGGTCTTCGCCCTGATGGTGATCCCCGCAGCCACCGCGCAGACCCTCACCGCCCGTCCGGCGGCGAGTCTGCTGCTGGCCGTTGCGCTGGCCCTCACGGCCACCTGGGGCGGGCTGATCGCCGCCTACTACTCGCCCTATCCACTGGGGTTCTTCGTGACCTCCTTCGCCTTCGCCGGGTACGTCCTCGTCCGGGGAGCCGCCCTGGGAACGCGTGTGCTGCGCGTGGCCTTGCCGGACCGGCCCGTCGGGGAGGTCGCCTCATGACGGCGCTGTCCCAGCCGTTCTTCCAGCACGCCCTCCTCGCCGGGACGCTGGTTGCGGCCGCCTGCGGCATGGTCGGCTACTTCCTCGTGCTGCGCGCCCAGGTCTTCACCGCCGACGCGCTGAGCCACGTCGCGTTCACCGGCGCCATGGCCGCCCTCGCGTTCGGCGTCGACCTGCGCCTGGGGCTGTTCGTCGCGACGATCGCCGTCGCGCTGCTCTTCGGCGTACTCGGCCGGCGGGCCCGTCCGGACGACGTCGTCATAGGGAGCGTCTTCTCCTGGGTCCTCGGCCTGGGCGCGTTCTTCGTCACCCTGTACATCACCTCCCGCAGCACGGCCGACGGCCCCGCGGGCGTCAGCGTCCTGTTCGGTTCGATCTTCGGTATGTCGGCGGCTCACGCCACCACTGCGGCCCTGCTTGCCACGGGTGTCTGCCTGGTCGTGCTGATGGCTGCCCGCCCGCTGCTGTTCGCCACGGTGGACGAAGCCGTGGCCGCGGCGCGTGGCGTCCCGGTCCGGCTGCTCGGTTACGGCTTCCTCGCCGTGGCCGGGGCCAGTGCCGCCGAGGCCACCCAGGCGGTCGGCTCCCTGCTGCTGCTCGGCCTGCTCGCCGCCCCTGCAGGAGCCGCGATCCGGCTGACCGACCGCCCGTACCGGGCGCTCGCCCTCTCCATGGGTCTTGCGGTGTCGGAGATGTGGGCGGGATTGTTCGCCTCGTACGCGGTGCCGCGGATGCCGCCGAGCTTCGCCATCATGGCCACGGCCACTGCCGTCTACGCCGCCACGTTCCTCATACGGCGCCCCGCCCCGCGTACTGGCTGAAGGCTGAGCGGAGGAGCGCCGCGATGGCAGACGACCGGCAGCAGACGACGACGCACGACGCCGTCCACGACATGGCGCTGATCGGCCGCGCCACACAGCAGCGTGCGGTGGTCCTGGGAGCCCTTGTCGTGGCGGAAGGTTTCATCAGCGCCCAGGCCCTGCACAAGCGGCTCGTGGCCGGTGGCTCGTCCGTCGGCCTCTCCACTGTCTATCGCACCCTTACCGCGCTGGCCGAGGCCGGCCGTGCGGACATCTTCCGCGACACCAACGGCGAGCGGCTCTTCCGTCACCGCACCGGCCCCGACCACCGCCACTACCTGATCTGCACCGAGTGCGGCCTCAGCGTGACCGTCGAATCCGGCCCCGTGGAGAAATGGGCGGACCGGGTCGCCCGGACCTCCGGGTTCGCCGACGTCCGGCACGCGGTCGAGCTCTCCGGCATCTGCCCGGACTGCGGCCGGAAGGCGGATCAGGCACCGGCACCCTGAAGATCAGTGGTCGTCCCAGTGCCGGTCGTGCTGGGCGTGGCGGTGCCCGTCGTGGACGTAGTCCACGTGGTCGCCGTGCGGTACGGCGACGTGCCCGCACCCTGCACCGTGCTGGTGCGCGTGTTCCTGGTGGACGGTGTGGCCGGTGGGCTCGCACTCGTCGGTGTGGTCCTCGTGTACGCGGTGCAGGTGCCCGTCGTGGACGTAGTCCACGTGGTCCTCGTGCGGTACGGCGACGTGCCCGCACTCGGCACCGTGCTGGTGGGTGTGTTTCGCGTGAGAAGTGTGCGCGCTGGTCAGCATGGCGAAGCCTTCCTTCTCCCCCGCGTGATCGGATCTGTCGGATCTGTCCGATCGGAGAGCCTGCCCTTCCAGTGTCGGCCGCGCCGGGGATTCACGAAAGTCGCCGGAAGTCGGCTGGAAACACGCCGTGCACAGAAGGTGACTCCGGCATCGAGCGGCCACCGCCACCTCACAGCCCGCCGACGCGCATCCGGCGAGAGGGGCCGGTTCTCCATTCTCGCGACCGCTACCCGTGTACCCCCTCTTGCGGTCAGGAATCAGCCGGGTGTTCTCTCGATGAGACAGCCGCATGAGCGAAGGAGGAGCGCTGACATGACCGTTCACACTCCGGGCCCGACGTGCAGCGAAGGCTGCACCTGCGGTCCGGGCTGCAGCTGCGGATGCCAGTCCGGCGGCCCGTGCCAGTGCGGCGGCTAGCCGAGCACTGCCCACTGCGCCGAGGGACTACAACGAGACAAATGTCGGCGTTGACACGCCGAGTGCCGTCCCGCCGGGCGAACCCTGGCGGGACGGCTGACGTCCGGGCCTCGTTCCCGGGCACTCAAGCGGAGGCCGCCTCCAGCCCGTGGTCGTGCTCGCAGGTGGCGTCGTCCAGGCCGTGGGTGTCCCAGGCGGGGAAGGGATCGGACCACGACGTCCCCGAATCGTCCAGTCCTACGAGGCAGGTGGACAGCGCCTGCCGCAGTGCCTCCGGACGCAACTCCGTGCCGATGAAGACGATTTCCTGTCCCTGCCCGCCGTGCTCGCGCGCACCGGCGGGCTCGAACCGGGCCACGGCTCCGGCCTGCGACCACAACCCGGTCACCCGGTCACGGCCGGCCAGCCAGAAGAACCCCTTGGAACGCAGCACGTGGCCATAGGCCCCGGAGTCGAGATCCTCGGTGACGAACCTCCAAAGCCGTTCCGGATGGAAGGCCCTCTCGGCGCGGAAGACCGTCGAGGAGATGCCGTACTCCTCGGTCTCGGGGGTGTGGTCGCCGTTGAGCTCCCTGACCCAGCCGGGCGCCTGCTGGGCGCGCTCCAGGTCGAAGAGGCCGGTGCCGAGGATCGCCGACGGGTCCACCCGGCCGTGCTCGGCCGGCACGATGCGGGCGGCCGGATTGAGCCGGGCGAGCGCCGCCCGGAGCCGGACGGCATCCGCCGCGTCCACCAGGTCGAGCTTGTTGACCACGATGACGTCGGCGAACTCGATCTGGTCCATGAGGAGATCGCTCACCGTCCGCTCGTCGTCCTCGTACTGGTCGAGGCCCCGCTCCGTCAGGCCTTCGCCGCTCGCGAGCTCGGGAAGGAAGTTCGCGGCGTCCACGACGGTGACCATGGTGTCGAGCCGGGCCAGGTCGCCGAGCATCGCGCCGTCGTCCCGGGGGAAGGCGAACGTGGCGGCGACGGGCATCGGCTCCGAGATCCCGCTCGACTCGATGAGCAGGTAGTCGAAGCGTCCCTCGCGGGCCAGCCGGTCCACCTCCTCGAGGAGATCGTCCCGCAGGGTGCAGCAGATGCAGCCGTTGGTCATCTCGACCAGACGCTCCTCGGTCCGCGACAGCGCGCCCTCCCCGCCCCGCACCAGCGCGGCATCGATGTTGATCTCGCTCATATCGTTGACGATCACCGCGACGCGCAGCCCGTCGCGGTTGGCGAGGACGTGGTTGAGCAGGGTCGTCTTGCCCGCGCCGAGGAAGCCGGAGAGGACGGTCACCGGCAGTCGGTGATCAGCCATCGCCGTCAGCCCTCCGGGTGCAGCAGCCCGCGCTCGTACGCCTTCACCAGGCGCTGCGGAACCAGATGCACGGCACCCTCGACGGTGACCGGCACCAGCTGGGTTGTGCTCGCCTTCCACTGGGAGCGGCGGTGGCGGGTGTTCGAGCGGGACATCTTCCGCTTGGGCACGGCCATGGAAACGGGACCTCCGTCGTCGGGTACGTGCCGCCACGCTACCTGAAAACGGGAACCGTTACCAATAGCGCTCAGCGGCGTCGCACCAGGACCTCAGCCCTGGTCGTACGTGTGGAAGCCCCGGCCGGTCTTGCGGCCGAGCAGTCCCGCTTCCACCATCCGCTGGAGCAGCGGAGGCGGGGCGTAGAGGGGCTCGCGGAATTCGTCGTAGAGCGACTCCGCGACGGAGGCGACGGTGTCCAGGCCGATCAGGTCGGCGAGTTTGAGTGGGCCCATGGGGTGGGCGCAGCCGAGTTCCATGCCCGTGTCGATGTCCTGTGCGGTGGCGAAGCCGGATTCCGCCATCCGGACGGCGGAGAGGAGGTAGGGGATGAGCAGGGCGTTGATGACGAACCCGGCCCGGTCCTGGGAGCGGATGACCGTCTTTCCGAGCGTGCGGGCCACGAAGCCTTCGACCAGCGCTGTCGTCTCGGCCGAGGTGTGCAGTGAGGTCACCACCTCGACCAGTGGCAGCACCGGCACAGGGTTGAAGAAGTGCAGGCCGATCACCCGGTCGGCTCGGGCGGTCGCCATGCCGAGTCGCATGACGGGCAGCGAGGAGGTGTTCGTGGCGAGGACCGCCGCCGGATCTTCGACGATCTTGTCGAGGGTGGCGAAGACCTCGGTCTTGGCGTCCCGGTTCTCGATGACGGCCTCGACGACGAGCTGCCGGTCGGCGAGATCGGTCAGGCTGCCGGTGAAGACGAGCCGGGCGAGAGCGTCGTCGGCAGCCTCGTGGCTCAGCTTGCCCCGTCGTACGGCGCGGTCCAAAGAGGCGGCAACGCGGTCCCGGGCGGCACGGGCGGCGACGGCGTCCACCTCGCACACCACCGTGTCCAGCCCGGCCCGAGCGCACACCTCGGCGATCCCCGCCCCCATCTGGCCGCCGCCGACCACGCCGACGCGTGCGATGCCGCTCACGACTGCGTCTCCGCATGGCGCACGAGGTGGCGGGTGTAGGCGTCCGGGGTGAAGAACAGCGGCAGCTCGCCTGTCATCGCCGTCCGTTCGAAGAGGACGCGGATGTCGTCGAGGGGGGCCCACGGGTACTCGGCGCCGAGCGCGACGAGTTCGTCGTCGAGCAGTCCCGTCACTGTCTCCCGGTCTACCACCCTGTGCCGTAGCCACTGCCAGATCTGCACACGGGCGATCTCGGCGGTGGCCGCGTCCTCCATCAGCCCGTCGAGCGCGACCGCGCCCTGTCCGCGCAGCCAGGCGGCGTAGTACCGCAGCGTGACGGAGATGTTGGTGCGCACCCCATCCACAGTGGGCTTGTCGCTGATCCGGCGCACGGACAGCAGGTCGGCCGGGGTGACCTCGACATCGTCGCGGGTGCGGTCGAGCTGGTGGGGGCGTTCGCCGAGGACGTTGTCGAAGACGTCGCGGCAGACGGGGACGAGTGCGGGGTGGGCCACCCAGGACCCGTCGAAACCGTCCTCGGCCTCCCGCTCCTTGTCCAGCCGGACCTTGGCGAACGCGGCTTCGTTCGCGGCGGGGTCCTTGCCGGGGACCTGGGCGGCCATGCCGCCGATGGCGTGGGCCCCGCGCCGGTGGCAGGTGCGGACGAGGAGTTCCGTGTATGCCCGCATGAAGGGGGCGGTCATCGTCACCTTCGCGCGGTCGGGAAGGAGGAAGTCGGTGCGGTGACCGAAGGTCTTGATCAGGCTGAACAGGTAGTCCCAGCGGCCCGCGTTCAGCCCGGCGCTGTGCTCACGCAGTTCGTAGAGGATCTCCTCCATCTCGAACGCGGCGGTGATCGTTTCGATGAGGACGGTGGCCCGGACCGTGCCGCGGGCGATGCCCAGCAGTTCCTGGGCGAGCAGGAAGACGTCGTTCCACAGTCGGGCCTCGTAGCGGTTCTCCAGCTTGGGGAGATAGAAGTACGGGCCGTATCCGGCGTCGATCTGGCGCCGGGCGCAGTGGAAGAAGTAGAGGCCGAAGTCGACGAGCGCGGCGGGTACCGGGCGGCCGTCGTACTCCAGGTGCTCCTCGTCCAGGTGCCAGCCACGTGGGCGGACCATGATGGTCGCGGGCTGCTCACCGAGCCGGTACTCCTTGCCCTCCTGCGTGGTGAAGTCGATGCGCCGCTCGATGGCGTCGAGCAGATTCAGCTGTCCGCCGACGACGTTGTCCCACAGGGGTGCGGTGGCGTCCTCGAAGTCCGCCATCCACACCTTGGCGCCGGAGTTGAGGGCGTTGACGGCCATGCGGCGGTCGGGCGGGCCGGTGATCTCCACGCGGCGGTCGGTCAGACCGGGGGCAGGTGGCGCCGCCCGCCAGGTGGGGTCGTTGCGCACGGCGGAGGTGGCCATGGGGAAGTCGAGAGGCGAGCCCGACGCCAGTCGCAGGACCTGTCGGCGGCGTTCCTTCATCAGAGCCCGTCGACGCGGCTCGAACGCCTCGACGAGCCGGCCGACGAACTCCAGG
The DNA here is from genome assembly GCF_040675615.1 of Streptomyces sp. NPDC049585. NCBI lineage: Bacteria > Bacillati > Actinomycetota > Actinomycetes > Kitasatosporales > Streptomycetaceae > Streptomyces > Streptomyces sp. NPDC049585. Next base: position 58,651 of record NZ_JBFAPE010000026.1, on the reverse strand, counting down.
GCGGCGCGGGTGAGGATCTCGTCGTGCCGGTGGCCGGGTGCGGCGAGGACACGGACCTGCTGGGTGGGTGCGGTGATGGTCATCGGGCTCTCCTGGGGGATGGGAGCGGAGAGGCACGGAGACGGTTCGTCCCCCTCCGCTCAGCCGAGGGCCGGCCGGACTCGGAGCGTCTTTGCCGGCGGCCTGGTGGGGCCTGGTGGCGACCTAGTGGAACTGCTCTTCCTCCGTGGAGCCGGTCAGGGCGGTGGTGGAGGAGGCGGGGTTGACGGCGGTGGAGACCAGGTCGAAGTAGCCGGTGCCGACCTCGCGCTGGTGCTTGACGGCGGTGAAGCCCTGTGACTGCGCGGCGAACTCCTTCTCCTGGAGGTCGACGTAGGCGGTCATGCCGTGCTCGGCGTAGCCGCGGGCCAGGTCGAACATGCCGTGGTTGAGGGAGTGGAACCCGGCCAGGGTGATGAACTGGAACTTGTAGCCCATGGCGCCCAGCTCACGCTGGAACTTGGCGATCTGGTCGTCGTCCAGCGCGGCCTTCCAGTTGAAGGAGGGGGAGCAGTTGTAGGCGAGCATCTGGTCCGGGTACCGGGCGTGGACGGCCTCGGCGAACTCCCGGGCCTGCTCCAGGTCGGGCGTGCCGGTCTCGACCCAGATGAGGTCGGCGTAGGGGGCGTAGGCCAGACCGCGGGCGATGACCGGCGCCATGCCGTTGCGGACCCGGTAGAAACCCTCCGCCGTGCGCTCTCCGGTGACGAACTCGGCGTCGCGCTCGTCGACATCGGTGGTCAGCAGGTTGGCCGCGAGCGCATCCGTGCGAGCGATGATCACGGTGGGCACGTCGGCGATGTCGGCGGCGAGCCGGGCCGCGTTCAGGGTGCGGATGTGCTGCGAGGTCGGTACCAGGACCTTGCCGCCGAGATGTCCGCACTTCTTCTCGGAGGCGAGCTGGTCCTCGTAGTGGATGCCCGCGGCACCGGCGGCGATCATCGCCTTGGTCAGCTCGAAGGCATTCAGCGGTCCGCCGAACCCGGCCTCCGCGTCCGCGACGATCGGGGCGAGCCAGTCCGTACGGTCCCCGGAGTCCTCGGCGGTGGCGATCTGGTCGGCGCGCAGCAGTGCGTTGTTGATCCGACGGACCACCTGGGGAACGGAGTTGGCGGGGTAGAGGCTCTGGTCGGGGTAGGTGTGGCCGGCCTGGTTGGCGTCGGCGGCGACCTGCCAGCCGGAGAGGTAGATGGCCTGAAGGCCGGCCTTCACCTGCTGGACGGCCTGGCCGCCGGTGAGAGCGCCTAGCGCATGGATGTAGTCCTGCTCGTGCAACTGGCGCCACAGTCGTTCGGCGCCGCGCCGCGCGAGGGTGTGCTCCTCGCGGACGCTGCCGGACAGGCGGACCACGTCCTCAGCGGTGTAAGTGCGCTCGATGCCCTGCCACCGGGGGTCAGTGGTCCAGCGGCGCGTCAGTTCCTCGGCCGCCTGTGCCCTCGCTTCTGCCATGACTGTCACCGTCTCCTCGGTCTGTGATGGCTGCCAATCCCACCGTCCGGATGAACAGAGGTGGCACTGCGTGTCGTATTGCTGGGGATGCGGCCCACCTTCACCGGGAGGTGGAGCTGAGCAATGTTGCCGGTGCAGGTCGCTGCCGGTGCCGGGTCTCCGGTGTCAGGGCGGAAATCGCCCCCGGGTTCCGGACGATGACTGCCGGGTCCGGCGGGCCGCGCTACGACTCTCGCACTGGCACTGGGTGCCATCAAGCGGGGATGGGTGCCAATCCTTGCGAATCTTCCTGCCAGGTTTCGCCAATCTTGCCAAGGGTGTGAAGGCGGGTCGTTCCCGTACGCTGACCGGAGTCGGATCCTGGTGGGGAGGAGCGGTTCGGTGGGCAAGACGTATGCGGGTGCGCGGCTGCGGCGGCTGCGCGAGGAGCGCCGGATGAGCCAGGCGGACCTCGCCCGTGTGCTGGCCATCTCCCCCAGCTACCTGAACCAGATGGAGCACGATTCCCGCCCGCTCACCGTGCCCGTGCTGCTCCGGCTGACCGAGGCGTTCGGCGTGGACCCGGGATTCTTCTCCGAGCGGGACACGACACGCTTGCTGGCCGACCTGCGTGAGGCGCTCGCCGGGGAGATCGCCGAGTCCCGGGTCTCCGCCGCCGACCTCGGTGACCTGGCCGCCCGGCTGCCCGGCGTCGCCAAGATCCTGCTCGACCTCGGCCGCCGCAACCAGCAGCTGTCCGAGCGCCTGGCCGGGGCTGCGGACGGCAGGGACCGTGATCGAGGAACCGTTTCGTCACCTCATGAGGAGATCCGCGACTTCTTCTATCGCCGCCAGAACTACCTGCACGAGACCGACCTCGCGGCCGAGCGTCTGGCCAGTGAGATCGGCGTCCGGCCGGGGGAGGTGATCGGGGCCCTTACCGCGAGACTCGCACAGACGCACGGCGTTCATCTGGCCGCCGAGCCCGGCGCACGGCTGCACCACTACGACGACAGAAGCCGTACCCTTCATCTGTCCTCGCGGCTGCGGCCTGGTCAGCGCGCGTTCCGCATGGCGACTCAGCTGGCTCTGCTGGAACACGGCGAGGACCTCGACCGGCTGGCTGCCGAGGACTTCTCATCCGGATCGCCCACCCACGCGCTGGCTCGTATCGGCATCGCCAACTACTTCGCCGCCGCCCTGATCCTGCCCTATGTCGCCTTTCATGCGGCGGCTGAGGAAGCGCGATACGACATCGAGCGTCTGACCGACCACTTCGGTCTCGGCTACGAGACCATCTGCCATCGGCTGAGCACCCTTCAGCGGCCGAGGCTGCGCGGGGTGCCGTTCTCCTTCGTGCGCGTCGACCGCGCCGGAAACCTGTCCAAACGCCAGTCGGCGACCGGCTTCCACTTCTCCCGGGCCGGCGGCACGTGCCCCCTGTGGAACGTCTACGAGGCATTCGCCGCCCCCGGGCGCATTCACGTCCAGATCGCCGAAATGCCCGACGGACAGCGGTTCTTGTGGACAGCGCGAGCCGTCACCCGGCACCGCGGAGGCTGGGGCGAACCCGGCAAGACCTACGCCGTCGGCCTCGGCTGCGAGATCCGCCACGCCCATCGGCTCGTCTACTCCGATGGCCTCGACCTCACCAACACCTCCGCCGCAACCCCCATCGGCATGGGCTGCCGCGTCTGCGAACGCCTCGACTGCTCCCAGCGGGCCGCACCCCCGCTGGGCCGTCCGCTGCTCATCGACCAGAACAGCAGTACCTTCGTGCCCTACCCGGTCGAGAACGACCGGACCGCCCGGTGACACGGTTGTCCGGTTCCTCTTCCGCTCCGGATCACGAGATGTGGCCTTCTGCCTGTTCCGTGGAGGGCGGTGCCCCGGCCGGCCCCGCCGGTGCGGTGTGCCGCCCGTGGCCCCGGGTGCGGGCGAGATCGACGACGGCCGCCGTGCCGAGGGCGGCCGCGCACCACAGGATCCCGAGGACGGCGTGTGCGCCGCCCGGGTCGGTGTGGGTGAACGCCGCGGCGGTGGCGGTCTGGCTGGGACCGTACAGCGGCAGCAGGACCAGCCAGGGCTGGTCCGCTTGCGGGTTGGAGAGGGGGCTTTGCAACGTGAGTTCCATGAAGATGCAGGCGATGATGAAAAACAGTCCGCTCAGCTCGCTGTGCAGCAGTGTGCCGAGCATGGTCCCAACGCCGCCGTAGGCCAGTGCGGCGCAGAAGCCCGCCAGCCACAGCACGCCGGGTTGCGGCGCCCTCACGGCCACTCGGAGCAGCACGGTGACCTGGGTGGCGAGCACCGCGGCCACCAGGGCCAGAGCGACGACTCTCGCCAGCAACAGGGCGGTACGGGAGTATCCGGCGAGGATCAGTCGCTGGTCCATCTCCCGGGCCTTGAAGGTGGCCATGAACATCATGAAGCCGATCACGGTGGTGGCGCTGGGCAGGGCGCTGGCGACCTGCACGGAGTGGCTGACATCGGTGGCGACATGGAGGCCGAGGGCGGGGAGACGGATGGTGAGAGGCGTATGCGGGACGCAAGCACCGGCGACCCAGACCCATCCGGGTGTGAAGACCACAGCCATGAGCAGGGCGAGGCGGTTGTTGAGGTGGCCGAGGACGGTGAAGCGCAGCGCGACCGCGAACGAGGTGCCCCAGTGCCTCATGCCGCCCTCCTCCCCGGGTGCAGGCTGCCGGCGCGCAGATGGTGGAGGGTGTCGAAACGGGCCTGGTTGTGGAGGAGGTGAGAGACCACGACGATGGCGCATCCGGAGTGCCTGAGCTTCTCCATGACGGCCCAGAAGCGTTCATAGGCGTCCCAGTCGAAGCCCTGATGGGGTTCATCGAGGATCAGCAGATCCGGTGTGTGCATCAGGGCGAGCGTGAGGTTGAGTTTCTGCAGCGTTCCGCCGCTGAGTTCGCGGGTTCTGCGCTGTCGGCAGTCGGCGAAACGGAACGTCTCCATGAGTTCGTTCGCCCTGCCGAGGTCGGGCAGCCGGTAGGCGGCCTGGAAAAGGCGCAGATGCTGTCCCACCGTCAGTGCCTCGTCCAGGCGGACGCGCTGGGGGCAGTAACCCAGGGTGCCCGAGCGTTCGACCCGCCCGCGGTCGGGGGCGAGTTGGCCCACGGCGATACGCAACAGGGTGCTTTTTCCCGCGCCGTTCTCACCCACCACACCCACCAGGGAACCGGCCGGCACGGAAAGGGAGACCCCTCGCAATACCGGTGTACGGCCGTAGGACTTGTGGACCCCGCCCAAGCGCAGCCGTTCCTGTCGGATCATCTCTCTCCGCATCACGAAGGGTGGTTGTCGCCGGATGCGCGGCGCTCCCGGGGCACGGAGGTGGCATCCGTCGCGATGACCCGGGCGATGCGGCGGGCCTCGACACCCGCCTGGTACAGGGCTCCGCTGAGGCGATTGGTGTAGCCGGCAAAGTACAGGTGCGGTGCGGCGGCGCAGGTCTGCGGTCCGGTGACGACGGGGCGCCCCGAGTCGTCGAGGACGTCCAGGCCCGGCAACAGCTCTTCGAGGCCCGGGCGGTAACCGGTCGCGGCGATCACAGCGTCGGGGGTCAGGCGGGACCGGTCGGCCAGCTTCACCCGGGCCCCGTCGAAACCGGTCACTGCTGCCACCGGTTGGACGCGGCCCGCCCTGACCGCCGCCACGAATCCGTGGTCCAGCACCGGGTTGTTCCCCTCTTGTGCGTTGCGGGTGAAGGGACCGGTACGGGGGCGGGGAACGCCGAAAGGGGTGAGGTCGGGCAGCGCGCAACGCTGGATCATCAGTGCGGACCGGTCACGCAAGGCCAAGGGCAGGAGCTCTGTCATCCGCCCGGCCAGGTGCCAGCGGCTGGAGTCGCGCGGCAGGATGTTCGGAGGGGTGCGAAGGGACAGCCACACCTTCTCGGCCCCTGCGCCGGCCAGCGCGGTCGCGATCTCCGTGCCGCTGTTCCCGGCACCCACTACCAGCACCGATCGCCCCCGGTAAGGGGCGGGGGCACGGTAGTCGGCCGAGTGCAGCAGCGTGCCGCTGTATTCCGCCAGCCCGGGCCAGTCGGGCACACGGGGGGTGTGGCAGCGCCCTGTGGCCACCACTACCGCCCGCGCCGCCACGATGCCGTCGCCGGTGTGCACCCGCCACCGGCCTCCTGGACCGGCCGGGGCGGGCGTGACCTGGTGGACTGCGGTGCCCGTCCGAACCTGGAGCCGGTGATGTTCGCGGTAGTGCTCCAGGTAGCGTACGAAATCGTCCCGCGCCACCCAGGAGCCGTAGCGACGAGGCAGAGGCAGGCCGGGGAGGTGCGAACCACGGCGAGCGGTGTGCAGTGCGAGATGGTCGTAGTGCCGGGCCCAGCTCGCCCCGATCCGTTCACGTTCCAGCACGACCGACGGCACGCTCGCCCGGCGCAGCATCGCGGCGGCGGCCAGGCCACTCGGCCCGGCCCCGATGATCACGACTGGCGCTGTACCGGTGGCGCACTGTCGGCTCGTCATGAGGCAACGTCCCCTGAAGCTGGATGACTTGGCGTCGGAGGTGCCGTCGGCCGGGGCAGGAAAATGACTCGCGGAGGAAGATTCGGGTGTTACTGCCCCATTTGCTTCCTGCCCATCATGAGATGGGCATATCCTTGGCTTCTCCTCGCCCACTCCGATGAATGTCTGCTCATAAGTTCGAGGGAACGTCATCTTCGGGTAGTCGGCGGTCTGTGGCCGCCCCCTCCGTCTCCGGGCCCCGCAACGGTGCAGACGGCCGCCGGCCCCATGTCTGCTGCGGAGTCCGCCAGTTCCCGAAGTTCGAACAGGCGGCGGCCGCGACCGGCAGCGCGGCCCGCGAGTTCTCCCGCCTGGCGCTGCGGCGGGCCCTGAACCAGCTGGTCACCATGGAACTGACGGCCCGCGGCGCCGCACGCCGGCAGCTGTCCTGGTCCGACTCGGCCACCCTGCGCTATCCCGCCGACGGCTTCGAGGACCAGCTCGGCCCGGCCCTGGACGCGGCCGTCGCGGACCAGCCCGACACCGAATCCCTGCGAACGCTGGTGCTCGCCCCCCGCCGCCTTGTGGTCAGGCCGTCGCCTTGACGGTCCTGATGGCGGAGATGTCGAAGGTCAGCTTGACCTTGTCGCTGACCACGACGCCGCCGGTCTCCAGGGCCGCGTTCCAGGTCAGCCCCCAGTCGGAGCGGAGAATCTCGGCGCTGCCCTCGAAGCCGACACGCTCGTTGCCGTAGGGGTCGGTGGCAGAACCGTTGAACTCCAGGGCGATGGCCAGCGGGCGGGTGATGTCCTTGATGGTCAGGTCGCCGGTGATGCGGTACTTGTCGCCGCCGAGCTGCTCGGCGCCCGTGGAGCGGAAGGTCATCAGCGGGAACTTCTCGGCGTCGAAGAAGTCGCCGCTGCGCAGGTGGCCGTCACGGTCGGCGATGCCGGTGTCGATGCTGTCGACCGTGATGTCGAGGGAAGCGGTGGAGTTCGCCGGGTGCGAGCCGTCGAGTGTGAGCGTGCCCTCGTACTGGCCGAAGGTGCCGCGCACGTTGGTGACCATGGCGTGGCGGACGGTGAAGCCGATGCTGCTGTGGGCCGGGTCGATGGTGTAGTCGCCGGTGAGTGCGGCCAGCGCCGGGTCGACCGGCTGAGCGGCGGCCGGGGCCGGGGCGGTGGTGTTCTTCTTGCGGGTGAAGAGAGCCATGACGAGTTCCTTCGAGAGGGGCATGTGGAGGCTGATGGGAGGGGGGAGCCGGTCCGGCGGGGACCCGGGGGCCGGCTGTGGTGGCGGGCGGAAGGGGGCCGGGCCGTGGCGCCGGCCGCCCGAGTCGGCCCGGGTGGAGCGGTCGGCTGCCTTCGGGGCTGCCGGGGGGCCTACCGCGCGTGCCGTTCCGGCCTGTCGGCCGGGACGACGCCCAGACGGCCGGCCTGGAAGTCGTCGAAGGCCTGGGCCAATTCGGCCTGGGTGTTCATGACGAACGGGCCGTAGTGGCGCATGGGCTCGTGCAGGGGCCGGCCACCCAGGAGGACGACCTCGAAGTTCTCCGTGCGGGAGTCCTGGCGGTCGGCGGCACGCAGTGTCACGGTCCCGCCGGCATCCGCGCCCTGGTCGTCGCGGAAGACGACGGTCTGGCCCTCGCCGAAGGGACGTCCCTCGGCGCCGGCGGTGCCGTGGCCGGCCAGGCCGTACGCCAGGGCGTTGAAGTCGGCCCGCCATGGCAGCGTGATGTCCGCGCCAGGGCTCAGCGACAGGTGGATCATCGTGATCGGGGTGTGGGTCGCGCCCGGGCCGGTGTGGCCCGCGACGTCGCCCGCGATCAGTCGGACCAGTGCCCCACCGTCGGGGGAGGTGAGCAGCTTGACGTTGTCCGCGCGGATGTCCTGGTACTTCGGGGCGATCATCTTCGCCTTCGCGGGGAGATTGACCCACAGCTGGAGGCCGTGGAACAGCCCGCCGCTGAGCACCAACTCCTCGGGCGGCGTCTCGATGTGCAGCAGGCCCGAGCCGGCGGTCATCCACTGGGTGTCGCCGTCGGTGATCACGCCACCGCCGCCGTGCGAGTCACGGTGCACGAACGTTCCGTCGATGATGTAGGTGACGGTCTCGAAACCGCGGTGGGGGTGCCAGGGGGTGCCCTTCGGCTCTCCGGCCTCGTAGTCCACCTCGCCCAGCTGGTCCATCATGATGAACGGGTCCAGGCGCCGGTAGCTGATGCCGGCGAAGGCGCGGCGGACGGGGAATCCCTCGCCCTCCTGACCGCTCGGGGCGGTGGAGACGGCCAGCACGGGACGGGCCACGGCACCCGCGGGCGCGATCACGCGCGGTAGGGCCAGCGGGTTCTCAACAGTCACAGCGGGCATTTCGACCTCCTCGGTTGACACATTCAAGTTAGTTGAATGTTGAACCAACTGCAAGGGGGTCTCATTCCTCCCCGACCGCTCGATCACGCTGAGGAGCGGCTGCTGCTCTTTCAGTCACTCCCATCCGCCGGCAAAGCGGCACTGCGGAGGGCTGCCGCCCTGTCAGTGCTACCCGAACCCGTCAGCGCCGGTGCCCCGGCACGAGCAGGCTCGTCACTCCGGCAATCGCCTCCGGGGGCGGCATGAGTTTCGCAGCCTCACGTTTCCCCTCAGGACGGGCGGCGTTTTTGCAGGGTTGCGGGGGTGCGGTGACATCGTGGAGATGAGGGCTGGGGTGGCGTTCGTTCTCCGTGCTCAATGCCCCTGAGGCCGTTCACGACGTGCTGGTGGCGCAGAGTGGGAAGTTCAGCAAGGGCATGCTGTTCGACCAGGTCCGGCCGTACGGCAGGCCCGCAGCAGCCCGGAGTGCACTTCCACCACTGCGCGATCTTGGCGCTTCACGGCGGTCCGATGCGGCTCGGGGCGGCTGGACGGCGCAGTCCCAGCCGGCCGGCACCTCGTGTGGGTGACCTCCTCCCGGCCTTCCTCTTCCGGGGTCGGCAAAGCGCGGGACGTGCACGCGTGGCGAAGAAACCATCCTGCGATCGCCATATGAGCTGTCCGGAAAGTCTGTTCGTACACACATTTTCATTTCTTTGTCCTCCCGGCAGCGGGAGGATCGGCCTGGCGGTTCGCCTCCGGGTGGGCGAAGAAGGCGATCTCGGGACAGGGGGGCGGTGTGGCGGTGGGTCAGGACGAGGACTCTGCCCGGCCGATCAAAACGGTCGTGGGGACCGGGGATGTGGGATGCAGCGGGGACAAAGGTCCCGCTGTTGCAGCTCAGTTGAACGGTCCCTACGGGATCGTCGTGGACGGCACGGGCGCCGTCTACTTCTCCGATCACCATAACCACCGGGTCCGGAAGCTCACGACTGACGGGAAGATCAAAACGATCGTGGGGACGGGGGAAGCGGGATTCGGCGGAGATGACGGCTCCGCCCTCTCGGCCCGGTTGAACTGTCCGCGTGAGGTGGCGGTGGACGGCGCAGGCGCCGTCTACATCGTTGATGCCGGCAACCACCGGGTCCGGAAGGTTGCGACCGATGGGACGATCAGCACGTTCGCCGGTACGGGCACGGGGGGCTGTAGCGGTGACGGTGGTCTCGCCACCGACGCCCAGCTGAAGTACCCGCACGGAGTGGCGGTGGACAGCACCGGTGCCGTCTACATCTCCGAGTGGGGCAATAACCGGGTCCGGAAGGTCACGGCGGAGGGCAGGATCGACACGTACGCCGGGACGGGCGTCGAAGGATCTGCGGGAGATGGGGGTCCAGCGGCTTCAGCCCAGCTGAAGCACCCGCAGGGAGTGGCGGTGGATGCTGCAGGCAACCTCTACATCGCCGACGGCGACAACCACCGGGTCCGGAAGGTCACGGCCGATGGGACGATCAGCACGTTCGCCGGTACGGGTACCGCGGGATCCGTTGGGGACGATGGCCCGGCCGCGTCCGCGCAGCTGTACTGTCCCATGGGGGTGGTCGTGGACAGCACGGGCGCCCTCTACATCGCCGACTGCGACAACCACCGGGTCCGGAAGGTCACGGCGGACCAGAAGATCCACACGGTCGTCGGCACGGACTCCGCGGGATCCGGTGGTGACGGTGGCCCGGCGCTTTCGGCACAGCTGAACAAGCCGTTCGGGCTCGCTGTGGACTGCGTCGACGCCGTGTACATCGCCGACTACGGCAACCACCGGGTCCGGAAGGTTGTGGCACCGAGGATGGCCGGGCTGCCCGAGTCGGGCACGGTGGTCTGCTGGTCCAACGTCCGCAGCCGGCTGCGGATGGCGGTGGTGCGGGAGTCCACGATGGATGGGGCCGAGATCCACCAGACTCTCGCCGCAGCCAGGGATCACCAGCGGTGGCGGCTGGTCGTGGCAGGTGAGCACGACGGAGAGGCGCTGTACAGGATCGAGAACGTGCGCAGCGGCAAGGTCCTGGAGGCCGGCGGACCGCAGGAGACGGCCTGGGCGGTGATCGCGCAGCGCGCCTACGAGGGTGCCCAGGCACGCCACCAGCAGTGGAGGTTGATCCCGGTGGGGCCGGTGAACGGCACTCCTCGGGTCTACGAGCTCGCGAACCGCAGCAGCGGTCTGCTCCTGCAGGTCCACACCAACGCCCGCGCGACGATCAGGCAGGACGGGGCGGAGGGCGACCACCGGGGCCGGCAGTGGCAGCTGCTTCCGGTGTGACACGAGAGGGGGCAGGAGGGTCCTCACCCCTGCCCCCTCTCGCCGATCGGATCGCTACCGGGAGCCGGACGGGTTGTCGGCGGTCGCCTTGGGTGCCTTGTCGGCCTCCGGGGCCTTGGGGGTCTCCGGGGCCTTGGGGGCCTTGGTGTAGTCGCTCTTCTTCGGCATCTGCAGGTCCTCGTTCTTCCGGAGGCCGGGATGGTCCGTCACCGTCGTGCTTGACCGCCGCATGCCGTCGGACGCCGCCGTGGACACCGAGCCGGAATCCTCGGCGTATCGGGCCTGCGCATCGGCCGACTCCTGGGTGGTCTCGATGAAGGAGCCCAGGAAACCCAGGATGATCCGCGCTTCGGGCGACTGCTCCTGCACGACCTTCGCACGGGAGGTCGCCCCATGGATCGCGCTGTCGAACAGGCTTGTGCTCTTGTCGTCGTACGTGTCGTCGTCGGCGTCCTCGAAGTCGACGCCGGTACCGGGCTGCGCCTTGGTGCCGGTCTTCACGGAGAAGAGCCCCGCGCTGCGGCCCCCGAAGTCGAAGATGTTCTGGAACACCATGGTGGTCACCCCTGGTCGTCGTGATGGCGCTGCCGCCGGCTCAATGCTGTTTGTACTGCGACCGGTCGCTGTCGGTCAGGCTCTGGTGGTCGAACATCGTGTGGTGGACGTCCAGGGCGGAGACGACCTCGGCCAGCCCGTGCATGAAGAAGCCGCCGCTGTCCAGGTCGAGGGTGCCGATGGGGCGGGCGACCATCCGGTCGAGGCCGGGATGGTCCCCGGGCTGGGGCGGAGGCAGGACTGCCACCGGTACGGCGTAATACACCGCGATCAGCCCCGAGAGGGTCACCGGGATCTCGTAGCAGTAGTGCTTGTGGCAACGCCGCTGCGTGACGATGGTTTCCACGCGGCCGCCCGCGGGGACCTCGCCGGAAATCTGCGATTTCGAGGCCCAGCTGGTGGTCAGCGAGCCGCTGACAGAGGCTGCGATGCCCAGCGCCAGCTGGGCGTTGAGCGTGGCGGTACCGGTGGCGCTGCCCGTGGTCGTGAAACCCACCGAGTCCGTCACCGAGTTCGACGCCGAGTTCGTCGCGGCGTTCCGCACGGAATTCTCGGTGGTGTTGGCGTTGTCCACCCCCATGTTGTCCTTGCTGTTCTTGTTGGTCGTCGTGTTGGCGTTCTTGTTCGCCACCTCGTTCTGGCACTGCGTCTGCATCTGCGCCTGGAGGTCCATCCGGAGCTGGTTCTGCAGCTGCAATTGCAGCTGTGCGCCGAGGGTGCCGCCGAAGGTGAGCTTGGCGTCCCCCTGGAGCGACCACGTGATGCCGTTGGACACCGTGAAATCGACCGAGTCGGTGAATGTCATCTTGGACGTCTGGCTGCGGTTGACGTAGGTACGTGAAGAGAACGTGTCGGGTGGGGGCTGGCTGATGTCGCACCGCTCCTCGATCAGCGGCTCCCCGAGGTTCATGTAGGCGATCCAGCCCAGTTGGAACGCGGTCACGGAACCGGGCAGGGTGCCGTAGCGCTGCTTGTTCACGGAGAACCCGATGGGCTTGTGCCGCACGCCGTAGTCGTCGACGTAGACCAGGTTGGGGTGGTTCAGGACGGACTGCCAGTCGATGCTGAGTTCCCGCAGGTTCTTCTTCGTCAGCGGCTGGCGCTTGGTCCGTCCCAGATTGAACGCGTTGGAAGACATTCCCCGTCCTCGACTCATTCCAGCCGAACCGTGTCCGGTGAAATACAAACAGGAATCTGTGCGCGTTGACGAAAATTGAAGCTAGCGCGGAACCCATTATTCGGGAAGGTGTTGATGTGTATAACACTCAATCGGGTGATAGGGGTTCGCCGGGCGTCCAACTCACCTATCAGGATGCTAAGTTGAGGGACTGACCGGTCACTTGGTCGGTGAATCATGAAGCTCTCCGGCCGAATGTGATCGAGCTCGCGGTAATTACCCCGTTCCAGGCCCTGTGCGAACGCCCCGAGCATTGTTCTCCACATCAAGAACAAGTGAGGTTTCCGCGATGTACACCCAAGAACGCACCGCGATGTCGAATCTGGTGGTCGGTGGCCCGGTAGCGGTGAACAGCTACGACAACGCCATCGTGGCGGCACTGGTCGAGAACCGGCCGGTCATGCTCGTCCACGCCTTCAACGGCGGCTACCTCCGGCCGGCCGAACTGGCGGAGGCGAGCCACGACAAGGGCGTCAAACTGGCCACCGCACTCGACCCGGCCACCAAGGAGGCAAAGGGCCACCTCTGGTACATCACCCCCGCCGGCTTCTTCGGGCAGCGACCGCTGTACTTCCTCGAGAGCGCCGCGGGCCAGGTCCCGCCCCGACCCGCCGGAGCGGCCCAGGACGACGACGGCCGCGGCGACGACGGCGTGCCCAAGCCGCAGCGCAGGCGCGTCACCGTCCACCAGGAGGCCCCCAAGAGCACGGCCGACACCGTCCAGGTGGGCCTGCCCGACAAGGTCGACGACAAGTGGCGCGGGAAGAACGGCGCACCCGAGGACACCCAGCTCTGGGTCGTCACGGTGACGCCGTGGGGCGGGATCACGTTCGTGCCGATCACCCACCCCGACGCCATCCTCGGGTTCAAGGACCACGCGGTGGCGGCCGACAGCGAGGTGCGCCTCACCTACAACTGGGGCGGGGACTTCACCGGGACGATCATCAACACCTTCTACCCGCGGCTGCCGAACGAGTGGAACGTCCCCTACCACCACGTCTTCACGTGACCGGCTGCCACCACCGCGCCACCTCCGTCCCGAGCCCACGCCCCGACCGCCCGGAAGAGGCAGCCCGATGCCCGTGCCCACGGAAGAACTGAAACTGCAGATCGTCAACGCCGCCACGGGGAAGACCCTCGCCGTCGACGCCGCGCCGGGCGCGCAGGGGGCGCTCGTCGTCCGCGACGTCCTCGACGGCGGCCCGAGCCCGGAGCAGTGGCAGCTCATCCCCGTGCAGGCCGCTCAGGACGAGCAGGCCTATGTGATCCGTAACGCGGCCGGCGGCAAGGTGATCGACAACCCCGCCGCCGCAGACCGCGGTGTCCGCCAGTGGGACGCCGCCGCCGGCAACAACGATGCCCAGCAGTGGCGCCTCGTCCCCGTTGAAGGGGAAGCGGGCCTCTACCTCATCGAGGGCGTGTCCGACGGTGCCGTTCTCGACCTCGCCGACCCCGACGAGGACGAGACCCGGATCGTCCTGCACGAGTACGACAACACTCGGAGCCAGCACTGGCGCTTCGTCCCGGCGGAGCCCGAGCGCACCAGCGACCCGGTGCTGAGTTGGGAGCCCCTGAGTCACTGGAACAGTCGCCGGTCCTGGCGGCTGGCCCGCTCGACCGCGCTGCGGCCGGTACCCGGCGCGACGCCCGCTTTCAGCGACATGCTGCTGGTCCTTCAGCGGTTCGGGAGCGACCAGGGCGCCGGCGGGTGGAGGAGCGACGGGGTCGACCGCTCTCCCAGCGGGCAGCCGACCTGGTGGGCTGGGCTCGGAGCGCGGTTTCTCACCGACATCGCGGGAACAGGACGGGCGGACATCGTCGGTCTCGAACCCGCGAAGGGGGCTGTGGTGTCCTCCAGCCGAGGCGACGGCACCTTCGACGACGAGCGCGTCCTGCACCCGTCCGTGCCCTCCCCGAGCTCCACGGACCTGTGGACCCTCGTGGACACGACGGGCGACGGCAGGTGCGACGTCGTCGTGCTTGCCTCCGACGGTGTCCCGGTATCCCCCCGAGCCGAGGACGGGACCTTCACCCCGGCGGGCGGTGAGCCGGCCCTCAAGGCGTTCGGACACGGCCCGCAGGCCGGCGCGTGGCAGGCCGACAAGCACCCCCGCTTCCTCGTCGACACCACCGGCGACGGTCGGCTCGACCTCGTGGGTTTCCACGACGACGGCGTCTGGGTGTCCCTCCAGGACGAGGAAGGAAAGTTCGCCCCGCTCACCGACGAGCCGGTCCTGCGGGCGTTCGGCCGCGACGAGGAGGCGGGCGGCTGGCTCGCCGACACGCATCCCCGCTTCCTTGCCGACACCAGGGGTGACGGTCGGCTCGGCCTCGTGGGTTTCCACGACGACGGTGTCTGGGTGTCCCTCCAGGACGAGGACGGCACGTTCCTCGACCCCCTGTACATCCTGGACGACTTCGGGGTCGACCAGGGGTGGAGCTCGGCCGAGGAGCATCCCCGGTTCCTGCTCAGGACCACCGGTGACGGAGCAGTGGACATCGTCGGGTTCGGTCCGCAGGGCGTGGTCGTCTCACGCGGGCGCGGCGACGCCACGTTCGAGCCCCCCAAGCTCGTCCTGAACGACTTCGGGCTCGCCCAGGGGTGGACGAGCAAGAGGCACCTTCGCTTTCTCGCCGACGTCACCGGGGACGGCAACCCGGACATCGTCGGCTTCGGCGACGAGGGGGTCTGGGTGTCGCACGGTCGCGGCGACGGACAGTTCGAGCGGGCTCAGCTCGTGTGCCGCGGGTTCGGGTACCACGACGACGCCGGCGCCTGGCGTGTCGACCGTCATCCCCGCTTCCTCGCCGACATCACCGGTGACGGACGTGTCGACATCGTCGGCTTCGGCGGCCCGGGGGTGTACGTGGCCCGAAACCTCTTCCGCCACTTCAGGACCCGATAGCCCTCCAGTAGGACAGGCTCCAGCTCACGGATGCTCCGGCCGGGCGGCAGCCGGCTCCGCCTCCAACGGCGAGGATGGTTCCCCAGCAGCCCCGGAGGCCGCGGGGGAACCGGTCCGCCGGCCGTTCACGGCCCGGACCAGGGCCGTTACAGCTCGCCCGCGTCCTTCTGTTCGCACCGGGACCCGCAGGACGAGCACGCTCATCACGCGTACTGCAGGAGCCCGTTCTGGATCAGGTTGCCGGTCGTCGCACTGGGGTTGGTCACCACCTGTGTGCTGGTCAGGTTGTTCTCCATGTTGGATATCTTGTTGAGGATGTCGGGTGTGATCCCGTCCGCCGTTTGCAGGTAGAGGTATCGCACGGCATCGACCGCCGCCTGGCTGCCGCTGTCGAGATAATGGGCGACGGATTCCAGTGACGCTTTGAGGCTGTCCCATCCGTTGGCGACGCCCTGCGCCGCAGCGGCGGCCTGGCCCGCCTGCGTCCCGAGATTGGTCAGCCCGGCCTCGCAGGCCTGGAGCAGCTTCACCTCGTCCTGGATCTTCTGCTGCTTCCTGAGGATCTCGCCCTTCTGGTTGTAAAGCTGCGCCAGAGCCTGCCCGTTGGTGCGCCCCATCCCTTTGACGAGCAGCGCGCCGCCGCCGATGGCCAACCCCAGGGACAGACCGCCGGTGAACACCGCGCCGAGAACGCCAACGGCTATCAAGGCCAAGCCGCCGAGGACGGCCAAGCCGTTGGCAGCCCTGGAGGAGTTCGCGTTGATCTGGGCGTTCACCTGCTTCAGCTGGTCGTCCAGCTGCTTCAGGATCCCTTGGTTGCCGCCTACCACGGAGTGCAGTTTGGCGGCGTAGGAGGCGAACTCCCTTCCGCTGTCCCCGAAGGTGTCGCGCAGGTTCTGCATGGTCGTGGCGTACTGCTGTCCTTGCCCGCAAGCACGCCCACTTCGTCCCGAATGGCGCGGAGCAGTTGCGCTACGGTGTTCGCAGGCAAGCCCTGTTGGAGAATGCTGACGAAGGCTCCTTGGAGGGCAAAGTAGGCACGGGTCTCGGCAAGCAGTGCCATTGATTGCGGCTGCACAGTGTTGAGGTAGGTCCTCGCCGTGCCCGCAGCCTTGCCCAGTTCACTGTTGATCCCCGCTGCGTAAGCTCTCACCTGGCTGTTGCCGCTGGCGCTCAGATCCAGCTTCGCCTGCTGCGTCACGCTCAGTGCATACGCCTGAACGATCGCCGTCATTCCCCCTTGCTGTGCGACCGAATTCCCGACCTGTTGCTGCAGCGTGATGCTCGCCTGGATGGCCGTGGTCATGTTCGCCCCTTCGGTTGTCGTGCCCGATGCTCCGCGTCAGTTGCCGGTGATCGCAGCGCTCAGTGCCGTGGTCTGCTCCAGGAGCGATTCCCACCTGACGGCGGCCCCGTCGATTTCCTTGGCCAGCGCGGAACCGTCACCGGGCTGCGTGTGCTTCACCACGGCGGTCGCGTACTCCGCGTACATCTGCTGCCACATGTTGGCAACCGCTCTGGCCGGCCCTGCGGCGGCGCGCACAGTGCGCACATACGCGTCGCAGTCCGCGGCGACCTTCATCACCGCCTGCAACCCCGCCCGCAACGAGGCAAGCTCGCTGTAGAGCGTGTCGAGCTTTTCGCCGTCCTTGCGGAGCTTCTGCAATGCTGTGCCGACATCGCCGGACGAGGAAGTCCCGATCCCCCCGTGCACGGCCTCCGAGCCACCCGCGGCCTTGCCCTTGCCCCCGATTGCCTTGAGGGACTCCACAACGGAGTCGAGGACCTTCCGCGCCTCCTTGCCGGCCTTGGGGGACGCCTCGATGACGTCATCCAGATCCTTGCTCACGGTCTGCTGCATGTCCTTCAGTGCACGGGCCGTGGTGGCGATCTTCCCCTTGCCTGCGGAAAGCCTCCTGATTTCGGCGCCCGTGAGGTCGGCCAGGATGGTTCCCCTGGACTCCGCCTGTTCGCAGAAACTCTCGTACACCTTGGCGAACTCATCCGCCATCAGCTGGAAGTTCCCGAATTCCTTCGTCACGGCGTCGAGGCAGACGGCCGACTGTTCAGGGGCCGTGGCGGCCAGCGTTTTCATGCTGCGGAAGAGCGCGGCTGCGCTCTGGACGTCGACGAGCCTTTTGATGACTCCGGGGATCTGCGTACCCAGGTAGGCGCGAGCACTGTCCCTGACATCCTCCTGAGCCGTGCGCATGGCCTGTGCCCCGCTCCTGTCCGTGGTCGACACAGCCACCTCGGCGGTGCCGACCAGGCTCCAGGTCTGCGCGGCAAGAGCCGCCGCCACCAGCTTGTCCATGGCGCGTCCCAGCGCGATCGGGTCGAGCGACCCGATGGGATCAATGCTCGGTGCGGTCTCCGACGATGACGTCACGCGTACCTCCCCTAGGTGAAGATCAAAGCGCGGGATCACGAGGATGGTGATCCCCGTCGTTGCGGCGACTGGCGAAACGGCGACGAAGCTACACCGCTCAAACCTCTGATCACATGACGCCTATTCGGCCAAGTCCTGGCCGGCGTTACCGACGTGATGGCAACGAGTTGCGTTCCCGCCCCGATGCCCCTCTCCGCCGGTAGTCGGCGGAGAGGCGGGTGGGGCGGGGGAGGCGCGGTTACGGATTCGGTGCTGTGACGCCTATTGCGACGAAGGAGAACCCCAGGGGAGCCCAGGCGCCATTGGTCGCGGTGCGCAGGGTGAACAAGCCCGTATCGACGGTTTCGACCGAGATGGTTCCCCGCTCACCGCCATTCCGTAAAGTGGCCACGACGGTCGGCGGGGAAACGAAGGCCTTGGTGAAGATGATCCTGCACACCCCTGTCAGGCCCGGCATCACGGTGAAGCCGACACCGGAGAGGATGTTTCTGTTCGCATCGACGGTTCCGTGCACCGTGTGCTCCACGGGCTGTGGCGGGCTGATGCGGAAGCTGAGCTGTGCGGTGGTGGAGGCGCCGATGGTGAGACCGTCCGGGAGAGGAGGCCGGTCCTCGGCGTTCGGGAGGGCCTGGACGTTGACGGAATAGAAGCCCTCCGGCTGCGTTCCGATGGCCTTGGCCTTGAAGCGTACGAGGCGGCCGCCGTCTTCGCGGCTCAGGCCGTCCACACCCTCGTTGACACCTCCCCTGATGTAGCGGACCTGGCCGGTGGACGGGAAGATCAGACCCTCCGGTAGCTTCACCCGGATGGTCTCGCCCGGGCCGACCGGGGTATCGGCATACACCTCGATCGTGAACGATTTGGTCTCGTCCCGCGCCAGAACCAGCGGGTTCGGGTGTCCCTGACTGATGTGAAATGCCATGTCCTTTTCCTGTTCTGTCTGCGGGCGCGGACCCAGTGCGTGAGGAATGAAATTTCCGCTACTGCCAAGCTCACCGCATGTGAGCAAATGGTCACTGAACGATCCATTGATGCGCAGGTGGCGGAGCGGAAGCTTCCCGTCGCGGGGCCGAGGAGAAGGTGGTGGGGACGGGTCAGCGGTCGAAGCTGATGGAGCCGGCCTGGTCGTTCATGGCGTCGCCGGCGTTCACCGCGCGGTAGACGGCGCTGTTGTGTGCTCGTCCAGCAGCCGGCGGAGGTGTGCGACGTCCTGCTCGGCCCGCAGCCCCTCGAAGAGTTCCAGCGCGGCCCGCAGGCAGGCGCCGGCGCGGGCCTGCTGCCCCAGGTGGACGAGGCTGCGGCCGAGCGTGCGGAGCAGACCGCCCTCCAGCATCGCGCTGACCTTGCGGGCGAGCGGCAGGAACATTTCGGCGGTCTGCGCCGCGAGCGCGTACCGCTCCTCCTCGGCGTGGAGTTCCGCGATCAGGTTGCCCGACGCGGCCTCGAAGGAGGACACGTTCAGGGTGCGGAAGAGCGGCAGGGCGGCTTCGGCCCGGCGCAGCGCCTCGTCCCGGTCCCCGCACAGGCGCAGCACCCGGGCCAGGTAGTACAGGCCGATGGCCTTGGACACCGACTCCCGCCCGCCGAGCAGCTCCGCGCCGCGCTCGGCCGCCGCCCGCGCCTCGGACAGGCGGCCCTGGCGGGCGTAGTTGAAGGCCAGCTCGCCCAGTGCGGTGCCCTCGGCGGTCGCCGCACCCAGCGTCCGGAAGAACCGTACCGACGCCTCCCCGTGCGCGACCGCGTCGTCGAAGCGGCCGCGTACCCGGGCGTGGGCGCACAGGGTGAGATGAGCCGAGGCGCACAGCCGCAGGTCGGTGTCGTGATCGCAGAGCTCCAGACTGCGGTGGAGTTCGGTCTCGGCCTCGGGGAAGGCGTTGGCGTGCCACAGCGCGTTCCCGCGCACGTAACGAGCCAGGGCCTCGGACGGCCGGTCGCCGCGCCGGGCGGCGACCTCGGCGACCTGCCGGGCCTGTTCCGACACCGCCGTGAGGTGGGTGATGCCGGAGAGCACGGTGTTGAGCCGGTCGAGGAGATCGGCGGCCTGGGACAGCGGCAGGCCGTCGTCGGCGGCGCAGGCGCGGGCGATCAGCGCCCGTTGCAGGGCGGTCTCCTGGCGCATCCAGTCGGTGGCCTCCCGGGCGGTGGCGAAGGCGAGCCCGGGAGAGGCCGGTACGACGTCGATGAGCGTGCGTTCGTCCGGTTCGGCGGAGTGCGCGACCGCATCGGCGTTGCGGGCCGTGGCCAGGCAGAAGTCCAGCAGGCCGGCGAGGGCGCGGGACGTGGTGCCGGGGGCGTCCTCCCGGGCGCCCCGGGCCCGGGCGAAGGCACGGACCAGGTCGTGGAACCGGTAGCGGTCCAGGCGGTGCGACTCCAGCAGATTGAGTTCGACGAGGGATTCGATGAGCTCCTCCGCCTCGTCCGTGCCCAGACCCAGCAGGGCGGCCGCGCTCGGCAGGGCGAGGTCGGGCACATCCGGTAGGGCCAGCAGCCGGAAGGCGCGGGCCTGTTCGGGTGTGAGGGTGGAGTACGAGAGCTCGAAGGCGGCGTCCACGGCGGCGTCGCCGGTGCGCAGTTCGTCCAGGCACCGGCGTTCGTCCGCCAGCCGCCGGACCATGTCCGCCAGCGACCGGCCGGGTTCGGCCGCCAAGCGGGAGGCGACGATCCGCAGGGCGAGCGGGAGGTGTCCGCAGGCGGCCACGAGCGCGACGGCTGCCTCCGGTTCCGCGTCCACGGCGCGGTCGCCGATGGTGCGCCGCAGCAGGCGCAGGGCATCGCCGGGCGGCATGACGTCCAGCCGCAGGTGGCGTGCCCCGGCCAGTCCGGTGAGCCAGGCGCGGCTGGTCACCAGGACGGCACAGTCGGCGGCGCCGGGGATCAGCGGTCTGAGCTGTTCGCAGGAGGCCGCGTTGTCCAGCAGCAGGAGCATCCGGCGGTCGGCCAGCAGGGTGCGGTAGAGCGCGACGCGTTCGTCGGCGTCGTCGGGGACGTCCTCGTCGGCGACGCCCAACCGCTGCAGGAAGCCCTCCAGCACGTGGTGCGGGTGCAGGGGTTCGGTGTCGGCGCCGCGCAGGTCGACGTACAGGCGTCCGTCCGGGAACGCGTCGTCGCCGAGCTCGTGCGCGGTGTGCACGGCGAGCGTGGTCTTCCCGACGCCTGCCATGCCGTTGACCGCCGAGACGACGACGGCCGAGGCGTCCGTCCTGGTCAGCAACCCGGTCAGGTCCCGGAGCTGCTCCTCGCGCCCGGTGAAGCCGGCGACGGGGGAGGGGAAGGCGCCGCCCGCGCCGGGTGTGCGGGGCCGGTGTCCGCTGTCCTCGGGCAGCCGCAGGGCCGGGTCGGAGCGCAGGATCCGCTGGTGCAGCGCGGCCAGTTCGGCGCCGGGCGGGGTACCGAGGTGGCGCCGGGTGTCCTCGTGGACGCCCAGCGCCTCGGCCTGGCGGCCCGCGCGGTACAGGGCCAGCATCTGTATCGCGCGCAGCCGCTCGCTGGCGGGGAACTCCATGACCAGGGCGCCTGCTTCGGCGGCCAGGTGGGGCCGGTCGCCGAGCTCGGCGTCGAGGCCGAGCCGCGCCTCCAGCAGGGATTGCCGCGTCTGCTGGAGGCGGGCGCGCAGGGTCCGGGCGTGCGGTCCGTGGAGCCCGGCCAGTGGCTCGCCCGCCCACAGGTCCAGCGCTTCGGTGAGAACCTCGCGGGCCTGGCCGGCGGTACCGCCGCGGGCCCGGACCTCCTCGGCCCGGGCCGCGGCGCGCTCGAAGGCCCAGATGTCCACGGCATGGGCGGGCACGCGCAGCGCGTACCCTCCGATCCTGCCGCCGCCGACGGTGACGAGCAACGGCTCGGCGGTGTGCCGGGCCAGCGCCCGGCGCAGCCGCCACACGTGGGTACGGACCGAGTGCTCCGGACGGCACGGCCGGTCGGCCTCGTCCCACACGGCGTCCACGAGCAGGGGCATCGACACCGTCCGGCCGGCGGCGGCCAGCAGCACCGCCAACACCTCGTGCGAACGGGGCTGCCCGAGGTCGACCGGCAGCCCGTCGCACCAGGCCCGCACCGGGCCGAGCAGAGCGAACCCCAGGCCTGCGACGGGGGTGTTCACCGGGTGGAGGAACCGCAGGGGAACTGGAGCCCGTAGGAGGCCGACCAGAGCCGGACGACGTAGGGGGCCTCGCTGTCGGTCGTCGCCAGGATCGACATGTCGCCGCCGGAGCGGACGGTGAGCTTGGTCCACGGCATGTGCCGGCAGTCGTCGCTGCCGGTCCGGCTCTGCCAGAGCGCGCCGCCGTCCGGGGCGGTGACGACGAGGTTGCCGTCGGCGCGCAGCTCGGCCTTGTTGCCCTCGCCGGTGGTCCCGGAGTGCCAGCGCAACTGCCGCTCCTCGGCGCCGTCGGCACCGGTGGTGTAGAGGGCGAGATCGCCGTTCTGCTCCATGACGAGACGGGTGTCACCGGAGGTCAGGCTCGCGCCGGGGAACAGGGTGCCGCCGTTGGCGAGGGTGTCGGAGGCGGCGGCGGGCACGGCGGCGTGGGCCGCCCCACCGGTGGCCAGGAGCCCGGTGGCGGCGAGGAGGACGGCGGCTGCGGCGGAGGCGGTGCGCGTGATGGTCGGGCGGTTCGTTCTCAGCGACTTGGCGAGCGACATTGCGAGACCTTTCCGGCTGGGTGGTACACCCTTTGCGTACTGGTCTCGACCATCCCGGGTGCCGCTCTATGGGCGATCAACAACCCGTTAACGGGCGTTGATGGCAGAGGTGTTGGGATGAGTCCTGCCGCTCCGCCGAGGGCGCCCGACCGGCCGGGCGTCGTGCACCGGCAGCGTCCACCGACTCCGTTGAGCCCCGCGATGCCGGCCGTGACCACTCAAGGGCACTGCGCGCCCGTATTGCGCCTCCCTGTTGAATCGTTTCTTGCAGAGATGGTCAATAGCGGACGACGGGCCACCCGAGCCCCTGACCAATGGGAGAGTTCCTCCCTTCAAGTAACGCTGTGTAAGGGGGCGGGTGGCATGGGCAGGATTCCACCGCTGACGGGCGTCAAGGACCTCGTGGCCGTACTGGACGGGCTCGTCGGGCGGCCCGTGGGCCGGCGGGAGCTGCCGGCGGTCGTCCTCGAAGGGAACCACGGGCAGGACGCCGCCTTCGTCACCGGCTACCGCGACCGCCTGCGTGACGCGAGCGGGGCACCCGTGGCCCCGCATGCGCTGCTCGGCGAGGCGCTCGTGGAGCGGGCGCGGCGGTCCGCCGAGCCCGACGTCGTCCTGCTCGACGAGCTGACCCGGCAGCTGGAACAGACCATGCCCGCGGCCGCCGGCGGACTGACGCTGTCCACCTACTGGACCTGCCGCAGGGTGCTGGACATCGACGCGGGCGCCGGTGCGGCGCGCGCCCAGCGCCGTACGCTGGCCGAGGAGCTCTGCGTGGCCTGGGAGAAGGACACGCCCGGCCTGAAGGGACTGCGGTCCTTCATCAGCACCGGCGGGGCCGGACAGATCAGCGAGCGGCTGGGCGCGATCGCCACCGTCCTGGTGGCCTGGCCCCTCGAGTGGGTCTACCGCACCTGGCTCAACCGTACGCGGCGCCTGCGCTGGTACGCCCCGAAGGTGCGCAGCGCGGGCGGTCCGGCGGCGACGCGCTTCCTTGCCGCCGCCGTGTCCCTCAGCAAGAACGGCGAGCTGCGCAACCGCGCGGCGCTGCGGCAGTCCCTGCTGCTGGAGGCGCTGGCGGTGGACCTGGTGCGCGCGGCCCGCCGGGGCGTCCTGCTGCCCCGGCGGCGGCGTCGGGTGTGGCCGTTCGTCGTCCTGCTGCCGCGGGTGGACGAACCGCGCTCGGCCACCCGCAGACTGCTGGACGGCCTGGTCAAGTTGCACCGGCGCGGACTGCCGCTGCTGGTCCTGGCCGCCGACCGTACTCCAGTGGACCAACTGCCCGATGTGCACGACGAGCAGGAAGGCAGGGACGCTCCCAGTGGTCGTCGGCGTGTGCAGACGCCGGCCGGAGCGGCCGACTGCCTTCGGCCGTTGCTGGAGGGCCGGGCCCGCTCGGCCGGTGCCGGGGTGGTGGACGGGCGACTGCGCGTCCGCCTGTCCGGAGAGGACCAGACGGAGGTGAGCGACTGGCTGGACATCAATGTGGCAGTGTCCCCGCGCTCGGTGCCGTGGCCGTCCGCGTACCTGGGCGTCCTCCTGGCCCTCGCGCTGCTGGCCGGCGCCGTCCCCGTGGTGAACTGGGTGCGCCAGGACGCCTGCCACGACACGTGGGCCGCCCAGGGGGTCCGGGTGGGTGTCGACACGGCCTCGGAAGGCTGCTACTTCACGGACGGGGGCAGCCAGGAGCTGCTCCGTACGCTCCAGGACCGGATCCGGGCCCAGAACGCGGTGGCCGACCGCGGCGCGCACCGTACGGTGGTCTTCCTCTCCCCGCTGACCGCCGACCCGCAGGGCAAGGACGAACAGATCACTCCCGCCGGTGTCCTCCAGCTGGAGGGCGCAGCCGACGCGCAGCGCGAGTTCAACAAGCAGGCGGCGGGCGATGCCGAGCGGCCGTACCTGCGGCTGCTGATCGCCAACGCCGGTTACGCGTTCGCCCAAGGGCGGGAGGTTGCCGACCGTCTGAACACGCTGACCGGCGACGGCACGAGCATCTCGGCCGTCATCGGCATCTCCCAGAGCCGTCAGGCGTCCGTCGACGCGATCAACCGCCTCTCACCCGACCTGCCGGTCATCGGGGCCGCGGTCACCGGTGACTTCATGACCACCGACACCGCCACCTTCGTCCAGACCCAGCCCACCAACCGCCATCTCGCCCGGGCCCTGACCCGGCGCGTCATGGAGCTCAAGCGCAAGAAGGCCCTCGTCATCTACGACGACAAGGACCGCTACAGCCTCAACCTCCGCCAGGACCTCGACACCGAGCTGGCCGGGCAGGGCATCGGGCTCGTGGAACCGGAAGTCGTCCGCACGCCGGACTTCGGGCAGCCCGGAGTCGTCAGCACGCTGCCCGAGCTGGCCAAGAAGATCTGTGCCCTGAACCGGGACAACGGCATCACGCTCTTCGCCGCCCGGGGCAGCCAGTTGCCCAAGATCCTCAACGAGGTGCAGGCCGAGTGCGGGAGCGCCACCGGCACGCCGTTCCCGTTCCTGGCCTCCGACGTCGACACCCTGATCGAGTACCCCGAACTCCCCGAATTCGCCCACCTCGGCCGCTACACGGCGGTCGACCTGTCGTACATCGCCTTCTCGCCCGACCATCACAGCGACCACGCGGCCGGCAGTGATGCGTTCCGCGCCGCGGCGGCCGCCGTCTACCGCACCTGGACCGGCACCAAGCTGCCCCCGCGCGCCTCCAACGTCCTGCAGCAGCTCCGCAACAGCGTCGACGTCAAGGACACCGTCGCCCAGGACCGCCCCTTCCACCTCCCCTCCGACGACCGGGCCCTGGCCGAACGCCCCCTGTACCTGTGCACGGTCGCGCACGCGAGTGCGACCACACCGGCGTGCCTGCCGGCAGACGGCAAGCCGCTGAGGTGAGGATGCATGGTCGGCAGGCGCGCTGCGGCACCGGCATGGACTTCCGTGGCCTCGACGGGGTTCCGTCGTGTGCGCCCCCGCCACTCGGTCCGGTACGGGCCACCACGGCGGTCCCATCTGTAGGGGAACCTTCAGCAACGCTGACGACCCGCTCCTGACGCCGGCGTCCCGGGCGACCCCAAGGGCGTACGGGAGAGGTGTCCGCGGTACCAAGGTGCCCAGCACCCCATGCGTTCCAGGGGGCTCGGCCCCGGGGCGACGCCGGCGAGCCGCCAGATGCTGTCGCTGCGGAACCAGTTGTCCTGGGCCAGAAGGCTGAACTGCCGCGGGGAGATGCGTCCCGGGGTCGTGGCGAGCCGTTCCAGGCAGCGGGGCCAGGGCCAGTCGTCCGCCGGGGTGGGTGGCAGGACGTGGTGGTCGGCCAGGGCGTCCATGAGGTCCTGGGCGAGCACCGGCTCGGGGTGGCTGGCATGGTGGACGCCCCGGGGGAGGGGGCGGGGGGCCAGCGCGGTCCTGGCGATCAGCCGGGCCAGGTCCTCCACGGCGACCAGGGAGAGCCGTGCCGAGCCGGACGCCCAGCGGGCGGGTACCCGGCGGCGCAGCTCGGCCAGGGCGGGCACCACCCAGCGGTCCCCCTCGCCGAGGACCAGGCCGGGGCGCAGGACCGTGCCCCCGGCGTTCAGGGCGTACTGTTCGGCGGCCAGCCGCGTCGAGCTCGCGGCGGACACCGGGGCGGGCTCGGCCTGTTCGACGTCCGCTCCCCGGTGCGGACCGTGGCCGTACACCGCAGCGGTCGACAAGTAGGTCACGCGCTCGACGCCGCCGCGGACGGCTTCGGCCATGAGGTGCGCCGAGCCGTCGGTGTTCACCGCGTGGCACTGCTCCGGATCGCCGCTGACGCGGGAGGCCAAGTGGAGCAGCACGTCGACGTCCGTGCAGACACCGCGCAGGGTATGCGGTTCCGCCAGATCCGCCTCGACCCATTCCGCCCCTGCTGCGATCAGCTGCTCCGGGGCCGAGCGTCCGACGACACGGACGTGTGGCTGTGCGGCATCATGCAGAAGTTCGGCCGCGACGGTGCCTCCGATGAAGCCGGTGGCGCCGGTGAGGACGATGCGCAGAGGTTTCAGTCCCATGGCAGGCGCCGCTCGCTGTCCAGGGTGATGCGCGCCGCGGCCTCGGTCGTGGCGATGCCGGGCAGCAGGTAGCGCCACAGGGACATGATGCGAAGCGGCAGGTCGGCCCAGCCGGTCGAGATCTGTGACTTCAGCTGTGTCCCGGTGAAGGCTGCCACCAGCACGTCGGCGAACTCCGCGTCGTCCACGGCAGTCAGCAACTCGCCTTCCTGCCGTGCCACGACGAGCTCCTCGCGGAAGCGGTCCGCCCACCACTTGTACACCGTGTCGTCCTGGACGGCCGGGCCGCCCTGGTCCACGGCGAGCCGCACGCCCGCCCGTAGCAGGGTGTTGCTCTGGAGCTCCCTGGCGAGCGCCAGCGTCACATCGACGAGCTGCTGGAGGCCCCGGGGCTGCTGCGGCAGCGTGACGTCGGTCGCCTGCTCCAGCATGACCGCTCGCGCCAAGGACTCCTTGGACTTGAAGTGGAAGTACATCGCGCCGGACGTCACGCCTGCTCTGGTCAGGATCCTGTTGATCCCGGCTCCGTGATAGCCGCACTCGTCGAACACCTCGGCCGCCGCGCGGATGAGGGTTGCCCGGGTGTGCAGTGCTCGATCGTGCATACGTCTTCCTGTCATCAGCTCTTCAACCAACTGCCTCGACAAACAAACGGAACGACCTCTATGTTACCTATACACATAGTTTCGTGGCCGAGGGCCGTGCCCTGGGCCGCAGCACCAAGGGGGAAGCGTGATCGCGTCGTCATGCCTGGACAGAAAGAGCGTCGTAGAGCCGGTTCACACCCATAAGCAACGCACCGCCGAGGTCTACCTCACGCACTGGCAGCGGACCGGCGACGACCGATTCCGGATAGACGCGCGCCGGCCCGTGGCGCATGCCTTCTACCGGGTGGGCGCACCTTTCGACCCGCTGCTGGTCTGCGAGACCGTACGCCAGGCCCTTCCGATGCTGTGCCACGCCGCGTACGACGTGCCGCTGGGCCACCAGCTGATCTGGGACACGTTGCAGTACACCATCGAAGACCGTGCCTATGCGGGGGAAAATCGCGGCCCGCACGCCGACCTGCACATCGAGTGCTTCGACCTCGCCTACCGCGGCGCTCGCCCCGCGGCGCTGTCCCTGCGGGCGGTCTATTACTGGGAAGGCGTGCGTGTGGCCACCGTCGAGACCCGGTTCGCCCTGCTCTCTCCCGGCGCGTACGAGCGACTTCGCGGCGCGCGTGCGGACGCCGGGGCCGCCATGGCGTCGGCCGTGCCTCCGGGGCAGCCGGTGCCGTTCGCCGCCACAGGCCGTTCCCGGGAACAGGACGTGGTCCTCTCGGCGCTCGACGAGAACCAGTGGCTCCTGCGGATCGACACGAGCCATCCCGTCCTGTTCGACCACCCCGTCGACCATGTCCCGGGAATCGTGCTCCTGGAAGCCGCCCACCAGGCAGTCGCAGGCGCCGATGTCACCCGCCTCGACTGCGAGTTCCATCAGTACGTCGAACTGGACGCCCTGTGCACCGTCACCGCCACTCCTCTCCGGACGGTCACGGAGACCGACGGGTCCGGGGAGCGCACGGTGCGGATCACGGCTGTTCAGAATGATCGGCTCTGCTTCTCCGCGACTGCCACCTGCCGGGCCACCGCTCCACACCTGGAAGAGGGCGGCCGAGGTACACGATGAGCGGTGGGCTGCCAGCGGGGGACTCCGAGGAGGAGAAAAGCCCGTCAATGCGCATATGGGATGTCAACTTCAAGCACCTGCAGGCATTTCTGGCGGTCGCCGACACCCTCAGCTTCACTCATGCCGCAGCCCGGCTCGACAGCAACCAGCCGACGCTGACGCGCTCCATCCGGCGCCTGGAGGAACAGCTCGACGTTCCGCTCTTCCACCGCACCACGCGGCAGGTGACGCTGAGCCCCGCCGGAGTCAAACTCCGCGAACATCTGCAGACGCTGTTACCGCACCTGGAACGGGCCTTGTTCCCGCTGTCCGAACGGCCGGTACTGCGACTGGGGTTCTCCTGGCTCCTGCCGGACGCGTGGATGCAGGAAGCCATCGTCCGTTTCGAGGAGGAGACCGGTGCGGGAGTCGAGCTGCGCCGCCGGGACGACCGCAGCGCGGGCGTCGACCAGGGCATCGTGGATCTGGCTCTGCTGCGCGGACGCACACCGGTCGAGGGGATGAGAGCCACTGAACTCGATACGGAGGAATGTGTTGCTGCCGTTCCCCAAGGGCACCCGTGGAGCGGACGGCCTTGGGCGGACTGGGCCGAACTGGCCGACTACCCCATGGTGATCAATTCGGTCAGCGGTGTCGTCGGGGAGCACGACTGGCCGGCGAGCGGCAAACCCGTCCTCACCGTCCAGTGCCACAACTTCGACGAGTGCCTCGAATCGGTGGCCGCCGGGCGAGGGATCAGCGTGTTGCCCGACCTCGTACTGCGGCGCAATCTGCATCCGTCGGTGCGGTTCGTGCCCTTGCGCGGGGCCCCGGAGGTCCCCATCTCGCTGGTCCGGCCCGCACAGGGGGCCCATCCGCTGGCCGACCGCTTCACCGCGGTGGCCCGCCGGGTGATCTCGGCACGCCGGACCCGGCGCCTGGCTCCGCAACTGTCGGCCCGCCACCACACGGAACGGGAACTGGCCACCCGCTGAGAGCGCCGCTGCAGCGTCCAGCGAAGTGGCCGGCTCCGGTACGGCCGTAACCCCTCCCGTACCCGGCCGGGCGCCCCACACAGTGCGGCGCCCGGCCGGGAGTACGGTTCAGGCCAGCGCCCCGGCGAGCCTGCGGGGCAGGCCGGCGCGCTCCCAGACCCCGTCCAGGGCCCGGGCGAAGCCCACGATCTCGTCCTCGGAGTGCTGCGGGGTCGGGGTGACCCGAAGCCGCTCGGTGCCGGTGGGAACACTCGGAGCATTGATCGGCTGGACGTAGTAGCCGTGCTGGTCCAGCAGTTCGCTCGCCACCTCACGGCACTTGGCGGCGTCGCCGATCAGGACGGGAACGATGTGCGCGGCCTCCGACACCACCGGTATGCCGCGTTCCCGCAGCAGTTCCTGCAGCAGGCCGGCCTTGGCCTGCAGCTGCTTGCGCTCCTGCTCCGAGCGCTTGAGATGGCGAACGGCCGCCAGCGCTCCGGCGGCGACCGCCGGGGGCAGGGAAGTGGTGAAGATGAACGCCGAGGCGAAACTGCGGATCGCGTCCACGACCGCCGCGGGGCCGGCCACGTATCCGCCCGCCGTGCCGAATGCCTTGGCCAGCGTGCCCTGCACCACGTCGAACCGCCCGTCGAGCCCCAGTTCGGCGGCCTTGCCCGCTCCGTGCGGCCCGTACATGCCGACCGCGTGGACCTCGTCGAGGTAGGTGAAGGCGTTGTAGGTACGGGCCAGCTCCGCGACCCGTTCCAGCGGGGCCACGTCGCTTTCCATGGAATAGACGCTTTCCAACGCAATGATCTTGGGCAGGGCCGGGTCGGTGCCGGCCAGCAATTCCTCCAGGTGCTCCATGTCGTTGTGGCGGAAGACATGCTTCTCTGCGCCGCTGTGCCGGATCCCGGCAATCATCGACGCGTGGTTGAGCTCGTCGGAGAAGACCACGCAGCCGGGCAGACGACCGGCCAGGACGGTGAGCGCAGCATCGTTCGCCGCATAGCCCGAGGGAAAGATCAGGGCCGCCTCCATGCCGTGCAGGTCGGCCAGCTCACGCTCCAGCTCCACGTGGTAGCGATGGTTGCCGGAGATGTTGCGGGAACCGCCGCTGCCTGCTCCGGACTCGTCGACAGCCCGTTTCATGGCCTCGAGGACGAGGGGGTGCTGCCCCATGCCCAGGTAGTCGTTACTGCACCACACACTGATCCTGCGCCCGTCGCCGGGACCGTGCTTGAGGGCGGCCGGGAATTCACCGGCCATGCGCGCAACCTCGAGGAATGTCCGGTAGCCGCCGCGTTCCTTCAGCTTTTCGATCTCGGCGGAGAAGAAGTCGATGTACCCGAACATGGGACCTCCGGTGGGAGAATCAGCAGTACTGGACGCCACGAACGTAATCACCCGGCATCCCGAAGAGAAATACCGTTGCGGCAGATTGATCGACCGGCCGGATAAGTCGAGGTGGCGGCGTCGGCGCGGCCAGTTATTCAGTTGCTGTATAGGTCGCTCACCGAGTTCATTTCACTTGCGGCGCGAACGGCCATAGAGTCCTGTTCCGTGATTGCCCAGCCAGACTTAACGCCCCGGCCGGCGACCACCGAGGACATCGACGAGCTGGTCCGATTGCGCGGGTATCTGCTCAGCACCGGGGACGGCCACTACGTGGCGCGTGACCCGGCGCAGGACGCGGCCTGGCGCCACGCCTACCGCGGCTGGCTCCACCGGCACCTGACCGGGGCCGGCGAGCAGGTGCACGTCGCGGTCATCGGCGACGCAAAGGCATTGGTCGCCTGCGCGATCGCCGTGCTGGACGAGCGGGCACCGACGGCCCACAGCCTCAACGGGCGCGTGGGATGGGTGCAGACGGTCGTGGTCGAACCCCGGTGGCGCCGGCACGGCCTGGGTGCCCGGGTCATGAACCACGTCATTTCCTGGTTGCGTGGCCAGGAGGCGTCCGGCGTCGTCCTGCAGACCACTGCCGACGGGGCTGCGCTCTACCGGAAACTCGGATTCCTGCCGACCGGCGAGGATCTGCTGGCCCTTGATGTGCGAGGTGGATAGACCGTGAAAATTCTGATCGTAGGGCTCGGATATGCCGGCACCCGCTTCCGTATGGCGTTCCGGAACACCGGACTTCCCATGGAGTTCGCCCATGTGGGGCGGCGCCGGCGCGACCCGGACATTCCGTACTACGCCTCGGTACGGGAAGGCCTCGACGATTTCCGGC
The DNA here is from genome assembly GCF_040675615.1 of Streptomyces sp. NPDC049585. Taxonomy (NCBI): domain Bacteria; kingdom Bacillati; phylum Actinomycetota; class Actinomycetes; order Kitasatosporales; family Streptomycetaceae; genus Streptomyces; species Streptomyces sp. NPDC049585. The sequence continues at coordinate 27,497 of NZ_JBFAPE010000026.1, read as the reverse complement.
CGGACGTGGTCGTCGTCACCGTTCCGGACGAGGCCCACGCCGAAGTGCTCGCCCAGCTGGCCGGCTACGAGGGATTCGTGGTGGCCGAGAAGCCGCTCGTCACGTCACGTGACGACCTGGCCGCCGTGGAATCCGCGCTCGCCGGGACCCAGGGCTTCTGCATGGATCTCGTGGAACGTTATTCCCGGGCCACGGTGTGGTTGCGCGACCATGTCCGGGAGCATGATCTGCAGCTGGTGCGGGCGCACTTCACCTGGGGCAAGGACCGCATCAACGACCACCGGCCCACCAGCGGGGTGCCCAGCGAGGTCATCCACCCGCTGGACCTCGTCGGCTGGATCGCCGGTCACGGCCGGGAGCTGGCGCTGGACACCGTGCTGGGCACCCGCTCCGACTTCTCGGTCTCGGGACCCGAGGTGCTCGACAGCGTCGCCCTGTCGGCCCGCCTCGGCCCGGGTGTCGTCACCGGCTACAGCAGTTTCGTGAACATCACCCGCAAACGCGAGGTCGACTTCGTCTTCCGCTCCCCGGCCGGTGAGCTGGAATACGCCAGCCTCGTCTACGACACGCCCGAGTGGGACGCCGATCGGTTGCGGGTGTGGCGCCGCACCTCCGAGGGGGACGTCGTCGTCCACGAGCTCGACACCAGCTCCGAGCCGGTCCCCGAAGAGGCTGCCACCGTGGTCAAGCTGGGCCGGATGGCGGCGGACGTGGCCCGCTTCGTGGTCCGGGGCGAGAAGCCCGAGCAGCCTTTCCCCGGCATGCCGGACGCGGTGGCCCTGCAGCGGCTGCTGAACACCATGGAACGGCAGGCCCGCACCACCGCTCCCGTGACGTACTTCCCGGCCGGCCGCACCGTACTCCAGGAGACCGACTGGGAGCGCCTGGGCTGATCGACGCCCCGCGGCCCGTTTCCCCGGGCGTCCTCTCCCTCGCGCCGAAATTCCGACGCACTTTCACCGACTCACCAACCGTCAGCGTTATTTGATCGAGGAGCACCACATGTGTGGAATAGCCGGCTGGGTGGACTTCGCCCGCGACGTTCGCCAGGAGCGTCGGACTCTTGAAGCCGTGACCCGGACCATGGCCTGCCGTGGCCCGGACGCCGAGGGCATGTGGGCCGACGAGCACGCCGCGCTCGGTCACCGCAGGCTTTCCATCATCGACCTCGACGGCGGCCGCCAGCCCATGGTCGCCGAGGAGGACGGCCGCGTACTGGCCTGCCTCACCTACAGCGGCGAGGTCTACAACTTCCAGGAGCTGCGCACCGAACTCGTCTCCCGCGGCCACCGCTTCCGTACCCGCAGCGACACCGAGGTCGTGCTGCGCGGATACCTGGAATGGGGAGAGGGCCTTGCGGACCGGCTCAACGGCATGTACGCCTTCGCCGTGTGGGACACCCGCGAGCAGGCGCTCGTGCTGATCCGCGACCGGATGGGCGTCAAGCCGCTCTACTACTTCCCGACGCCGGACGGCGTGGTCTTCGGCTCCGAGCCGAAGGCGATCCTCGCCCATCCGGCGGTGCCGCGGAAGGTGAGTGCCGAGGGGCTGCGCGAGATCCTGGAAATGGTCAAGACGCCGGAACAGGGCATCTTCTCCGGCATGTTCGAGGTGCGTCCCGGTCAGTTGGTCCGCGTCTCCCGGTCGGGCCTGGTCAAGCGGACGTACTGGGCCCTGGAGGCGCGCGAGCACACGGACGATCTGGACACCACCATCTCCACGGTGCGCGGCCTGCTCGACGACATCGTCGGCCGCCAGGTCGTCGCCGACGTCCCGCTGTGCTCGCTGCTCTCCGGCGGGCTGGACTCCTCGATCATCACCGCGCTGGCGCACCAGAAGCTGGGCGCGCGGGGCGAGGGGCCCGTCCGCTCCTTCTCTGTGGACTTCGCCGACCACGGTGCAAGCTTCGTCGAGGACCCGGTACGCGGTACCTCCGACGCGCCCTTCGTCCGTGACCTGGTGGAGCACATCGGTGCCGACCACAGCGAGATCGTGCTGAACAGCGCGGAGCTGGCGGACCCGGAGCTGCGCGCCAAGGTGCTCAGGGCCCTGGATCTGCCGCCGGCCTACTGGGGCGACATGTGGCCTTCGCTGTACCGGCTGTTCCAGGCCGTACGGGCCCGTTCGACCGTGGCCCTGTCCGGGGAGTCGGCCGACGAGGTGTTCGGCGGCTACCGCTGGTTCTTCGACTCCGAAGCGGTGGAGGCGCAGACGTTCCCCTGGCTCACGTCCGCGACCGGGAAGTACTTCGACGGCAAGTCGCTGTTCGACCCGGGGCTGATGCAGAAGCTCGGGATGCAGGAGTTCTTGCGGGACAGCTACGCGCAGGCGGTCGGCGAGACGCCGCGGCTGCCGGGCGAGAACGCGACGGACCGGCGCATGCGCGAGATGAGCTACGTCAACCTCACGCGCTTCGTCCAGACCCTCCTGGACCGCAAGGACCGGATGAGCATGGCCGTCGGCCTGGAGGTCCGGGTTCCGTTCTGCGACCACCGGCTCGTCGAGTACGTGTTCAACGTGCCGTGGGAGATGAAGTCCTTCGACGGCCGTGAGAAGAGCCTGCTGCGGGCGGCGGCGAAGGACCTGCTGCCGGAGTCGATCGTGCAGCGGGTCAAGAGCCCCTACCCGACGACGCAGGACCCGGCGTACGAGCGGGGGCTGCGCCAGGCGCTGACCGCGGTGGTCGAGGACTCGTCGTCGCCGGTGCTGCCGCTGCTCGACCAGGCCACCGTCCGCGGACTGCTGGCCAGCCCGATGGGCGAGATGAGCGCGCAGTACGACCGCTCGGGGCTGGAGATGGCGCTCGGCGTGAACGAGTGGCTGTCCGCCTACGACGTCGCACTGGACCTGTGAACCGCCCCGCACGCTGAGCGGTTCACCACGGTGCGCGGCCGGTGCCCGTCGTCACACCACGTCCCGGCGGCGGGCATCGGCCGAAGTGTAGCCGTCCTTGACGGCCAGACCGAGCAACTGCCGGAGCAGCCCCGGGAAGCGGCTCTCCAGGTCGGTCAGGCGCAGTGAGTTGTAACAGCGGGTCCCCTCCGAGCGGACGTACAGGACCCCTGCTTCCCGGAGGATCTTCAAGTGGTGGGTCATCGTCGACTTGGCGATGTCGCTGCCCAGCTCCCCGGCGGTGCGCTCACTGCCGTCCGCCAGCGCGACCGCGATGCCGAGCCGGGTCGCGTCGCTCAGCGCGAACAGCACGGCGGGCAGGCTGATGGCGTCGATGTCCGGGTGGAAGTAGTGGCGCATTGTCCAACAATCGCACACCCGGGCAGGCCGGAGAACGGCTGAAAACACTCCGCCGCGGTTGCCGCCGGGGCATCGCGCCCACTAAGTATGAATGTCCCGCGACCATCGAACAATGGGGACCCAGTGAAACTCGTTTACCTCCTGGGGCTCGGAGCCTTCGCGCTCGGCCTCGACGCCTACGTCACCGCAGGCCTCCTGCCGGTCATAGCGGATGACTTCCATGCATCCGTGTCGGCCACGGGGCAGATGGTCACCACCTTCACCCTCGCCTACGCCATCGCATCCCCGATCTTCGCCACCCTCCTGTCCGCGTCACGCGTCCGGCTGGGCCTTCTCGCCTCCCTCGCCGTCTTCGCCCTGGCCAACGCGGGCAGCGCCCTCGCCGGCTCGCTCGGCGTCCTGCTCGTCACCCGTGCCTTCGCCGGTGTGGGAGCCGGCCTCTACCTGGCACTCGCCGCCTCCGCGGCCGCCTCGCTCGTCGACGACAAGCGCCGCGGCCGCGCCCTCGCAGTGATCATGGGAGGCATGAGCTCCGGCACCGTCATCGGCGTGCCCATCGGCGTCCTCATCGCCGAGCACACCGGATGGCGTTCGACGCTGTGGCTGGTGTCCGCCATCGGCCTCGTCTCCTTCGCCGGCCTCGCGGTCCGTCTTCCGGCCCTCCCCGCCGCCGCCCAGGTGACGCTGCGCCAGCGCGTCCAGGTCGTCACCGACCGCCGGGTCGCCTCCATCGTCGGGGTCTCCTTCCTGGCCGCCGTCGCCAGCCTCGGCCTGTACACGTACATCGCCCCGGTCATGGCGACCGATGCCATGGGGAGCGTCGACAGCATCACCCCGTACCTGTGGGCATGGGGCATCGGTGGTGTCATCGGCAGCTTCCTCATCGGACCGCTCGTCGACCGGGTGCGCCGCCCCTACGCGCTGGTCGTCGGCATTCTGGTGCTGCTCACCGTGGCCTTGCTGGTCCTGCGCCCCGCCGCCTCGCTGCACCCGCTCCTCGCCCTGCTGCCCATCGCCGTCTGGGGCGCCGTGGGCTGGGCACTTCAGGTCCCGCAGCAGAACGACCTGCTGGTCGCACGGGGGGAGCGGGGCGGCGCCGTCGCCGTGGCCCTCAACGAATCGGCGCTCTACCTGGGCAGCGCGGTGGGGTCGGGGCTCGGCGGCCTCGCCTTCACCGCCGGATGGAGCGGGGCCGTCCTGCCGCTGTGCGCGGCCGCAGTCGGCTTCGTCGCCCTGCTGCTCCAAGTCACCGCCGTACGCTCCACCGGCAAGAGCGTCGTCCCGCCGGCCTCGCCCGCGCCCGTTCTGCAGGACGCCACCGACTGACCCCTCGTCACGGGTCGGCGGCCACGTCCCCGACCGACACCCCCGAACCGCCTGCGCCGGAGACCCCCGCTCCGGCGCAGGCCCGTACGTTCAACGCTCAGGGCGCAACGCTCAGGGCGCAACGCTCAGGGCACGACGCTCAGGGCACGATGACAATGTTGCCGAACTGCGTCCCTGCCGCCATCTGCTCGTACGCCTCCGCCACGTTCTCCAGCGCGTACACACTGTCCACCACTGGACGGATGCGGTGCTGCTCGACGAAAGCGAGCAACTGCCGGAACTCCTCGGCGCTGCCCATGGACGTCCCCAGAAGACTGAACTGGTGGAAGAAGAACTCCCTCAAGGGAACAGGGAGCTCCGTACCCGTCGTGGCGCCGAACACGACGACACGTCCGCCGGGGCGCAGCACCTTCGGATACTGGTCGAAGACCGCGGGGCCGACCCCGTCCACCACCAGGTCGACCGACGCGCCGCCGAGCTCGGCGGCCCAGTCCGCCGCACTGTCCAGGGCCCGGTCGGCACCGAGGCGCACGGCACGTTCCCGCTTGTCCGCCTTCCGTGACGTCACGGTGACCCGCGCCCCGGCGGCCTTGGCCAGGAGCAGCGCCCATCCTCCGACACCGCCTCCGACACCGGGTACGAGGAGATGCTCCCCGGGCTCGAGCCCGCCTCGTGTGAACACCGCCCGGTAGGCGGTGAGCGCCCCCATGGGCAGCGCCGCCGCTTCCGGCCATGACAGGTGTTCCGGTTTGCGGGCGATGTTGGCGGCGGGCACCACGACGGATTCGGCGAGAGTGCCGTCGGTCGGGCCGCCCAGGATCTCCGGCACGACGGGAGTCTCGCAGGCCTTCTCCCAGCCCAGTGTCGGGTTGATCAGGACTTCATCGCCTTCCCGGACCCCGCTCACGCCGTCCCCGACCGCGTCGACGATCCCGGCCCCGTCGGAGCCGGGGATGAACGGGGCTTCGGCGCCGCTTCGTTCGTCCATGAGGAACAGGTCACGGTGGTTCAGCCCGGCGGCGCGCAGGCGCACCCTGACCCGACCAGTGCCTGGTTCCGGATCGGCGACCTCTGTCAGCCGTAGTCCGCTGGTGCCCGGCTGCCCATGGTGAATGACTGCCCGCATCGTCCGCCTTTCGTCCGGCCCCTGACCGGCAGGGTGAGGGAAAGTCGCTGTCCGTGACCGTGAACAAGTGAGCGGACGGAGGAATTCCGGGCACGGTGCGTGCCACGTCTCCATGATCAACTTATAGCGGGCAGGGGGGCTTGTGGCAAGGCCCCTGTCGTGCCGCAGAATCACCGACCTGAGCCGAAAGACGAGAGTACGGGGGCGCGGAATGCGTGTGTTGTTGGTGGCGTACGGGTCGCGCGGGGACGTCGAACCGATGGTGGGACTCGCACTGAGCCTGCGGGAGCTCGGCGTCGAGGCGCAGGTGTGCGCGCCGCCGGACTTCGCGGAACTGCTGGACGGATTCGGCCTCACCCTGGTGCCGCTCGGCCAGTCGGTGCGCGACATGGCGACCAAGGCGGTGACGGGGACGTCGAAGCCGCTGCCGGCGGAGAGCCTGCCCGAGCGCGCGGCCCGGATGGTCGCCGCGACGTACGAACAGATCGCCGCGGTGGCCGAGGGATGCGACGTAGTGGTGGCGACGGGCCTGCTCCCGGCTGCGGCCGCCGCACGGTCGGTGGCCGAGAAACTGGGCATCCCCTACGTCTTCGCGGCCTACTTCCCGACCTACCTGCCGTCGCCGCACCACCCGCCGCTCGCCTGGCCCGGCCGGCCGGTCCCGCCGGACGTCACGGACAATCAGGCGCTGTGGGACGTGAACACGGAGAGCCTGAACGCGCTCTTCGGCGAGGCGATCAACACCCACCGGGCAGCGATCGGCCTGCCCCCGGTGGACAACGTCCGCGACCACGTCTTCACCGACCGCCCATGGCTGGCGGCCGACCCGACCCTGGCCCCGTGGCTGCGGCCGGCGGACCTCGACGTCGTACAGACCGGTGCGTGGATCCGGCAGGACGACCGCCCGCTCCCGGCCGACCTGGAGGCCTTCCTGGACGCGGGCACGCCCCCGGTGTACGTGGGCTTCGGCAGCATGCCCCTGCGCGATGCGCAGGACGTCGCCCGCGCGGCCGTCGAGGCGATCCGCGCGCAGGGCCGCCGTGTACTCGTCTCCCGCGGCTGGGCCGACCTGGCACTGACCGACGCGGGAGACGACTGCTTCGCCGTCGGCGAGGTCAACCAGCAGGCCCTGTTCCGCCGGGTGGCCGCCGTCGTGCACCACGGCGGCGCCGGCACGACGACGACGGCCGCGCTGGCCGGTGCGCCTCAGGTGGTGGTACCGCAGATGGCGGACCAGCCCTACTGGGCCGCCCGGGTGGCCGAGCTCGGCATCGGCGCGGCACACGACGGCCCGACCCCGACCTTCGACTCGCTCTCGGCTGCGCTGAAGACCGCCCTGACCCCCGAGACCCGCGTGCAGGCAAAGGAAGTGGCCGGCACGATCCGCACCGACGGGGCGACGGTGGCCGCGCAGCGGCTGCTTCGCGGCTGATCGAGATCGGGGCCCCGTACGCCCAGGGCCCCATCAGGGGCCCCGCGCCCCTGATGGGGGCGCCACCGCCGGACGAAGATCTGCCGGACACGTCCTTGACTCGCCCCGCACCCATCCGCTCAGTTGTCGACGATCACAAAGTACGGCTCACCATTGATGATGCGGGCTGAACGGGTCGCTTTGGCCAGCTCGACGCCCGCCGCCTCGTTGTCCTCCTCGGTGACATGGGAGCGCACGCACGCCGCCGTATCGGGGTCGCCCCGCATGACCCTCACATTCGCCACATCCCACACGCCGCCGACCTCCTTGGGCAGGATGTCCACGCACAGGTTGTTGGGCTTGCCGCCCTCGAAGGACCGGGCAAAGGGGAACTCGTCACAGGAGTCTCGCGGTACCAAAAGCGGGTCCGCCGGGAACGGGTACGGGAGGTTCGTGCACGTCCTACGGCGCTTGGTCTTCGTCCAGGACTCATCGGATTTGGGGTCGCGGTGCAGGGGGTTCACCTTGGTACCGGTGACAGCGGACTTGAGTTTCTTCTGCGCCCACTCGTAGCTGACGGCGGCGGCCCTGTATTGCGACTTGTGGAACGTCACGTTGGCCATGTGCGTATCGTCGGCGCAGCCGGGCCCGTTACCGACCTTGTTGTCACAGCGAAGCCAGGGGCCCTGCCAGTTCAGCGAGGTGTTGACGGGCGTTCCGGGCGCGAGGATCGTCCCTGTCATGTGGTAGAGGGGCTGGGACCGTGCCTCGCCATCCTTGACGACCGTGGTCCTGTAAGTGATCTTCGTGAGGAGCTCCTTGCCCACCGCCGGAAGGACCGCTTGCCCGCCGCCAAAAGCCGCGCCGCCTGTACACGGGCCGGTGCAGTCGGACCTCAGGCCAATCGTCATCCTGGGCATTTTGGGTGTTTCCTGAACGATGGCCGCAAGGACCTTCTCCTCCCACTCGGTATTGCCGACCCTGGCCGAGGTCATGACGACGCCCTCGGCGTGCTCGAGCACCTTCTTGTCGGCATCACGAAGTTCGTAGCCGATCGGGTGCTGTACGCAGTACATACTGCGGGAGGTGTTGACCTCCTTATCGCTTTCCTTGCACAGATCGAGCGGATCGGCCGGGTCGACGTCGGGGTCACGGGCCGCGACGCGGGCCGTAGCCGGTCCGTGGGCGCCGGCCAGGCGATGCATGGCGGCCAGGTCGCGGGCGGTGGCCGGGCCGCCCGTCCTGAAGCAGAACCAGGCGGCGCCCTGGCGCCGGAGTGCGGAGCCAGCGGCGATGGCCGCGCAGGCGTCGTGGCCTTTGGGCGCTGCCCGGCCGGCCGACGGCGGTGCGGCGGCGGCCGGTGAGGCGCCCAGGGTGAGGAGGGCTGCGGTGAGGGCGAGTGCGGCTATAGCCGCCAGCAGTCGTCTGGCGCGTTTCAAAGGTGGTCCCCCTTCTCTCCGGTGGCATGGAAATCCACTCGGGATCGAACCGGCGTAGCCCGCACTGGATGCGGTCGTGGATCTGCCCCCATCGTTCATAGGGCCGTTCACACTGGCGCGCACACATTCAAGGCGCCACGGCCGTCGAAGGTCCTCGATTTCGGAATGCGCAAGTTGGCCGAATGGCGTGATGGCTTGGTGGCAGTCGGCCGCGCCGACAGACGATGACATCGGTTCTGGCAGTCGCCGGCCGTCGAGGCGACCAGCGGAATCACGACTGGAACAGCCCATCTGTGCGGCGGCGGTGGCGGATCGTAGCGCCGCAGATGAAATCCTGATGAATCCCGGGCGGGTCAAGACTGCCCAACAGCCTGGGAAAGGCAATGAGTTCCGCCTCGGACCGGCTGATTCCGTCATCGTCACTGCATCGCTGCCGACGCTAAATTCGCCTCAATCGACCACCGCTCCCCACCACATAACTGGCAGGGTTCCGGCCCGGGCCGACATGGCGCCCGGGCCGAAGAAAGGGCATGATGAGCCACTTGAGAACTCCCGGCCGCAGAGCCAGAGGGCTGATCGCCCTCACCGTGACCGCTGCATCGACGCTCGCCGCCATGACTGCCGTGGCCGGCCCCGCCGCCGCCCAGGGCGCCGCCCCCGCCGCCGGTGCCGCCGCCGGCGCCGTTCAGGCCGGGCAGTCCTGCACGGCGGCCGACCTGGGCAAGCGCCACCCGGTCATCAAGTCGACCGAAGTCGCCCCGACGATCACCCACTTCAAGGGCTGGTACGTCACCGAGGGCACGACCGGAAGCCACTCCGTCTCCACCAACACCCAAACGTCCATCTCCGTCTCGGTGGGCCTCACCGGCAACATCCAGGGCAGCTTCGGCACCGAGGCCCTCGGCATGGTCGGAGCGAGCCTGGGCCTGAACGTCCAGGTGACCTACTCCTCCACGTCCAGCGTGTCCGACACGGTGAACTGGAACTTCAACCAGCCCGGCTACTACGGCGTGTACAAGGGCACCAAGAAGGTCACCGGCACCTATGGCAGTCTCAACTGCAACCGCGTCCTGCAGGGCGACGGCAGTTGGGCGCTGAAGTGGATCGAAGGGGCCGACACCGGCAGCTACACCACCTACACCGCGCTCGAAGAAGGCGCGGTGCGCTGCGAGGACAAGGTCCCCGCCAACAGCATCATGGCCAAGGCCCAGGGCCTGTTGGACTGCGGCTCACCCGCCGCCACCGCGAAGCACGAGGCCGGTCCGGTGCCGTCGGCGAAGGCCGACGCCGCCAGGAAGGCTGCCACGAAGGCCACCGCCAGGGATGCAGCCGAGAAGACTGCGGCGAGGAAGGTGGCCGGGAGCACGGCAGTCTCCCGCGCGGCGCAGGGCCTCACCTGTGACTCCGGCTTCTACAAGATCGGTGTACCCGGTCGGTCGCTGTACTGGACCGGGCCCCTCCTGGCGGCCGACGGTGTTCGCCTGCGGACTTCGACGATCTTCAGCGGAGACCTTGATCAGTGGTTGCTGTGCAACAAGGTGGAGAACAACGGCGTCATCGAAGCCACCCTCGTCAACCACCGCAGCCAGTGGTGCCTGACCGTCCCTGAGCAGAACGCGGCCAACGAAGGGGCGGCTCTGCAGACGGCCCCCTGCGCGGAGGACGACCTCCAGCGGTTCTCCATCTACCGCGACGTGCCCGGCAGCGCGAAGATCGGTGTGCAGAACAAGTACACCGGCTCCATGATGGGCTACGACCGGTACGCGGACGGCGAGTTCATACGCCAGTACTCCAGCGGCAAGCAGGACGGTACGGGTACGTTCACCCTGACCGGAGTCTGACGGCCCTCCCGCGAGCGCGGCCCCGTACGTGAACCCCCGGCCTCCCGGTTCCGTGCGGGGCCTTCCGCGGTAGCTGATGAATTCTCGTCTCGGTTCGTCACCGATGCATCAGACAGGCCCTAGTCCCGTTCCTCCCGCCCCTGGCCTCCGTGCGGCTTCCACGTGCGGGTGTCGCGCGGTTCGACGTACGGCTCCTCCTGTGGCGGGTGGCCGCCTGCGACGGCGCGTTCGCGGGCGAGTTCGGCGTCGAACTCCAGGCCCAGCAGGATCGCGAGGTTGGTGATCCACAGCCAGACCAGGAAGACGATCACGGCGGCGAGGCTGCCGTACGTCTTGTTGTACGAGCCGAAGTTCGCCACGTACAGCGCGAAACCGGCGGAGGCGATCAGCCAGATGGCCAGGGCGAGGAAGCTGCCGGGGGTCACCCAGCGGAAGCCCCGCCCTCGCACGTTGGGCGCGGCCCAGTACAGGACCGCGATCATGACAGTGACCAGGAGGACCAGCACGGGCCATTTCGCGATCGACCAGACGGTCACGGCGGTGTCGCCCAGCCCGACGGCCTTGCCGGCCTGGCGGGCGAGGCCGCCGGTGAAGACCACGATCAGCGCGCTGGCGCACGCCATCACCATCATCACCACGGTCAGCGCGAGCCGCAGTGGCGTGAGCTTCCACACGGGCCGGCCCTCGGGCAGGTCGTAGACGGCGTTGGAGGAACGGATGAACGCAGCGATGTACCCGGATGCCGACCACACCGCGCCCAGCAGGCCCACCACGGCCATGACCGAGCCGATGCCGGCGCCGCCCTGCAGCTGACGGACGGCATTGGTGATCACCTGCCGCGCCGCGCCGGGGGTCAGACGCTGCAGATTGTCCAGGACGGTGTCGGTGGTGGACTTCCCCGCGACGCCCAGCAGCGAGACCAGGACGAGCAGTGCGGGGAAGAGAGCGAGCACGCCGTAGTACGTCAGCGCCGCGGCCCGGTCGGCCAGCTCGTCGTCCTTGAACTCCTCCAGCGTGCGCCGGAGCACTGCCCTCCACGACCGCTTCGGCAGCCCCGTCGGCTCGTCGGGAGCATGCTCTTCCACCTCCGGCGCCGGGCCCGCCCGCTGCCGGTCGGCACCGCTGCGCCGGCCCTTGCCGTCGCCCCGGCCGGTGTCACCGGTGCGTCCCTCACCCGACCGGCCGGACAACCACCTCGGTGTTCGGGCCATACCCAGGGGAGTAACCGCTGGGGCGTCGACAAAACCCTCACTTGTCAGTACGACTGATCGCTGCGCGCAGCAGCTCGGCCATCGATCGGCCCGCCACCCGCAGGGGCTCCGGATCGCGCGCGGCCCGGGAGAGGATGAACGCTCCCTCCAAGTTCATGATCAACGAGTAGGCGAGCGACCGTGCCGCGTCGGGATCGGGCACCCACCGGGCGAACCACTGCCCGGCTGCGTCGACCCACTCGGCGAACACCTCCGCCGTCGCCACGCGCAGGACGTCGTTGGTGCTGGCGACCTCCGATGCCACCGTCGCGATCGGGCACGCATCGGCGTACCCGGTCGCAGCGAGGTTCTCCGCAGCCGTCTCGAAGGCGTGCGCGACGGACTCGACGGGGTCGGGGACGCTGTCCAGCAAGGCCAGCACCATGTGGCCGTACGCGGCGCCGGCCGTGCGGATCGCGTCCTCGGCCAGTTGCTGCTTGCCGCCGGGAAAGAAGTGGTAGATCGAGCCGAAGGGCGCGTCGGCTTCCGCCGCGATCCGCTTCAGGCCGGTGCCCGAGTAGCCGTTGCGGCGGAAGAGCACCGTGGCGGCGCTCTGGATCCTGGCTCGCGTGTCCGGCTCGTCCTGTCCCATGCCCATCACCCTTTGCGTACCGAGTCCTTGGCGTTGCCGCACCGCCTCCGCTACGTTCCAGTAGAACAATCTATCAAGGGGGTTCCATGCCGGAAATCGAGCTGTCGTGCGGGCCGATCGACTACCAGGACACCGGCGGCGACGGGCCCGTGCTGGTGTTCGGCCACGGGCTCCCGATGGACGGAAGGCAGTGGCGCAAGGTGGTACCGCTGCTGGACGGCTATCGCTGCATCCTGCCCACGCTGCCCCTGGGCGGTCACCGCCGGCCGATGAACCCGGACGCCGACCTCTCCCAGCGCGGCGTTGCCCGGCTGCTGGGCGAGTTCATCGAACGGCTGGGGCTGGACGACGTGACCCTCGTGCTCAACGACTGGGGCGGCGGCCAGTTCCTCGTCCTGGAGGAGCAGGGCCGGAAGGTCGCCCGGCTCGTGCTGGTGGCCTGCGAGGCGTTCGACAACTTCCCCCCGGGACCGGCCAAGGCGCTGGCCGCCGTATGCAGGGTTCCGGGCGGTGCCCGGCTCCTGACCCGGCTGATGCGCATTCCGGCCGTCCGGTCCCACCGCAAGGGCTACGGCGGGATGAGCCGCCGTGGCGTCCCGGACGAGATCATGGCGGACTGGTTCGCTCCCGCGGCCCGGAACAAGGCCATTCGCAGGGACTTCGTCAAGTTCGCCACGTCCGCGCCCGATCGCGGGACGTTGCTGGCCTGGAGCCGGGAACTGAGCGCTTTCGACCGGCCCGTTCTGGTCGTCTGGGCCACCGAGGACCCCTTGATGCCGCGTGAGCACGGCCGCCGGCTGGCGGAGCTGTACCCCAAGGGCCGTCTCGTCGAGATCACCGACTCGTCCACCCTCGTCCCCGAGGACCAGCCCGAACAACTCGCCGCCGCCCTTGTCGACTTTCTGCGCGGGACGGGTGCCGATCCTGCCGTCGACACCGCGTCCGACCAGGGCAAGGGGTAGTGCCGGGCGCCGCGTGGCGCCCGGCGCGGCACCTTGACCACTCATTACCACCAGCGTAGGCCCGCCCCGGGGAACCGGCAAACGTACACAACTCCGCATTGGTTGCGGGCGATAACAGTATTCCGTAACGCTTGACACCACACCCGCCAACGCTTGACACCACACCCGCCACAGGGCGCACCGTGAAAGCAGATACCCGGTGAGGTAGCAGTGAGGGATGTGAGGCCATGCCCTCCGACAACAGCCATGATGACAAGATCCTGCGCGTCCGCGTGACGGCCCAGGACGCGGACACGCTCCGTGCCCTCCTCCGCAACGAGCGCCCCGATGTCGGCGGCCGGCCCCGCACGCATGCGGACGGCAGCGTCGGCATCGACGCCTACGTGCCCGCGGGGAAGGCCGAGGCGCTGGAGCAACCAGGGGTGACCGTGACGGTGGTGGCCGATGCCACCGCCACCGGCAAGGCCCGGCAGGCCGAGGTCGGGGAGGGCGACCGGTTCGCCGATCCCTCGGCCGTTCCGCGCGGGCTGGGCGACAAGGTCGAGGACTGATCCGGTGAGGTTCCCATGCCGGCCAACACAAAGTACTTCAACACCACCGAGGTCGACTCGGCCGTGGTCCGCCTGGCAGGCGCGTACCCGCAGCTGAGCCGGCTCGTCGCACTTCCCGAGCCGTCGGTCGAGGGCGTGACGTGTCACGCCCTCGAAGTCGGTTCCACGCCTGACGGGGGCAGGGACTGCGTCGTCCTGACGGGCGGGGTGCACGCCCGGGAGTGGGGCAGCTGCGAAGTCCTCGTCGACCTGGCGGCCGACCTCCTGGAGGCGTACGAGCGCGGCACCGGGCTCGCCTACGGCGGTGCACGGTTCGACGCGGCGCAGGTACGGACGCTGCTGGACGGGTTGTCCGTCGTCGTCTTCCCGCTCGTCAACCCCGACGGCCGTCACTACAGCCAGACCGCCGACCCGATGTGGCGCAAGAACCGCAACCCCGCCCACGCGAGCGGCGGTCCGGCCTGCGTCGGCGTCGACATCAACCGCAACTTCGACTTCCTCTTCGACTTCGCCACCGCCTTCGCCCCGCACGCCGGGCCGCGGGTCTCCGACGACCCGTGCGACTACCAGACGTACCAGGGCCCGCACCCGTTCTCCGAGCCCGAGACGCGCAACGTCCGGTGGTTGCTGGACGCCTACCCGGGCACGCGGTGGTTCGTCGACGTGCACAGCTACTCCGAGGACATGCTCTACATCTGGGGCGACGACGAGAACCAGTCGGCCACCCCCACCCAGAACTTCCGGAACCCCTCCTTCGACGGCAAGCGCGGCCTGCCCCACGACACCGCGTACGCGGAGTACATCCCGAAGGCCGACGCGGACAGCGCCCTCGACCTGGCCCGGGAGTTCTGCGCGGGGCTGCACGGCGTCCGCGGGGCAACGTACAAGCCGATGTCCGGCTTCCACCTGTACCCGACCTGCGGGACCAGCGACGACTACGCCTACTCCCGGCACATCGTGGACGACAGCAAAGGCAAGATCCTCGCCTTCACCATCGAGTGGGGCAAGGAGGACCCGGCCTCCGACGCCGCGAGCTTCCACCCGCCGTGGGCGGAGATGCAGCGGATCATCAAGGACGTCGACGCGGGGCTCGTCCGGTTCTGCCTGGCCGCGTTGAAGACCTGAGCCGGCAGTCGACCGGAGCCCGCAGCCGACCAGAAGGTGTTGGTGTTTCCCATGAGCTCGACCAAGATCGTGGTCGTCGACTACCCCGCCATGCGGCACAAGGGGTACACGGAGGCGGGCCTGACATCGGTACGCGACGCGCTCACCCGCCTCGTCGAGGCCGACCGGGGCCGTGGCGTCGACACCACCGTCGTCGACATCGGCAGCCCGGACGACATGGCCCGCTACGGCGCCCCGGCGGTGACGGACCCCGCCGACGCCCGGCAGAACAAGGACGCCGTCGATGCCGTCTGCCACGCGGCCGGCCCCGACTACCTGATGCTCCTCGGGAGCCGCGACGTCATCCCGCATCTCCAGCTGAAGAACCACGCCCCCGACGACGACCCGGTCGTCCCCAGCGACCTGCCGTACGCCTGCGAGACCCCGTACGCGGCCGGCGGGCAGGAGCCGGGCCGGTACACCGGGCCCAGCCGCGTCGTGGGCCGCCTGCCCGACGTGACCGGCGGGCACGACCCGGCCTATCTGACCGGCCTCCTCGGGCGTGCCGCGGCGGCCGCACCCGCGGACCGCGGGCGGTACGAGGGCTACTTCGGGCTCTCCGCCGCCGTGTGGGAGAAGTCGACGCGCGAGAACCTCGCGACCCTCTTCGGTGACGCCTCCGCCCTGCACCTGATCCCGCCCGGCGGATCACCCTGGCAGCCCGGCCCGCTCGCGTCCAGGAGCCACTTCGTCAACTGCCACGGCGCGGCCAGGGACCCCCAGTGGTACGGGCAGGGCCCCGCCGGCTACCCGGTGGCCCTCAAGGCCGGCGACGTCGACCAGCACCTCACCGACGGGACGGTCCTGGCGGCCGAGTGCTGCTACGGGGCCGAGCTCTACCCGCCTCCGACCGCCCCGCACCTGCCGTTGTGCAACACCTACCTCGGCAGCGGCGCCCTCGTCTTCTTCGGCAGCACGACCATCGCGTACGGGCCCGCCGACAGCTGCGACCAGGCCGACCTCATCACCCAGCACCTCATCCGGGAATTCCTCCAGGGCCAGTCCTGCGGCTATGCCGCGCTCAAGGCGCGGCTGGACTACGTGAAGCTCAAGGCCCGCCTCGACCCGGTGGACCTCAAGACCCTTGCGCAGTTCGTCCTCCTCGGCGACCCCTCGGTCAAGCCGGTGCAGGCCCCCGCCAAGCTCGTCGCCGGTACGGACCCGGGCGCCGCCAGGACCGAACGCCGCCGCGAGGCCCGGCTTGTTGCCCACGTGCTGCAGCAGTCCGTCTCCGTACCGGAGCCCCTCCCCGGCACCGAACGCGCGCCCGGGCTCGCCTCGCGCCTGCGCGAGGTCGCCGAGCGGCACGACCTGCCGCCGACCGCCTCCGTGTCCTCGTTCGCCGAGGTCTGGAAGCACGAGAGCGAGGCACACAAGTCCTTCGGACAGCCGCCCCGCCAGCACCTCCTGCACGCCCAGCGCGACCCCGGCGCGCCGGTGCGCACCGACGTCGTCGTTGTCGTCCGCGAACAGGACGGCGACATCGTGTCCGTGGACGAGTACGAGGCCCGGTGACCCGGTGACGACGAGGCGACTGCGCGGCCGGCTCTCCTACGAGCGCGTCGACGTGGGCTCCAAGAGCGAACGCGACGCGCTCGTCCTGCACACCGGCGAGCACGACTACGTGGTGCGGCTGCCGGGCGCCAACCCCTTCGAGGCGAGCGACGTGAGCCACCTCGCCGGCCGTGAGGTGGAGGCCGAGGGCGAGGTCGACCGGCAGTACTTCTTCGTCACCGACTGGACCGTCGAGGACGAGGGCTGAGGTGGTCACGGGCTCTGATGTGATTCCCGCCGCATGTCATCGAGGGCGGCTGTGAACGCGCGCGACGAGCATGTGAGCAGTTGCAGTCGGCAAATCCCACCTCGCTCCGTCGTCGCGCCTGTACCGTCCAGGGAGTCTTCGGCGGGGCCCGCCGGAGCACGTCTGCAGCCATGCACGGGGGAGGCACGGGCATGGAGATCGAACTCGCGGCGGCCGTGGCCGCGTTACGCGACGAACGGCTCACCGGTGAGTGAGGAGGCCTCCGAGGTCTCGGCGGAGGCCCTGGACGCCACCGCCCGGGCGGTCTCCCTCAGCCGCGGTCTGGCCGCCCGCCACCGCGCGGCACACCAGGACCACCTCGCCTTCGCGGTCCACGCGTACGCCAGAACCCGGCTGCTCGCCGGCACCCGACGGGAGGAGGCGCGAGATGCCATCACCGAAGCGGCTCCCCTCTGGGGGACGCTCGCCGAGAACGAACCGGGGCTCGTCGCCCCCTGCTTCGCCATGGTGGCGGACACCCACGCGCGCCTCACCGGCCCGGAGTGAGGTGGCCTTCCTGTGCCGTTGACGGGGGCGCTCGGGACTTTCGCCGGCACCGGTGAGTGCCCGGCCGCGGGGCGAGCCGTAAATTCGTTTGACCGGGACTGCGGGGCCAGGGTGCACTCTGGGAAGGCGCCACACGTCGGCGGTGCCGGTATCCCGGGGAGGCAGCGGCAGCCATGGAGATCCGTCCGACGACCGACAAGGATCTCGACGTCTTCGTCGACACACTTCATGCCGCCTTCGGGAGCTTCCCGCAAACCCCGGCCGAGGACGGCGGCGGGGTCTGGTGGGCGGCGCTCGAGATGGACCGCTCCCTGCTCGCCGTGACCGCCGACGGGCGGCCCGTCGGTACGGCCGGGGCGCTGTCCTTCGAGCTCACCCTGCCCGGTGGGATCCTCGCCCCGGTCGCAGGGGTGACCACCGTCGCAGTCCTGCCCTCGCACCGACGTCAGGGTGTGTTGCGCGCCATGATGCGGCGTCAGCTCGGCGAGCTGAGGGCCCGGGGGGAGTTCCTCTCCGTGCTGCTGGCCTCCGAGGCCACGATCTACGGCAGGTTCGGCTACGGACCGGCGACCTACACGCAGCGGCTGACGGTGCCGCGCCACCAGGCTGCCTTCGCCCTGCCGCGGACGCACGGGACGGCCGGCGTCACGGCAGCCGGTTCGGTCGAGCTGCTGCGGCGTGCCGAGTGCGGCGGGATCCTGGAGGACGTCTACGACCGGTACCGCCGCGCCCAGCCCGGCGCGTTGTCCCGGCCGCACCGCTGGTGGGCCCTGGGCGCGGGGCAGCCCCCGATCTCTCCGGCGCCGCGCTACGTCGCCGTCCACCGGGACGCCGACGGTGTGGCGGACGGGTACGCCAGCTACAGGGTCGAGTCGGGCATCTTGACGGTCGACGAGGTCATCGCCACCGACGACGCCGTCTTCACGGCCCTGGCCCGGTTCGTGCTCGGACACGACCTGGTCACCCAGGTCGTGTTCAAGCGGCTCCCGACCGAGCACCCGCTGCGCTGGCAGCTCGCGGACTTCCGCGCCGGCCAGGTGAGCGAGGAGACGGACTGGCTCTGGGCGCGGCTGCTGGACATCCCCCGTGCGCTGACCGCGCGTGGCTGGTCCGCCGACGGCGAGCTCGTCCTCGACGTCGACGACCCGTTCCTCGGCGAGCACGGCCGCTACCTGCTGACCGTCCGGGACGGCAAGGCCGACTGCGTCCCGACGGACCGGGAGCCCGACCTGTCCCTGGACGTGCGCGACCTGGGCTCGGTCTACCTCGGCGGCACCGCCCCCAGCACGCTCGTACGCGCCGGACACATACGGGCCCACCACCCGGGCGCGGCCGCCCTCGCCGACGCCCTCTTCCGCGCCGACCGCGCTCCGTACTGCCTGCACTGGTTCTGACGGCGCGCTCGCGGGCCCTGCGCAGGACGGCAGCAGCGCACCTGCTCGCGTGGTGGCACGGTCGTCGGCCTGCGGACGACGCCACGCATCCGCAGGCCGCCGAGCGTCGGATCGGTGCCGTGGAAGACGGGGTGGACGCGCGTACGAGCCCATCCGGACGCGTACGAGGTCGCCGTACTCGGGCAGACGGGTCAGGAACGCCAAAGGGGCGCGCAGGAGCGGCACCCGGCATGCCCCGGCAGGGGCAGTGATCCGGGCGCGACGGGAATCGGGGGCGGGGTCATCGTGTGTCGCTTTTACGGCCGGTACGGTTCTGGCGCGCGTCTTCGTCACCGGGCTGCGGCAGACGGGTGGCTGCCTCCGCAACGCGTGTCAGCCGGGCGGTCACCGCTGCGGGCAACCGCGCCTGCTGCAGGGCCTCGTGGGCCCGGCGGCGGCGGGTCGCGATCATCTGCTCGACTTCGTCGCGGGCGCCGGTGGCGGCCAGGACGTGGCGTACGTTCAGTGCTTCCTCGTCCGTGATCCCGTCCGTGCCGACCACGGCGCTCAGGACGGCCCGGGCTTTCGGGTCGGCCCGCTGCCAGGCCAGGGCGAGCAGGACCGTGTGCCGGCCTTCCCGCAGGTCGTCCAGGACCGGTTTGCCGGTGGCGGCGGGGTCCCCGAAGGCGCCCAGCAGGTCGTCGCGCAGCTGGAAGGCTTCGCCCAACGGGCGCGCGAAGGCGGACAGCGCCTTCAGCACGCCGTCCGGGGCCCCGGCCAGCGTCGCGCCGACGCACAGAGGAACTTCGCAGGTGTAGCCGCCGGTCTTGTAGTGCGCGATGCGCAGGGCGGCATCGGTCCCCGGGCTGTCCAGGCTCCCCGGTTCCGCGGGGCCCCGGGCGGTGATGTCGAGGTACTGGCCGTACATCACCTGCTCCCGCATGCCGTCGATCAGCGGCAGCACGCACAACAGCCGGTCGGCGGTGAGGCCGGCGCCGTGGAGCAGTTCGTCCGACCAGGCGAGGGCGAGGTCACCGGCCAGGATCGCCGCACTCGTCCCCAGGTGGTCGGCGTCGGCGACCTCCCGGCCGGCTGCGTAGCGGTTCGCCAGGAGCCGGTGGAGGGACGGCCGGCCGCGGCGGGTGGCCGAGCGATCCATGATGTCGTCGTGGATGAGCGCGAAGGCGTGGAACAGCTCCAGTGAGGCGGCGGCCCGCACCACCGGGGCCGGGGCCGGCCCGCCGCCGGCTGCGGCGCACCAGCCGATCAGGCACAGCTCGGGTCTGAGGAGCTTGCCTCCGTCGCAGACGAAGTCACGGAGGACGTGCACGATCTCGACCGGCAGACACTGCTCGGCGGCGCCGAAGGCCTTCGCCGCCAGGAAGTCGTCCAGGCAGGCACGCACCTCTTCCCCGCTGGTCGTCGCATCCCTCAGGGAACCCGTTGCCGCGGTTTCGTTCACCGATCCCCACCTTTCAACAGGCGCGGTCCGAGGTGCGTCCCCAGCATGTGGTGTCCCGGCATGCCCGGCCAGAAGCCTTCCGGTCACGCGCACGGGGGCGGCGGGGCGGGCGGTGGTGCATGGCCAGAAGCGCTCGCACACCCACCGCACGGTCAGGCCTATTTACCCCCTGACCGGATGAACGGCGGTTCCCCATCGGGGCATAGCGGTCATGCATCACTATCGGGGGCGAGCCGGGACGTCCGTTCGGTACGCAGTGCCGCGGCACACCCGGCACCGGCTCCTGCGCACGGCACCGCACCTTCTCGCTCTCGCCGAGGAGCGCCTCTCGATGAACGCCCACGATGCCGTTCCGGACGACGTACGTACCGCCTATGAGGCCGCTTGCACACGCCTCCTGTCGCTCCAGTCCGACGACGGGTCCTGGGAGGGCGAGATGGAGTGGAACACCACCATCCTCTCCCAGTACGTCATCGTCCTGCGGGTCCTGCAGCGGCCGCCCGACGAGGGGTCACGGCAGGGGATGGTCACCCACTTCCGTAACACGCGGACACCGGAGGGCGGTTGGGGCATGCACCCTGCAGCACCGCCTTCCCCGTACGCCACGCTGCTCGCGTACGTGGCGCTGCGCCTGCTCGGCCTGGGCCCCGGTGATCCGCTGACCGCCGGCGCCAGGAAGTGGCTCGGCACCCAGCCGGGCGGTGCGCGGTGCGTTCCGCAGTGGGGCAGGTTCTGGCTGGCGGTGCTCGGCATCGTCCCCTATCGCGAAGTGGCCCCCTTCCCGCCGGAGGCCATGCTGCTTCCCCGATGGTTTCCGCTCCACCCGGAACGGCTCCTCGGCTGGACCCGCATGCTCTACCAGGCCATGAGCTACCTCTACGGTGCACGGTTCCGCGCCGACCTGGGGCCGCTTGCCGACGCACTCCGACGCGAGCTGTTCGCCACGCCTGCCACCCCATCGGCACCCGGTCCCGACGTCGTCTTCCCGCGCGGTCGCCTCCTGCGCGCCCTCCAGCAGTGCCTGCGCGGCTGGGAGCGTGTGCACAGCCGCCGGCTGCGCCGTGCCGCCCTGGAACGCTGCCACCACGCCGTCGTCGACGAGCAGTACGCCTCGCCGGTGCACGGCCTGTCCTCGGTGAACGCGCTGATGGAGTGCCTGGTGCTGTTCGCGCACGACCGGCGTCACCCCATGCTCGACGCGGCGGTGGCCAGGCTGGAGTACTGGCGCTGGGCGGACGAGAAGAACGGGGTGCGCATCTGCGGCGAGCGGTCCTTGGTGTGGGACACCACCTTCGCCGTACAGGCCCTCCTCGCAGCGGGGCCGCAGCACCGTTCGGAGCAGGCGGCTTCGGCACTCCACAAGGCGTGCACGTATCTGCGTGCCGCCCGGATCACCACGTATCCGGGACTGAACCCTCCGCTGCGCAAGGTGATCGGCGGCTGGGCGTTCTCCGACGGGGACAGTCGCTGGCCGGTCGGTGACTGCACGGCCGAAGCCGTCGACGCCTTGCTGGGCGCGCGCGATGCCCTGGGGTCCGGGGCCGGGCCCGCCGGCACGGACGGTCCCCTCCCGCCACGGTCCCTGTCCGGTGCGCTGGACGTCATCCTGGACCGGCAGAACCGCGACGGCGGTTTCGGGACACTCGACCGGCAACGCACCGGCCGGTGGCTGGACGTGCTCAACCCGACGGAGATGTTCGCCCAGTGCATGGTCGACTCCTCGTCCGTGGACTGCACCGGCTCGGCGCTCACCGCCCTGGCCCGGATGCGCGGACTCCTGCCCCCGCGGGAACGCCGGCGGGCGGACGCGGCGATCAGGCGAGGGGCCACCTACCTGCGTTCCGCCCAGAACCCGGACGGATCCTTCGCCGGCACCTGGGGCATCAACTACACCTACGCCGCCTTCCACGCCGCCCGGGGCCTGCGTGCGGCAGGCGCTCCGCCCGACGACCCGGCCCTGCGCCTCCTGGGGCACTGGCTGACGGCGACCCAGCTGGCGGACGGGGGATGGGGAGAGGACTGGCGGGGCTGCGTCGAGCAGCGCTACATCGCGCTCGGCCACGCCCTGCCCGAGATGACCAGCTGGGCCGTGCTGGCCGGTCTGGACACCCTGGGCCCCGGGAGCCCGTCCGTCGCCGCAGGCGTCCGCTGGCTGTGCACGGCCCAAGAGGCCGACGGCTCCTGGAGCGACGACCACGTCAACGCCGTCTTCTTCGCCACCATGATGATCAACTACCGCCTCTATGCCGCCTACTTCCCGACGCTGGCCCTCGGGCGCTACCTACGGGCCGTCACCCCGATCACTCCACGAGGAGCGGCATGACCACAGAGACCGACGCGACGGCAGAGTTCCTGGCCCTCACCGACGACCCCCGGCGCCGGCGAGAGGAGTCCACGACGATGGTGGAGCAGTACTACACCCTGGCCGGGGACCTCTACCGGGAGGGCTGGGGCAGCCCCCACCAGCACTTCCCGTGCTACAGCCCCGGGCAGAGCCACGAGGAGGCGGCCGAGGCCCAGATGAAGGACCTGGCCGACCGGGCCGGGCTCACGGCCGACTCGTACGTGCTGGACGTGTGCTCCGGCGTCGGTGGCCCCGCCTGCACCGTCGCCGCCCACACCGGCGCCCGGCTGGTGGGCGCCGAGCTGGTGGCCGACCGGGTCCGAGAAGCCCGCGACAACGCCCGCGCGCGAGGCCTGGACGACAGGGTCTCCTTCCGTGTGGCCGACGCCGCCGCCCTGCCCTTCGACGACGCCGCCTTCACCGCCGCCTACAGCATCCAGGCGTTGTGCCACCTGGCGGACAAGCCCCGCGCCCACCGCGAAGCCGCCCGTGTCCTGCAGCCCGGCGCGGTGTGGACCGGCTACGACTGGATGCGCGCCGCGGCAGCGGGCGCGGACGGGATCGCGGAGGACATCTGCCGTGCCCACGCCCTGCCCGCCCTGGCGACGCTGGACGAGCTCCGCCAGCACCTGACGGCCGCGGGCTTCACCGACGTCCACGTCAGCGACGGCCGGGACATCGGCGACTGGGCACCCAACTGGGACCGCCTCGAACAACTCGTCGCACTGCTGCCGTCCCGCGAAGAGCTGCCACCCCTGCTGCGCCTCATGACCGACGGTGCCCGTGCGCTGTGCGCGGGCGCGCGAAGCGGTGACTTCTTCATCGGGTACTGGCACGCCCGCCGCGCGGAGGAACACTCGTGAACGACGATCGACCACCGGACGCCGCGCAACAGCGCCCCGCCCACGAGCAGCAGCCGGATCCCGCCCCGGACACGGCCCGCGAGCTGCCCGCCGTCCCCGGCGGCCTGCCGCTGATCGGCCACGCCGTGCCGTTCCTCCGCGACCCCGGGGCATTCCTGCTGCGCCACCACGCCGCGCTCGGCGAAGCCCTCACCTTCTCGGTCCTGGGCATCGACGTGGCCTCCCTCTGCAGCCCGCAGCTCAACGCCGCCGTCCTGGGACACGACGACACCGAGCTCACCCGCCGGTACACCCACACCCGCCTCGACCTCGTCTTCGGCGAGGGCCACGTGCTCGACGATCCCCCCGAACTCATCGCCTGGCACAGGAGGGTCGCACGCCCGGTACTGCGCCGCGAGGCCATGGCACAGCACGTGACGACCATGTACGAACTGGCCGAGCGGTACACCGCCCGCTGGGGCCCGCGCGGCGAGGCCGACCTCGTCACGACCGTCCGCGAGGTGACCGCGCTCTTCGCCACCCACTGCCTGGTCGGGCCCCGGTTCGGCAGGGCGATGGGCTCGTCGCTGCCCGCCCTGCTCGACCGGCTCGAATCCGCCTTCCACGTGTCCCTGGCGATCAGTCCCAGGGCACCGCTGCCCGTCCACCGCCGGCGGGACCGTGCACGCGACACGCTCACCCGCGCAATCAAGGACATCGCCCCCACCGACCGTCCCGCCGGCGTCGACCGCGGACTGTTCGAAACCATCACCGGCACGCCCCGGCCCGACGGCACCGCACCCGACCCGAACACCGCTGCCGCCATCGTGATCAGCCTGCTGTTCGGCGGCTACGCGACCACCGCCGCACAAGCGGCATGGACCGGCGCCCTCCTGCTGCAACACCCCCGGTGGGTGCCCGTCGTACGCGCCGAACAGGATGCACTCTTCGCACAGGAGGCAGCGCCCACACTGCACCTGCTGACCCGGATGGAACGACTGGGGCACTGCCTCATGGAAGCCGAACGCCTGCACCCCTCCGCACGCGGCATCCTGCGCACGGCGGCCCGGGACGTGACCATCGGCGGCCACCTGGTACCGCGCGGGCACATGGTGATCGTCTCCCCGGCGGCCTCCCACCGTCTGCCCCAGGTCTTCCGCGACCCCGACCGCTACGACCTCGACCGCTACGCCGGCCGCGCAGAACACCGCGGCACTCCCAGCCCGCTGATCGGCTTCGGCGGGGGACACCACCCCTGCCTGGGCATGTCCTTCGCCCAGCAGGCGATGAAGGTCCTGTGGAGCGTCCTCCTGCGCGACTTCGACCTCGAACTCGCCGACCCCGACGTCCGCCCGGTCCGACTGGGCCTGATCACCCCGCCCCGCCGGCCCTGCCGGCTGCGCTACCGCCGCAGGAAGCCATGAGCCGGGCCGCGTACGACGTCGCCGTCCTCGGCGCGGGACCGGCAGGCTGCGCCGCGGCCCTGGCGCATGCACGACGCGGCCTGAGCGTACTGGTGCTGGAGGCCGCGCGCCGGCCCCCGGTCCGGCTCGCCGGTGAGTGGATCCACCCCACCGGGCTCGACGCCCTGCACCGGCTGGGCGTCGACCTGCCGGCGGCCCGCACGATGCCCGCCCTGGGGTTCGTCCTCCACCCCGACGACGGCGGGCCGCCCATCACACTGCCCTGCCCCGATGGCAAACCCGCCGCCGTCATCCGGCACGAGGACCTGGTCACCGCCCTGCGCGCCGGGGCGTCCGGCCACCCGGGCGTCACCCTGGCCCTCGGGACCCGGGTCCGGTCCGTCGAGCACACCACCGTCACCTACACCCAGGGCACCGGCCCCGCGCGGCACGTCCGCGTGCGGCGCGTCATCGGTGCCGAGGGGCAGACGTCCCTCGTCCGGCGCGCGCTGCGGCCCGCCCCCGCACCCGCCGCCATGGTCTCGCGCACGGCCGGGGTGCTCGTACGCGGCGCACCACTGCCGGTGGAGGGCTACGGACACCTCTTCGCGGGCGGACCGGGGCCCGCCCTGGCCTACCGGCTGGACCGCGACACCGTCCGGCTGGCGCTCGACGTCCCCGTGCTGCCGCTCCGTTCGGAGCCGTTGCCGGCCTTCCTGCGACGGTGCTACACGCCCCTCCTGCCGGAGGACCTGGCACGGGCCCTGCACGACGCGCTGGCCCACGGCGGCCTGCAGTGGGCCGTCAGCCGGCTGCGTCCGCGCGACTTCCACGGCCGCGGCCCGTACGCCCTTGTCGGCGACGCGGTCGGCACCTGCCACCCGCTCACCGCGTCCGGACTGACCTTCGCGCTGCGGGACGCCGAATGCCTCGCGCACACCCGCACCGTGCGCGGGCACGGCCGCCGTCGGCGGGCCGCGGGCCGCGCGGGCGAACACCTGGCCGCGGCCCTGCACCGCATCTTCTGCGACCCCGGCCGGACCACGGCCGAGCTGCGCAGGAGCATGTACGCCGTGCTGCGGGAGAGCGCCGGCGAACGCGAACGCATGATGCGGGTGCTGTGCGCCGAGGAGCACCGGACGACGGCCCTGACCGGTGCCGTCCTGCACGTCGCCGTACGCGCCCTGGGCGAGCGCCTCGGCGTGGACGTGCGCGAGGGCCACCCCGCGTGGCGCGCCCGGGGCCGGGCCTGCGCCGAGTACGCCGCCTGGTTGTGGTGGATGTGCCGCAACCGCAGCCATCCGGAACACCCGTCGCCTGCGGACACGCCATGATGGTGATGCTGCCCCTGATGCTGGCCTTGTTCGTCGCGAGCCTGGACCAGACGGTCGTGACGACCGCCCTGCCGGCGATCGCCAGGGACCTGCACGGCACCGCCACCGACGTCCCCTGGGTGGCGACTGCCTACCTGCTGACCAGCGCCGTGACCACGCTGGTCTTCGGCAAGCTCGGTGACGTCCACGGCCGCAAGAGGATCTTCCAGGTCTCCCTCGTGGTCTTCCTCTGTGGCTCCCTGCTCAGCGCCACCGCCGGCAGCGTGCTGTACCTCTCCTTGAGCCGTGCCCTGCAGGGCATCGGCGGCGGCAGCATCACCTCGCTCGTGATGGCCATCACCGGCGACCTGGCGGCACCGCGGCAACGGGCCCGCCACCAGGCGCTCCTGGGCATGGTCGCCGCGCTCGCCCTCGTCGCCGGACCCCTGCTCGGGGGCGCCTTCGCGGACGGGCTGTCGTGGCGCTGGATCTTCTACATCAACCTGCCGATCGGCGCCGTCGCCCTCGCGGCCGTCGCACTGCGGCTCCGCCTGCCGCGACCGGTGGGCGCGGGCGGCGGGCCGGACCTTCTGGGGGCGTCGGTGGTCACCGTGTTCACCACGTCCGTCGTCCTGTTCACCACCTGGGGCGGCCACCGCTACGCGTGGAGGGCGCCGGTGATCCTGGGACTGATCGGGCTCGCTGTCGTGTCCCTGGCCGTGTATCCGTTCGTCGAGCGCCGGGCGGACGAGCCGATCACGCCGCCACGGCTCTTCCGCCGTCCGGTCTTCGGCCTGGCGTCGGCGCAGTATCTGATCGTGGGGATGGTGCTGTTCGCCGGAATGCTCTACGTGCCGCTGTTCCTGCAGCTCGTGCAGCACAAGTCGGCCTTCCGGGCCGGACTGTACGTCATCCCGCTGCTGCTCGGCCTCGTCGCGGCCGCCGCGCTCTCGGGCCCCGTGATCGCGAGGACCGGGCGCTACAAGGCGTACCCGGTCGCGGGCGCGGTGCTGGCCGGCGGGGCGATGGCGGTCGTCAGCCGCGCCGGGCCGCATACGGGGGCGCTGTGGCTCGTCGTCCCGCTGGCGGTCGCCGGCGTGGGCCTCGGCTTCTTCCTCCAGGTCGCCCTGCTGGCGGGTCAGAGCAGCGCCGGCCACGAGGACGTGGGCACGGCAACCGCCGTACTGAACTTCTGCCGCACGCTCGGCGGTGCCTTCGGCACCGCTCTCTTCGGCGCGATCCTCGCCGCCGGACTCCCCTCCCCGCAGCCGGGCCCGGCGCAGGCCGCGGCGGCCTTTCATACCGTCTTCGGCTGGACCGTGCCCTTCATGGCGCTCGCCTTCGTCCTGGCGCTCGCGATGCCCGAGGAACCCCTGCCCGACCGGCAACCGCGACCGGCCGGGTGAGGGGTGTGGCCCATGGGCTCAGCGGGGCGGGATTCGTCCTAGGTGTGTTGTCCCGGCAGGTTGGTGACACGGCTGGCGGGTGTTTGGCCTGCGATGCCGGTGTGGGGTCGGTGGTAGTTGTACCAGTCCAGC
>NZ_JBFAPE010000025.1:0-96102 GCF_040675615.1 Streptomyces sp. NPDC049585 | reverse complement strand
AAACGCCCGGTTACATTCCGAACCCGGAAGCTAAGCCTTTCAGCGCCGATGGTACTGCAGGGGGGACCCTGTGGGAGAGTAGGACACCGCCGAACAAATTTTCAAAAAGCTCCGATGTGTGAACTCAGGTTCATGCATCGGAGCTTTTTTGTTTTCGCCTCGTTAACGTCCCCTGGGCACGCTCCGCGCCATGGGGACTGGGACAGCAGCTCAGCTGGCGGCCGCGGGAATCGGCCCGGGGGACGAGGTCGTCGTTCCGTCGTTCGTGACCACTGCCGAGGCCGCCGAGGCCGTTCGGCGTACCGGGGCGATACCGGTGTTCGCGGACATCGACCCCGTCAGTCTCTGCCTCGACCCGGCCGCCGTCGCCGACGCCGTGACCCCGCGTACGGCCGCGGTCGTCGCCGTCGAACTCTTCGGGCACTCCGCCGACCTGACCGCTCTGCAGCTCCTCGCCGCCGACAAGGGCCTCGCCCTCGTCACCCCCACCGACCCGCCGCTCGCGCACGTGCTCTCCTCCCGCGAGATCGCCCGCCGGCAGGCCGGCGCCGCCTATCTCGGTGCACGGCTGACCGGCGTCGTGACGCCGTCCGTGGCCCCCGGTGCCGTGCACGAGTACCACGCGTACGTCGTGCGCGTGCCCGGCAACGGGCGGCCCGACAGGGATGCGTTCGCCCGGGCGCTGCGGGCTCGCGGGGTGCGGTGCCGGGTGCCCGTACCGACGCCCGTCCACCGACTCCCGTTGTTCCGCGCCGAATTGTGGCTGCCGGAGACCGAGCGGGCCGCCGGCGAATGCCTGGCGCTGCCGCTGGAAGGGGAGATGTCCCGTCGGGAGCTGCAGCGGATCGTCTCCGCCGCCAATGCGCTCGGCGGCCTTCTCCCCGCCGCTGCCTAGCGGCAGCAGCAGGCGACGGCGAGGCGACAGTGAGCGGTCAAAAGCCCGTACGAACATGGGGTATGCTTTATCTCGTCGACAGGGGGAAACCCCCGGAAGACAGCGACAAGCCCCAATAGCTCAGTCGGCAGAGCGTCTCCATGGTAAGGAGAAGGTCAACGGTTCGATTCCGTTTTGGGGCTCTGAAAAAAAGAAGGCCCCCGCCATTCGGCGGGGGCCTTCTTCGTATACCCCTTCACTCCTTCACTCCTGACGCTCCGGCACGCGCATCGCGAGAATGGCCATGTCGTCCGAGGCCGGTTCGGCAGCGAAGCGTTCGACCGCGCGCAGCACGCGTGCCGCCACCGCGCCCGCCGTCAGGCCGGTGCAGGTCGTCAGGACCTCCGTGAGGCCGTCGTCGCCCAGCATGCGGGTGCCCTCGCGGCGCTCGGTGACGCCGTCCGTCACGCACAGCAGGACGTCCCCGGGATCGAGGGTGACCGTCTGCTCGTACAGCTCCAAGTCCTCCATGACGCCCAGCAGCGGCTGCGGGTCGGCGGCGGCCTCGACCGTGCCGTCCTGGCGCAGGCGCAGCGGCAGCGGGTGGCCGGCACAGACGACCTTCAGGACCGCGCTGCCGTCCTCCTGCGGCCACAGCTCGCCGTAGAGGAGGGTGAGGAAGCGGCTGCGGGCCCCTTCGTCCAGGATGGCGGCGTTGAGGCGTTCCAGCACGGCGGGGCCGCCGAAGCCCTCGCGGGCGAGCAGGCGCAGGGCGTGCCGGGCCAGGCCGGTGACGGCTGCGGCCTCGGGGCCGGTGCCGCACACGTCGCCGATGGCGAAGCCGTAGGCGCCGTCGCGGATGGGGAACAGGTCGTAGAAGTCGCCGCCGACCTCGTTGCCCTCGCCGGCCGCGCGGTAGATGACCTCGACCTCGACGCCGGGGACCTGGAGGAGCTCGGGCGGCAGCAGGCTGCGCTGGAGGCTCTGGCTGATGGCGGTGCGCTCGCTGTAGAGGCGGGCGTTGTCGAGGGCGAGGGCGGCGCGGCGGGAGAGGTCCTCGGCGAGTTCGAGGATCTCCTGGCGGAAGTGGTCGTCGGTGGGCTTGCCGAGGGTGAGCATGCCGATGACGCGGTTGCGGGCCACCAGCGGCAGGACGACGGTCTCGCCGCCGACCGCGGCCGCGGTGGCCAGGGACGGGCCGGGGCCGGGGATGTGGCCGCTGGAGTCGGCGAGGCCCAGGCTGCGCAGAGAGGTGCGCAGGGCGGCGGAGTGGGCGGCCTCGGTGGGGGCCGTCCATACGCGGGCCCCGGGGGTGGGCACGGGGTCCGGGGGCGCGATCTTGGACAGCAGGGCCTTGAGGCCGTCGATGCGGTCCTCGTCCTCGTGGAGCACGTAGGACAGCTCGGGTTCGGAGCTCTGGTCGGCGATGGTGTAGACGGCGCACCAGGTGGCGAGGGTGGGCACGGTCATCTGGGCCATCAGGGCCAGCGTCTGGTCGCGGTCGAGGGTGCCGGCGAGCAGGTCGGAGGCCTCGACGAGGAAGGACAGCGAGCCGCGGCGCAGGCGTTCGAGCTCGCCGAGGCGGGCGGACTCCACGGCGAGGGCGATGCGGTCGGCGGCGAACTGCAGCCGCAGGGCCTCCTCGTTGCCGTAGCGGCGCGGGGCCTCGGCCGCCACGCCGAGGGAGCCGGTGAGGCGGCCCTCGACCTTGAGCGGGACGGTGACGACGGAGCGCATGCCGGTGTCGGCCAGGAGGGGGACGGCGCCGGGCACGGCGCTGAGGTCGTCGTGGACGGCGGGCATGCGGGCGGAGCCGTAGCGTCCGGTGCCGGCCTCGACGGGGACGCGGGCGAAGCGCTGGCGGGTGGAGGGCAGCCCGGTGGAGGCGCGCACCTCCAGCTCGGTCTCGTCGTCGGTGGCGAGCAGGAGGTAGGCGGAGTCGCCGTCGAGCATGTCGCGGGCGCGTTCGACCGTGCGCTGCAGCAGGCCGTCGAGGTCGTCGGGGGCGGGGGAGCCGATGAAGACCTCGAAGGGGTCGGTGCTGCCGCGCTCGCTGCTGGAGGTGTCGGTGGCGCTGCTGCGCAGCGGGCTCTGCAGGACGGCGCGCTCGTCGTCGCGTACGAGCAGGCAGACGGTCGAGGGGGCGCCCATGGTGTCGCGGACGCGCAGGTGGGAGGCGTAGACGGGGATGATGCGGCCGTCGGCGCCCCTTATGCCGTACGAGCCCTCCCAGCGGGACAGGCGCAGGGCCTCCTCGATGCCGGTGGAGGTGCCGGGGGTGTGCGGCCAGGCGGCGAGGTCGGCCAGGGGCCGGCCGAGGACCTGCTTGGCGGGGAAGCCGAAGAGCTCGTGGGCGTCGTCGTTCCAGGCGCCGATGGCGCCGCTGCCGTCGATCTGGACGACGGCGACGCGCACCCGGGTCTCTGCAACGGGCAGGGCCTCGGTGGGCAGGGCGGGGCCGGCGGAGCGGGTGCCGGCGGGGCGGTCGGCGAGGTCGAGGCAGAACCAGACGGTCTTGCGGGCGGCCGTGTACTCCACGCCCCAGCGGGCGGCGATGGCCGAGCACAGCAGCAGGCCGCGGCCGCCCTCGCGGTCCAGGCCGCCGGTGGCGCGGCCCGGGGTGTGCACGGGCAGCTCGCGCTCGGGGTAGCGGTCGGAGACCTCGACGCGTACGCCGCCGTCGCTGCGGATGCACTGGACCTCGGCGGCGGTGCCGGCGTGGACGACGGCGTTGGTGACGAGCTCGCTGGTCAGCACGACGGCGTCGTCGATGACATCGGGGAAGCCCCAGCCCTGGAGGGTGTCGCGGACGAAGGCCCGCGCGGCGGCGACGGAGCGTCCGACCGGCTCGAAGGTGGCGGCAGCCCGCGCGGTGATCACAGGTCTCCTCGTGTTCCTCTCGGCGATCTGCTCACGCATGTGCAGCGCCCCTCCATTGCCCGGCCGGATGCCAGGTTACTTACCTCCGCCGGGTGCGCGGATGCCGGTGCACAGGGATTCCACACTTGGGAGTGCCGGGGCACCGTGTGCGATGCTGCCGACTGTTATGGCCTGGCCGGGCATGGGTGAAACACTGAGCAGCCCGGAAAGGGAAAGCCCGACGAGGATGATCGAACCTGCGGGAGGGACACGGTGGAGTCTGGCGCGGCGGCGCGGGCTGCAAGCACGCGTGCGAAGGGCGGACGGTCCCGTTCCAATGGGACGACCGAGGTGGACACCGCCTCCCTGAACCGGCTGCTCGCGGCCCTGGAGGCGATGCGGGACGGCAACTTCCGCAAGCGCCTGACGGTGACCGGCGACGGGGTGACGGCGCAGATCGCGGCGGTCTTCAACGAGGTCGCCGACCGCAATCTGCAGCTGACCGGGGAGCTGGCGCGGGTGCGCCGGGTGGTCGGCCGGGAGGGCCGGCTCACCGAGCGGCTGGAGACCGGCGTCTGCCAGGGCGCCTGGGCGTCGGCGATCGACGCGGCGAACGCGCTGGTCGACGACCTGGTGCGGCCGGTGTCGGAGGTGGGCCGCGTGCTGTCGGCGGTGGCCGACGGCGACCTGGAGCAGCGGATGGACCTGCGCTCGGCGGGCCCGGACGGTGCCGCGCACCCGTTGCGGGGCGAGTTCCTCAAGGTGGGGCGCACGGTCAACGGGCTGGTGGACCAGCTGTCGGCGTTCACCGACGAGGTGACGCGGGTGGCCAGCGAGGTCGGGACCGAGGGCAAGCTCGGCGGGCAGGCCCGGGTGCGCGGTATGTCCGGTTCCTGGAAGGATCTGACGGACTCCGTCAACACGATGGCTTCGCGACTGACCGCCCAGGTGCGTGATATCGCGCTGGTGACGACGGCCGTCGCCAAGGGAGACCTCTCCCGCAAGGTCACCGTCCATGTGGCGGGCGAGATGCTGGAGCTGAAGAACACCGTCAACACGATGGTGGACCAGCTCTCCTCCTTCGCCTCCGAGGTCACCCGGGTGGCCCGGGAGGTCGGTACGGAGGGCGAGCTGGGCGGCCAGGCGCAGGTGCCGGGCGTGGCCGGCGTCTGGAAGGACCTCACCGACTCGGTCAACCTCATGGCCGGCAACCTGACGGCCCAGGTGCGCGGCATCGCCCAGGTGACCACGGCAGTGGCCAGCGGCGACCTGTCACAGAAGGTCACGGTGAGCGCGCGCGGCGAGATCGCGCAGCTCGCAGAGACGATCAACCAGATGACGGAGACGCTGCGCACCTTCGCCGACGAGGTCACGCGGGTGGCCAACGAGGTGGGCGCGGAGGGTCTGCTGGGCGGTCAGGCGCAGGTGCCGGGCGCGGCGGGGACGTGGAAGGACCTCACCGACTCGGTCAACACCGCCTTCCGCAACCTCACCGGGCAAGTGCGCGACATCGCGCAGGTGACGACGGCGGTCGCCAACGGCGATCTGGGTCAGAAGGTGACGGTCGACGTCTCCGGCGAGATGCTGGAGTTGAAGAACACCGTCAACACCATGGTCGACCAGCTGTCCTCCTTCGCCTCCGAAGTCACACGCGTGGCGCGGGAGATCGGGGTCGAGGGCGAACTCGGCGGTCAGGCGCAGGTGCCGGGCGCGGCGGGGACGTGGAAGGACCTCACCGACTCGGTCAACACCGCCTGGCGCAACCTCACCGGGCAGGTGCGCAACATCGCGCAGGTCACGACGGCCGTCGCCAACGGCGACCTCTCGCAGAAGGTGACGGTCGACGTCTCCGGCGAGATGCTCCAGCTGAAGAACACCGTCAACACCATGGTGGACCAGCTGTCCTCCTTCGCCGACCAGGTCACGCGCATGGCGCGGGACGTCGGCACCGAGGGCCGCCTTGGTGGTCAGGCCCGGGTGGACGGGGTGAGCGGCACCTGGAAGGAGCTCACCGACTCCGTCAACTTCATGGCCGGCAACCTCACTTCGCAGGTGCGTCAGATCGCCCAGGTCACGACGGCGGTGGCGCGTGGTGACCTGTCGCAGAAGATCGACGTGGATGCGCGCGGCGAGATCCTGGAGCTGAAGAACACCATCAACACGATGGTCGACCAGCTCTCCTCGTTCGCCGACCAGGTGACACGGGTGGCCCGCGAAGTGGGTACGGAGGGCCGCCTCGGCGGTCAGGCGCAGGTGCCCGGCGTCGCGGGCGTGTGGCGGGACCTGACGGACTCGGTCAACGGCATGGCCGAGAACCTCACCGCCCAGGTCCGCAACATCGCCCAGGTCGCCACGGCGGTGGCGCGCGGCGACCTGTCGCAGAAGATCGACGTGGATGCGCGCGGCGAGATCCTGGAGCTGAAGAACACCCTCAACACGATGGTGGACCAGCTGCAGTCGTTCGCCGAGCAGGTCACGCGGGTGGCCCGTGAGGTGGGCACCGAGGGCATCCTGGGCGGCCAGGCCGAGGTGCAGGGCGTCTCGGGCACCTGGAAGGACCTGACGCAGTCGGTCAACTTCATGGCCAACAACCTCACCAGCCAGGTCCGCAACATCGCCGAGGTGACGACGGCGGTCGCCAAGGGCGACCTGTCCAAGAAGATCACCGTCGACGCCAAGGGCGAGATCCTCGAGCTGGTCACCACCGTGAACACCATGGTCGACCAGCTCTCGGACTTCGCCGAGCAGGTCACGCGGGTGGCCCGTGAGGTGGGTACGGAGGGCCAGCTGGGCGGTCAGGCCCGGGTGCGGGACGTGACCGGCATCTGGAAGGACCTCACCGACAACGTCAACCTGATGGCCAGCAACCTGACCACCCAGGTGCGCAACATCTCGCAGGTCGCGGGGGCGGTGGCCAACGGCGACCTCACCAAGAAGATCACGGTGGAGGCGCGCGGCGAGGTCGCGCAGCTCGCCGACACCGTCAACACGATGGTGACCACGCTGTCGTCGTTCGCGGACGAGGTCACGCGCGTGGCGCGCGAGGTCGGCACCGACGGCATCCTCGGCGGCCAGGCCCGGGTGCCCGGCGTCTCGGGCACCTGGAAGGACCTCACCGAGTCCGTGAACTCGATGGCGTCCAACCTCACCGGCCAGGTGCGCAACATCGCGATGGTCACCACGGCCATCGCGCAGGGCGACCTGACCAAGAAGATCGACATCGATGCGCGGGGCGAGATCCTGCAGCTGAAGACGACCATCAACACGATGGTCGACCAGCTGTCCTCCTTCGCCGAGCAGGTCACGCGGGTGGCCCGTGAGGTGGGTACGGAAGGCCAGCTGGGCGGTCAGGCGCGGGTGCGGGACGTCGACGGCACCTGGCGCGACCTGACCGAGTCCGTCAACGAGATGGCCGGCAACCTCACCCGGCAGGTGCGCGCGATCGCCGAGGTGGCCACCGCGGTGACCCGCGGCGACCTCAACCTGAAGATCGAGGTCGATGCGGCCGGCGAGATCCTGGAGCTCCAGGACAACATCAACACGATGATCGCCAACCTGCGCGAGACCACCCTGGCCAACAAGGAACAGGACTGGCTCAAGGGCAACCTCGCCCGCATCTCCGGCCTGATGCAGGGCCGCCGCGACCTGGAGGACGTCGCCGGGCTCATCATGAGCGAGCTGACCCCCGTGGTCTCCGCACAGCACGGCGCCTTCTTCCTGGCGATGGCCACCGGCGCCCACGAGGGCGAGGGCGGCGAGGACGCGTACGAGCTGCGGATGCTGGGCTCGTACGGCTACTCGATGGGCTCGATGCCGACCTCCTTCAAGCCGGGCGAGTCGCTCATCGGCACGGCGGCCAAGGAGAAGCGCACGATCCTGGTGGAGAACGTGCCGCCGGGCTACCTCAAGATCGCCTCCGGTCTGGGCGAGGCGCCGCCGGCCCATGTGATCGTGCTGCCCGTGCTGTTCGAGGGGCAGGTCCTCGGCGTGATCGAGCTGGCGTCCTTCCAGCCTTTCACGCAGATCCAGAAGGACTTCCTCAGCCAGATCGCCGAGATGATCGGCACGAGCGTCAACACCATCAGCGTCAATACCAAGACGGAGATGCTGCTCAAGCAGTCGCAGGAGCTCACCGAGCAACTGCGCGAGCGCTCGGCGGAGCTGGAGAACCGGCAGAAGGCGCTGGAGATCTCCAACGCCGAGCTGGAGGAGAAGTCCGAGCGCCTGGCCCGGCAGAACCGCGACATCGAGGTGAAGAACACCGAGATCGAGGAGGCCCGGCAGGTGCTGGAGGAACGGGCCGAGCAGCTCGCGGTCTCCATGCGCTACAAGTCCGAGTTCCTGGCCAACATGTCGCACGAGCTGCGCACCCCGCTCAACTCGCTGCTGATCCTGGCCAAGCTGCTCGCCGACAACGCCGAGGGCAACCTCTCGCCCAAGCAGGTGGAGTTCGCCGAGACCATCCACGGCGCCGGCTCGGACCTGCTGCAGCTGATCAACGACATCCTCGACCTGTCGAAGGTCGAGGCGGGCAAGATGGACGTCAGTCCCACCCGCATCGCCCTCGTCCAGCTCGTGGACTACGTGGAGGCCACCTTCCGGCCGCTGACGGCGGAGAAGGGCCTGGACTTCTCGGTGCGGGTCTCCCCGGAGCTGCCCGCGACCCTGCACACCGACGAGCAGCGGCTGCTGCAGGTGCTGCGCAACCTGCTGTCGAACGCGGTGAAGTTCACCGACACCGGCGCGGTGGAGCTGGTGATCCGCCCGGCCGGCCGGGACGTGCCCGACGCCATCCGCGAACAGCTGCTGGAGGCCGGCTCCCTGCGCGACGCGGACGCCGAGATGATCGCCTTCTCGGTCACCGACACCGGCATCGGCATCGCCCAGAGCAAGATGCGCGTCATTTTCGAAGCGTTCAAACAGGCCGACGGCACGACCAGCCGCAAGTACGGCGGCACCGGCCTGGGCCTGTCCATCAGCCGGGAGATCGCCCGGCTGCTGGGCGGCGAGATCGACGCGGCGAGCGAACCGGGCCGCGGCTCGACGTTCACCCTGTACCTGCCGCTGAACCCGGGCGAGCTGCCGTCGCACGGCTACCCCCAGCCGGCCGGCGAGGCCGCCTTCGCCGAGGGCGGCGGCGTGCCTCAGTCGCCGGCCCGCCAGGCGGCCGGGCTCTTCCTGCGCCGCCGCCGGGCCGCGCAGGCGGCCGGCCAGGCGCAGGCGGCGCTGCCGGCCGCCCAGGGCGAGGCCCTGGTGCGGCCGGAGCTGCAGGCCGGGGCGCCGCCGGAGCCGGGGGCGATGGTGCAGGTCGCCGAGCAGCTGGCGCACAGCGGCTTCACCGGGACGTTCAGCGGCGAGAAGGTGCTGATCGTCGACGACGACATCCGCAACGTCTTCGCCCTGACCAGCGTGCTGGAGCAGCACGGGCTGTCGGTGCTGTACGCGGAGAACGGCCGCGAGGGCATCGAGGTGCTCGAACAGCACGACGACGTCGTGGTCGTCCTGATGGACATCATGATGCCGGAGATGGACGGCTATGCGACGACGGCGGCGATCCGCAGGATGCCGCAGTTCGCCGGGCTGCCGATCATCGCGCTGACGGCGAAGGCCATGAAGGGCGACCGGGAGAAGAGCATCGAGGCCGGAGCGTCCGACTACGTCACCAAGCCGGTGGACACCGATCACCTGCTGACGGTGATGGAACAGTGGATCCGCGCGAAGTGAACGGGCCCGTCCGCAGCCGGGCGATGCGGTGACGGACTCACTGACGGTAGGGTCGGTGGCCGGCCGGTGCCCGGACAACCCGGGAACCTTCCGGCCCCGATCCGCGTTTCCGCTACGTGCACAGTGACATCGCGGTGACAGGGTGTGGTGACAGGCGGGGTGCGGCTACCATGACCGGCACAAGGACGGGCGGCGCAAGGGAGTCGTCCCCTGGGGCGGCGCCCGGCGCACTGCCGGGACGAGGAGGACGGGCCATGGTGCAGAAGGCCAAGATCCTCCTGGTCGATGACCGGCCGGAAAATCTGCTGGCGCTGGAGGCCATCCTCTCGGCGCTCGATCAGACGCTGGTGCGGGCATCGTCAGGGGAGGAAGCGCTCAAGGCGCTGCTGACGGACGACTTCGCGGTGATCCTGCTGGACGTTCAGATGCCCGGCATGGACGGCTTCGAGACCGCCGCGCACATCAAGCGGCGGGAGCGGACGCGGGACATCCCCATCATCTTCCTCACCGCGATCAACCACGGCCCGCACCACACCTTCCGCGGCTACGCCGCCGGCGCGGTGGACTACATCTCCAAGCCCTTCGACCCGTGGGTGCTGCGCGCGAAGGTCTCCGTCTTCGTCGAGCTGTACATGAAGAACTGCCAGCTGCGCGAGCAGGCCTCCCTGTTGCGCCTGCAGCTGGAGAACGGCGGCCACGGCCGTACGGGTGCGGTGGAGCCGCAGGAGTCCGCCGGCCTGCTGGCCGAGCTCTCCGCCCGGCTGGCCGCCGTCGAGGAGCAGGCCGAGGCGCTGTCCAAACAGCTGGACGAGTCCGCCGATGCCGCTGCCGTGGCCACCGCCGCCCACCTGGAGCGCAAGCTCACCGGGTTGCGCCGGGCGCTCGACGCCTTGGAGCCCGGAGCGGGCAGCGCCGCCGGCCCGGTGCCCTCGCAGGGCTGAGGCCCTGACGCCCCGTCACCCGTCGTCCCGCCGCACCACGACACGAATGGGCTAACACGCGGCCGCACGTGTACCACCCGGCCGGCAACGGTAATCTCGGCACCATGGCCTCACGTACGTCCGGCAAGGGTTCCCAGAGCACGGCGGGCACCTCGAGGCAGCGCGCCGGGCGCTCCGGAGGCGCCGCCAAGAAGGCAGCCGCCAAGAAGTCGCCGCCCCGGCCCGCGGGCCGGGCCCCCGCCCGCAAGGCACCCGCCAAGAAGGCCGCCGCACGCCCGGCGGGCGGCGCCCGCCGCGCCGGCCGCGGTCTGGCGCACGGTGTCGGCGGGCTGTTCCGCGGCGTCGGCCGCGGCGCCCGCGGCCTGGACCCCGCCCACCGCAAGGACGGCCTCGCACTGCTCCTGCTGGGCGTGGCCCTCGTCGTCGCCGCCGGCACCTGGTCCAGCCTCGACGGCCCGGTGGGCGACCTCATCCGCACCCTGGTCACCGGCGCCTTCGGCCGCCTGGACCTGGTCGTGCCGATACTGCTGGCCATCATCGCCTTCCGGCTCTTCCGCCATCCCGAGCGCCCGGAGGCCAACGGACGGATCGTCATCGGCCTGTCCGCACTGGTCCTCGGCGTCCTCGGGCAGGTGCACATCGCGTGCGGCTCACCGGGCCGCGCCGCGGGCTCCCAGGCGCTGCGCGACGCCGGCGGCATGGTCGGCTGGGCCGCGTCCAAGCCCCTGCTCTTCACCGTCGGCGAGATGCTCGCCGTCCCGCTGCTGGCGCTGCTCACCGTCTTCGGCCTGCTGGTGGTCACCGCCACGCCCGTCAACGCCATCCCGCGCCGGCTGCGCGAGGTCGGCATACGCCTCGGCGTGATCGAGCCCCACCCCGACGAGTACGCGCCCGCGGACCACGGTGAGTACGACGACGAGTGGCGCCAGGCACCCCCGGCCCGCCGCCGGCGCGCCTCCGTCGCCGTCGATCCCGAGCACGCCGAGGAGGAGGCGCTCGGCAAGCGCCGCAAGCCCCGGACCGCGCCCGCGGACGCCGCGGCGGGCCGGGAGCCGGACGCCGTGGACCTCGCCGCCGCCGCGGCCGCCTCGCTGGACGGCGCCCTGCTGCACGGCATCCCGCCCACCCCGGTCGTCGCCGACCTCAGCAGCGGCATCTCCGCCGAGGCCGCGCCGGCCGAGGTCACCGTGCCCACCGCACGTCCCGGCAAGCGCAAGAGCGCCGCCGCGCCCGGTGTCGTACCGGACCTGACCAAGCCCGCGCCCGAGCCGCCCACCTCCGGCCTGCCGGCCCGCGCCGAGCAGCTGCAGCTCTCGGGCGACATCACCTACGCGCTGCCCTCCTTGGACCTGCTGGAGCGCGGCGGACCGGGCAAGGCGCGCAGCGCCGCCAACGACGCCATAGTGGCCGCACTGACCAACGTCTTCTCCGAGTTCAAGGTGGACGCCGCCGTCACCGGCTTCACCCGGGGCCCGACGGTCACCCGCTACGAGGTCGAGCTGGGCCCGGCCGTGAAGGTCGAGCGCATCACCGCGCTCACCAAGAACATCGCCTACGCCGTCGCCAGCCCGGACGTGCGGATCATCAGCCCGATCCCGGGGAAGTCCGCGGTCGGCATCGAGATCCCCAATACCGACCGCGAGATGGTCAACCTCGGTGACGTGCTGCGACTGGCCGCCGCGGCCGAGGACGACCACCCGATGCTGGTGGCGCTCGGCAAGAACGTCGAGGGCGGCTACGAGATGGCCAACCTCACCAAGATGCCGCACGTCCTGGTCGCCGGCGCCACCGGCTCCGGCAAGTCCTCCTGCATCAACTGCCTGATCACCTCGCTGCTGGTGCGGGCCACGCCCGAGGATGTGCGGATGGTGCTGGTCGACCCCAAGCGCGTCGAGCTCACCGCCTACGAGGGCATCCCGCACCTGATCACGCCGATCATCACCAACCCCAAGCGGGCTGCCGAGGCCCTGCAGTGGGTCGTGCGCGAGATGGACCTGCGCTACGACGACCTGGCCGCCTACGGCTTCCGGCACATCGACGACTTCAACGCCGCCGTGCGTGCCGGGAAGGTCAGCGCGCCGGCCGGCAGCGAGCGGGAGCTGCAGCCGTACCCGTACCTGCTGGTGATCGTCGACGAGCTGGCCGACCTGATGATGGTCGCGCCGCGCGACGTCGAGGACTCCATCGTGCGCATCACCCAGCTGGCCCGCGCCGCCGGCATCCACCTGGTGCTCGCCACCCAGCGGCCCTCCGTCGACGTCGTCACCGGCCTGATCAAGGCGAACGTGCCCTCCCGGCTCGCCTTCGCCACCTCCTCGCTGGCCGACAGCCGGGTCATCCTCGACCAGCCCGGTGCCGAGAAGCTCATCGGCAAGGGCGACGGCCTCTTCCTGCCCATGGGCGCCAACAAGCCCGTCCGCATGCAGGGCGCCTTCGTCACCGAGGCCGAGGTCGCGGCGATCGTCCAGCACTGCAAGGACCAGATGGCGCCCGTCTTCCGCGACGACGTCGTGGTCGGCACGGCGCGCAAGAAGGAGATGGACGAGGACATCGGCGACGACCTCGACCTGCTGTGCCAGGCCGCCGAGCTGGTCGTCTCCACCCAGTTCGGCTCGACCTCGATGCTGCAGCGGAAACTGCGTGTGGGATTCGCCAAGGCGGGCAGGCTCATGGACCTGATGGAGTCGCGCAACATCGTGGGCCCCAGCGAGGGCTCCAAGGCGCGCGACGTACTCGTCAAGCCCGACGAGCTGGACAGGGTCCTCGCACTGATCCGCGGGGAGGAGCAGCCGTAGCGGCCGCGAAGCCCCGTCCGGTCCTCGCCGGTCGACGCGCAGTCGAGCGAGGGGGGAGGGGACGATGTGTCATCGTGCTGACCACAGAGTCTTCTGATGGCGTACAAAGTCCGTCTTCCCGCTTGCCCGACCGTTTCGCATGCCCCCTAGACTGAATCCCCAGCAGGTGGCTGCACGCTCGAAAGGCGCCCACGTGTCCATCGGCAACTCTTCAGAGGACGACAGGCCGGAGGACGACCGGCCCTCCGTCGGACGTTCCCTCCAGCAAGCCCGCATCAACGCCGGACTGACCGTGGACGAGGTCAGTTCCGTCACGCGAGTGCGCGTGCCGATCCTGCACGCGATCGAATCGGACGACTTCAGCCGCTGCGGCGGGCGCGTCTACGCCCGCGGGCACATCCGCACCCTGGCGCGTGCCGTCGGCGTCGACCCCGCCCCGCTCGTCGCCCAGTACGACGCCGAGCACGGCGGCCGGCCGGTGCCCACTCCTGCCGCCCCCCTCTTCGACGCCGAGCGCATCCGCCCCGAGCCCCGGCGCCCGAACTGGACGGCGGCGATGGTGGCCGCCATCGTCGCCGTCATCGGATTCGTCGGCTTCACCCTCTTCAGTGGTGGGAGCAAGGACGGGCCGGTCGCCGCCGACCCCGCCTCGGCCAAGCCCTCGGCCGCCCCCAGCGCCAAGGCGGGCCAGAAGAAGGGCAAGGGTGCCACCGACCCCAAGGCGGAGGCCTCGGCCAGCGCCATCGCCGGCGTCCCCGCCAACAAGGTCACCGTCAAGCTCACCGCCGAGAACGGCCAGACCTGGATGTCCGCCAAGGACGGCACCGGAAAGATCCTCGACGAGGGCGTGCTCAAACAGGGCGCCTCCCGCACCTTCACCGACAACAAGCGCATCGACCTCGTCCTCGGCAACGCCGGAGCCGTACAGCTGTTCGTCAACGGCAAGGAGATCAAGAACCTCGGCCAGGACGGCCAGGTCCAGCGGCTGAGCTACACCCGGGGCGACCCGACGACCGGCTGACCGGCGGCGGCCGGCCCCGCACGGCGGGCGCCGGGGAGCCCGGGGTGATCAGGCTCTCCGTGCCCGTCGGCCACTCGGCAACGGATGCGGTGCCGGGACAAAGTAGGCTGAGCCCTATGCCCGAACGCCGTACCGTCGCTCTTGTCACACTTGGCTGCGCCCGTAACGAGGTGGACTCGGAGGAGCTGGCAGGCCGCTTGGCGGCGGACGGCTGGGACCTCGTGCAGGACGCCGCCGACGCCGACGTGGCCGTCGTCAACACCTGCGGCTTCGTCGACGCCGCCAAGAAGGACTCCGTCGACGCCCTCCTGGAGGCCAACGACCTCAAGGAGCACGGCCGCACCCAGGCCGTCGTGGCCGTCGGCTGCATGGCCGAGCGCTACGGCAAGGAGCTCGCCGACGCGCTGCCCGAGGCCGACGGCGTGCTCGGCTTCGACGACTACGCCGACATCTCCGACCGCCTGCAGACCATCCTCTCCGGCGGCATCCACGCCTCCCACGCCCCGCGCGACCGGCGCAAGCTGCTGCCGATCAGCCCCGCGGAGCGCCAGGCCGCCACCGGCGTGGCCCTGCCCGGCCACGCCCAGGACGCCCCCGACCCCGAGGAGAGCGCCCCGGCCGACCTGCCGGCAGGCCTCGCCCCGGCCTCCGGGCCGCGCGCCCCGCTGCGCCGCAGGCTCGGCAGCAGCCCGGTCGCCTCGGTGAAGCTGGCCTCCGGCTGCGACCGCCGCTGCTCCTTCTGCGCGATCCCCTCCTTCCGCGGCTCCTTCGTCTCGCGCCGTCCCTCCGACGTGCTGAACGAGACGCGCTGGCTGGCCGAGCAGGGGGTCAAGGAGATCATGCTGGTCTCCGAGAACAACACCTCCTACGGCAAGGACCTCGGCGACATCCGGCTGCTGGAGTCGCTGCTGCCGGAGCTCGCCGCCGTCGACGGCCTGGAGCGCATCCGGGTCAGCTACCTGCAGCCGGCCGAGCTGCGGCCCGGCCTGATCGACGTGCTCACCTCGACCGAGAAGGTCGCCCCCTACTTCGACCTGTCCTTCCAGCACTCCGCGCCCGGCGTGCTGCGGGCGATGCGCCGCTTCGGCGACACCGACCGCTTCCTGGAGCTGCTGGAGACCATCCGCACCAAGGCGCCGCAGGCCGGTGCCCGCTCCAACTTCATCGTCGGCTTCCCCGGCGAGAGCGAGGCGGACCTCGCCGAGCTCGAGCGCTTCCTGAACGGGGCGCGGCTGGACGCCATCGGCGTCTTCGGCTACTCCGACGAGGAGGGCACCGAGGCGGCCACCTACGAGGACAAGCTGGCCGAGGACGTCGTCGCCGAGCGCCTGGCGCACATCTCCCGGCTGGCCGAGGAGCTCACCGCGCAGCGCGCGGAGGAGCGTGTCGGTGAGACGATCGAGGTACTCGTCGAGCGCGTGGACGACGAGGACGGCGTGATCGGACGCGCGGCCCACCAGGCGCCCGAGACCGACGGCCAGGTGCGGCTCACCATGGATCCCATGGACACCGCACAGGCCGCGATCGGCCGCATGGTGGTCGCCAAGGTGGTGGCGAGCGAGGGCGTGGACCTCGTCGCCGAACCGCTGGGGAGCGGGGGCGGGTGTACCGAGGAGGCGGGCAGATGAGCGGACTCCCAGCCTCCGCCACGGGCGGCCCGGCCCCGCGGACGGGCGTCCGGCCGGCCGGGCTGTGGAACATCGCCAACATCCTCACCATGATCCGTCTGGTCCTGGTGCCGGGATTCGTGCTGTTGATGATGCACGGCGGCGGGTACGACCCGGCCTGGCGCTCCTTCGCGTGGGCGGCGTTCGCAGTCGCCATGATCACCGACCTCTTCGACGGTCACCTGGCGCGGACGTACAACCTGGTCACCGACTTCGGCAAGATCGCCGACCCCATTGCCGACAAGGCGATCATGGGTGCGGCGCTGATCTGCCTGTCCGTGCTCGACGACCTGCCGTGGTGGGTCACGGGCGTGATCCTCTTCCGCGAGATCGGCATCACGCTGATGCGGTTCTGGGTCATCCGGCACGGAGTGATCCCGGCCAGCCGGGGCGGCAAGCTGAAGACGCTCTTCCAGGGCGTCGGCACCGGCATGTACATCCTCGCCCTCGAAGGCCCGCTCGCGACCTTGCGCTTCTGGGTGATGGCGGTCGCCGTCGTATTGACGGTGCTGACCGGGCTCGACTACGTGAAGGAAGCCCTGCGGCTGCGCCGGGCCGGACGGGCGGCCCCGAAGGAGTCCGCACGATGAGTGCCGCGGCCGTGCTGGCGGCGC
Source organism: Streptomyces sp. NPDC049585 (assembly GCF_040675615.1). Lineage (NCBI taxonomy): Bacteria > Bacillati > Actinomycetota > Actinomycetes > Kitasatosporales > Streptomycetaceae > Streptomyces > Streptomyces sp. NPDC049585. The sequence continues at coordinate 79,607 of NZ_JBFAPE010000025.1, read as the reverse complement.
TGGAGGCCCGCGGGCAGACCGTCGCCGCCGCCGAGTCCCTGACCGGGGGCCTGGTCGCGGCCGAGCTGACCGCCGTCGCCGGCGCCTCGCGCTCGGTGCGCGGCTCGGTCACCGCGTACGCCACCGGGGTCAAGCGCGACGTGCTGGGCGTGGACGGGGAGCTGCTGACGGCGCGCGGGGCCGTCGACGCCGAGGTGGCCCGTTCGATGGCCGAGGGCGTGCGCCGTCTGCTGGCCGCCGACTGGGGCATCGCGACCACGGGCGTGGCCGGGCCCGACGCGCAGGACGGCAAGGCCGTCGGCACCGTCTACGTGGCGGCGGTGGGTCCGAGTGGCTCCGGAGATGTCCGGGAACTGTCGCTGAACGGCGACCGGACGGGTATCCGGAGGGAAAGCGTACGGGCGGTCCTCGCGCTGCTCCTGCGCGAACTGACAGAGAACGCGGGGGCAAAGGATACGGAACACGACGGGGGGAATTGATGTTTGCAGCCCTGAGTGAACACGACATAGCTCCCCGCACGGCCGCACCCCGAGGCGGTACGGTGGGGCGTGAAGGAACCGGATTCGCGGTCCAAGGAGGGAGCCACCGATGATTCTGCTCCGTCGCCTGCTGGGTGACGTGCTGCGTCGGCAGCGCCAACGCCAGGGCCGCACTCTGCGCGAGGTCTCCTCCTCCGCCCGGGTCTCGCTCGGCTACCTCTCGGAGGTCGAGCGCGGGCAGAAAGAGGCGTCCTCCGAGCTTCTCTCCGCAATCTGCGACGCTCTGGACGTACGGATGTCCGAGGTCATGCGCGAGGTGAGCGACGAGCTGTCGCTGGCCGAGCTGGCGCAGTCGGCGGCGGCGAGCGAGCCGGTACCCGCGCCGATGCGGCCGATGTTCAACCCGATGTCCGTGCCGTCCGTCACGGGCGTTCCGGGCGAACGCGTGACGATCAAGGCTCCGGCAGAGGCTGTCGACGTGGTCGCGGCCTGATTCAGGGGCCCTGCCGGCCCACCGGGCCGGCGCCGTCCGGAAGGCGTCCGTTTCACCTGCGAGATCCCGGTCAGAAGCCTGACCGGGATCTCCGTTTTTCCGGCCGCCCTCGGCGTCCGGCCGGTCCGGCGCCTTTGTGCCATGGTGGAGAAACGGGATCCCCGTGAATCAATCGGTGCAAACCGGTCGCACAGTCGCAGAGGAGGACATGCATGTCTGTCGTCAAGAGCCCGCTGCCCGAACAGGACCGGAACATCGTCGGTGACGCCCTGCAGGGCGCCCTCGTCGATCTCGTCGACCTCTCGCTCGTCGCCAAGCAGGTGCACTGGAACGTCGTCGGACCCCGTTTCCGCTCCGTCCACCTCCAGCTCGACGAGGTCGTCGCCAGCGCCCGCCAGCACATGGACACCGTCGCGGAGCGCGCCTCCGCCCTCGGCATCTCCCCGGACGGCAGGGCCGAGACCGTCGCCAAGACCAGTGGCATCGACCCGGTCGGCGGCGGCTGGACCAAGGACAACGAGGTCGTCCGCATCATGATCGCCGCCCTGGGCACCGTCATCGCCCGGATGCGCGAGCGCATCGAGGCCACCGAGAAGCCGGACCCGGTCACCCAGGACCTGCTCATCGGCCTCACCGGCGACCTCGAGAAGCACCACTGGATGTTCCAGGCGGAGAACGCCTGAGGCCCGCCCCCCGGTGGCGGTGGCGGCGCGCAGACGGTCTCCTGAGGGCATGAGCGAGCACCCGGTGATCCGCTACACGCGCGAGCTGATGGTGGTCACGGACCTCGACCAGGCGGCCGCCGGCGTCTTCGTACGCACCGTCTACCAGGAGGGCGTGCACGAGGGCGAGCAGCGCGTCATCGCCGAGGTGCACCGGCGCGACCGGGAGATCGCCGAGCTCGAACAGCAACTGGCCAGGCTGCGCGCGGCGCCGCCGGCCGACGGGCCCGCTGCATAGGGACCGTTCCACGCGGTCGTCCCGCTGCTCGCCCGTTGTGCGGGCGGGCTCCGGAGGAAGCCGAAGGAGGCAGCGCGATGGTCCGGCACGACCGGGGGCCCACGGGGGCGTTCGGCCGGGTCCTCGTGCTCCTGGTGGCCGGACTGTGGTGCTGGGCCGTCTACCGGCTGCTCCTGCAGCCGGGACGGGCCGGCTTCATGGAGGGCGTCGTCGCCGCCGGCGGCTGGGGGCTGAGCCTGCTGCCGGTCCACTGCGCCCCGCGCGGGCGGGAGGGCCCCCGGCGGGCACCGGCCGACGACCGGCCCGGGGACGCCGGGGAGACCGTCGCCGAGGAGCCCTGAGCCCCCTCCGCCGCCCTTCCGGGCTGCGGGACGCGATCCGCTGTCACTCGTTCGGACCAATGGCGGGCGGCGGCGGGCCCGCCTGACAGTGCGGGCACCAGAACGTCGTACGTTCCCGGCCGGCCGTGCCCTGGGCGGCGGCCAGCACCGGGGAGCCGCAGCGGCGGCAGGGCCGCTCGGCCCGGCCGTAGACCCACAACCGGCGGTCCGGACGGGCGTCGGCCGTCGTGATGCGGGCGGGGCGCGCCTTGTTCGCCTCCAGCAGCTTCTTCGCCAGCCCCACCAGCCGTCCCGCGTCGGGCAGCGAGGCGACTGGCAGCCATGGGGAGATGCGCAGCAGGAAGCACAGCTCGGACTTGTACACATTGCCGACGCCGGCGAGATTGCGCTGGTCGAGCAGCGCCTCGCCCACCGTGCGCCCCGGATCGGACAGCAGACGGCGCACGGCCTCCTCCGCGTCCCAGTCCGGCCCCAGCAGGTCGGGGCCCAGGTGCCCCACCACCTCGGCCTCGTCGGCCGTGCGCAGCAGGTCCAGCGCGGGCAGCCGGTAGCCGACGGCGGTGCGCTCGGCGTTGCCGAGCACGGCGCGGATCTGGTGGTGGGGGCCGCCGCGCGGGGGCTCGCCCGTGCGGCCCACGCGCCACGAGCCGTCCATGCCGAGGTGGGAGTGGAGCGTCAGACCGCCCTCGACGCGGGTGAGCAGGTGCTTGCCGCGGGGGACCACCTCGGTGACCGTCCGGCCGGTGAGGTCGGTGGTGGCGAGCCGAGGAACCCGCAGGTCGCTACGGGTCAGCGGAGCGCCGGCCAGGGCCTCGTGCAGGGTCCGGGCAGTGCGCCAGACGGTGTCTCCCTCGGGCATCTCCTTCGCTCCTCCTTCCCGCTCGGCCCGCTGAGCCCATGATGTGGGCAGGTCACGAGGGCCGCAGGCGCAACCCCCGGGGCGTGGCGTGGAAGCCGGCGCCCTCCAGCACGGTGCCCAGCGGCGAGGTCAGGGCGGCGGCGCCGTTCACCCGTTCGACGGTGACGGTGCCCAGGGCCCCGGCGCGGGCCGCCTCGGCGAGGGCCCCGGCGGCCTCACGCAGCGCCGGGTCGCCGGCACCGGCCCCGGCGTCCTGGGGCCACGCCAGCAGGGTCTTGCCGCCGCGCTCCATGTACAGCACGAGGGCGCCGTCGACCAGCACCACCAGCGAACCCGCCTTGCGGCCGGCCTTGTGGGCGGCGCCCTCGGGGGGCTCGGGCCACGGCAGGGCGGCGCCGTAGGCGTTGGCGGGGTCGGCGGCCGCCAGGACGACCGCGCGGCGCCCGTCCCGGGCGGCCGGCCGGGCATCCCACGGGGCGGCCGGTGCGGGCGCCCCGGCCCGCTCGCGGGCGGTGTTGACGGCCCGCAGCCGGTCGACCGCGCCGTCCATGGCGAACTGCGCGGCGCCCAGGCCCTCGACCACGTAGCCCCGGCGGGCCTGACCGCTCTCCTCGAAGACGGACAGCACCCGGTAGGCCGCGGAGAAGCCGCCCTCCACGCCCTCCGCCGCCACGGCCCCGCGCGTCACCACACCATGGCGGTCCAGCAGGGTGCGGGCCAGGGCGTGGGCCCGGTGCGTCGGCTCGGTCTCCCGCTTCGGCAGCAGCGACCAGCGGCCCGCCACCGTCGGCGGTCCGCCGCGGGAGGCCGTGGCCCGCAGCCCGGCGGCACCCGCCCCCGCACGGGCGGTGAAGGCACCGAAGCGGCCGCGCGGGACGGCGCGCTTCGCGCGGTGCGCGGTCGAGCCGGCGGTGCGCCCCGAGCCCAGCAGCGAGCGCAGCGGCGCCAGGGTGTCGTTGGTCAGCCGGCCCGACCAGGCCAGCTCCCACAGGGCGTCGGCGATCTGCGCGTCCGTGCCGGGGGAGCCGTCGAAACCGGGGTCGGCGGCGCGCACCCGGTCGGCGATCTGGCGGAAGAACAGGCCGTAGCCGCCGGAGAGGGCCCCCAGAACGGCGTGGTGCAGCGGCGAGAGCTCCAGCGGGTGCGGCTCGGGCAGCAGCAGCGGGGCGGCGTCGGCGAGCAGCAAGGTGACCCAGCCGTCCTTGCCGGGCAGGGCGCCCGCACCCGCCCACACCACTTCGCCGGCCGCCGTGAGCTCGTCCAGCATCGCCGGGGAGTAGTCGCCCACCCGGGCGGGCAGCACCAGCTTCTCCAGCGCCGAGGCGGGCACGGGCGCGCCCTGCAACTGCTCGACGGCGCGCAGCAGCCCGTCCACCCCGCGCAGGCCGTGGGAGCCGACGTGCTGCCAGGCCGGCAGGAACGCCGCCAGGGTCGTCGGCGGCACCGGCTCCAGCTCGTGCCGCAACGCGGCCAGCGAGCGACGGCGCAGCCGGCGCAGCACGGCCGCGTCGCACCACTCCTGCCCGATGCCGGACGGGTGGAACTCGCCCTGGACGATGCGGCCGGCCGCCGCCAGGCGGTGCAGGGCGCCGTCGGTGACCGCCGTGCCCAGGCCGAAGCGGGCGGCGGCCGCGGCCGAGGTGAAGGGGCCATGGGTGCGGGCGTAGCGGGCCAGCAGGTCGCCCAGCGGGTCCTTGACGGGCTCGGTGAACGCCTCGGGCACCCCGACGGGCAGGGCGGTGCCCAGCGCGTCGCGCAGCCGGCCGGCGTCCTCGATCGCCGCCCAGTGGTCGCGGCCGGCGATGCGCACCTGCAGGGCCCGCCGGGCGGTGGCCAGCTCCTTGGCCCACTGCGGCTCGGCGCCGCGCCCCGCCAGCTCCTCGTCGGTCAGCGGCCCCAGCAGCCGCAGCAGGTCGGCGACGCCCTCGACGTCCTTGACCCGCCGGTCCTCGGTCAGCCACTGCAGCTCGCGCTCCAGCTCGGTGAGCACCTCGGCGTCCAGCAGCTCGCGCAGCTCGGCCTGGCCCAGGAGCTCGGCCAGCAGCCGGGAGTCCAGGGACAGGGCGGCGGCGCGGCGCTCGGCCAGCGGGGAGTCGCCCTCGTAGAGGAACTGGGCGACGTAGCCGAAGAGCAGGGAGCGGGCGAAGGGGGAGGGCTCGGGCGTGGTGACCTCGACCAGGCGGACCTGGCGGGCCTCGATGTCGCCCATCAGCTCGACGAGCCCCGGCACGTCGAAGACGTCCTTCAGGCACTCGCGGACCGCCTCCAGGACGATCGGGAACGACCCGAACTCGCTCGCCACCTGCAGCAGCTGCGAGGCGCGCTGGCGCTGCTGCCACAGCGGAGTGCGCTTGCCGGGATTGCGGCGCGGCAGCAGCAGGGCGCGGGCCGCGCACTCGCGGAAGCGGGAGGCGAACAGGGCCGAGCCGCCCACCTGGTCGGTGACGACCCCCTCCACCTCGCCCTTGTCGAAGACGACATCGGCGGCCCCGACGGGGGACTGCTCGCCGTCGTACTCCGCGCCCTGCCGGGCAGGGTCGGCGTCCAGCAGATCCAGGCCGAGCAGGTCGGCGTCCGGCAGCCGCAGCACGATGCCGTCGTCGGCGTGCATCACCTGGGCGTCCATGCCGTACCGCTCGGCCAGCCTGGCCCCCAGGGCCAGCGCCCAGGGAGCGTGCACCTGGGCGCCGAAGGGAGAGTGGACGACCACGCGCCAGTCGCCCAGCTCGTCGCGGAACCGCTCGACGACCACCGTGCGGTCGTCGGGCACATGACCGCAGGCCTCGCGCTGCTCCGCCAGGTAGGCAAGGACGTTGTCGGCGGCGCGGTCGTCCAGGCCCGCACCGGTGAGCCGGGCGCGGGCGGCCTCGGGCGCCATGGCGCCGATCTCGCGCAGGAACGCCCCCAGCGCCCGGCCCAGTTCCAGCGGACGGCCCAGCTGGTCGCCCTTCCAGAACGGCAGCCGGCCCGGGGTGCCGGGCGCCGGCGTGACCAGGACGCGGTCGCGCGTGATGTCCTCGATGCGCCAGGAGGTGGTGCCGAGGGTGAACACGTCGCCCACGCGGGACTCGTAGACCATCTCCTCGTCCAGCTCGCCGACGCGCCCGCCGCCCTTCTTGGGGTCGGCCCCGGCCAGGAAGACGCCGAACAGGCCGCGGTCGGGGATGGTGCCGCCGGAGGTGACCGCGAGCCGCTGGGCGCCGGGCCGGCCCGTGAGCGTGCCGGCGACGCGGTCCCACACCAGGCGCGGCCGCAACTCGGCGAAGGCGTCGGAGGGATAGCGACCGGCGAGCATGTCGAGGACGCCGGTGTAGGCGGACTCCGGCAGGGAGGCGAAGGGAGCGGCCCGGCGCACCAGGGCCAGCAGCTCGTCGACGTCCCAGGTGTCCATGGCGGTCATGGCCACGATCTGCTGGGCCAGGACGTCCAGCGGGTTGGTCGGCACGCGCAGCGCCTCGATGGCCCCCTGCCGCATCCGCTCGGTCACCACGGCCGCCTGCACCAGGTCGCCGCGGTACTTGGGGAAGACCACGCCGGTGGAGACCGCGCCCACCTGGTGGCCGGCGCGGCCGACGCGCTGCAGCCCCGAGGCCACCGACGGCGGCGACTCGACCTGGACGACCAGGTCGACGGCGCCCATGTCGATGCCCAGCTCCAGGCTGGAGGTGGCGACCACGGCCGGCAGCCGCCCGGCCTTGAGGTCCTCCTCGACCAGGGCGCGCTGCTCCTTGGACACCGAGCCGTGGTGGGCGCGGGCCAGCACGGGCGGCGCGCCCTTGGCCGGGCCGGAGCCGCCCATCAGCTGGGCGGGGGAGTGGTCCTCCGGCAGGGGCTCGCCGGTGGCGCGCTCGTGGGCGATCTCGTTGAGCCGGTTGCACAGCCGCTCGGCCAGGCGGCGGGAGTTGGCGAAGACGATCGTGGAGCGGTGCTCCTGCACCAGATCGGTGATGCGCTCCTCGACGTGCGGCCAGATGGAGGGCCGCTCCTTGCCGTCGCCGCCCTCCTGCACGGGGGAGCCGCCGAGCTCGCCCAGATCCTCCACCGGGACGACCACCGACAGGTCGAACTCCTTGCCGGACGGCGGCTGGACGATCTCCACCCTGCGCTGCGGGGAGAGGTAGCGCGCCACCTCGCCGACCGGCCGCACCGTCGCCGACAGCCCGATGCGCCGGGCGGGGCGCTCCAGCAGGGCGTCCAGACGTTCGAGGGACAGGGCGAGGTGGGCGCCGCGCTTGGTGCCGGCGACCGCGTGCACCTCGTCGAGGATCACCGTCTCCACCCCCGTGAGCGCCTCCCGCGCCGCGGAGGTGAGCATGAGGAACAGCGACTCGGGCGTGGTGATCAGAATGTCCGGCGGCCGGGTGATCAGAGCGCGGCGCTCGGCCGCGGGCGTGTCGCCGGAGCGGATGCCGACGCGGACCTCCGGCTCGGGCAGCCCCAGGCGCACCGCCTCCTGCCGGATGCCGGTCAGCGGACTGCGCAGATTGCGCTCCACGTCCACGGCCAGCGCCTTCAGCGGGGAGATGTACAGCACCCGGCAGCGCTTCTGGCGCTCGGCCGGCGGGGGGCTGCCGGCCAGCCGGTCCAGGGAGGCGAGGAAGGCCGCCAGGGTCTTGCCGGAACCCGTGGGCGCGACGACCAGGACGTCCGAACCGGCGCCCAGGGCCCGCCAGGCGCCCGCCTGGGCGGCCGTCGGCGCGCTGAACGCTCCCGTGAACCAGGAGCGGGTCGCGGGGGAGAAGGCGGCGAGGGCCGCCGCCGGGTCCTCGGCCGGTCCGTCCGCGGCCGGGGCCGCCGTGTCGTTCGCCATGCCACCCATCGTGCACCGCACCACTGACAAAGCCCGGGTGCCGCCCGCGGGCACCACGGCGCCCCCACGGGGCGCCGTGGTGGCGCGTGACGACGATCCGCCGGAGACGCCCTAGAGGGGTCGGCCGTGGGCGCGCAGGGTCAGCAGGGCCTCGATGGTGATCAGCGGCCGGCACTCCAGGGCCGTGCCCGGCGCCCAGGCCCGCCAGCGCAGCGGCCAGCCCCCGTCCTCCTGCTGCGCCGCGGCCAGGAAGTCCAGCGACCGGGACAGCTCCGCGTCGGTGAACCAGGAGCGGGCCAGCGATTCCGGCGTGCGCGCGTAGTCGTGCGGGTAGTGGTACTCGCCCGGCGCGTACCCCTCCGGCAGCGGATGGCCGGCCGCCTGCTCCGGGTCCAGCACCGCCAGCCGCTGCTCGCGCACCGCGCGGCCCAGCCGCTCGGCCGCGGCCCGGGCCCGCGAGCGGTCCGGGGCGCCGTCGAGGAACGCCACGGCCGCCAGCACCTCGTACGGGTGCGTACGCACCCCCCGGCCCAGGGCCTCGACCGCGGCCCAGCAGAAGTCGGTGGCCCGGAACAGCCACGCGTGCCACACGTCGTTGCGGTGCAGCAGCCCCACCACCGGCCCGGTGGCCAGCAGGTCGCTGGGCGGGTCGGGCACCACCGGGATCCACGGGGCCGCCGGGTAGCCGCGCTGCGCCGGGTGCAGGGCGGGCAGCGCCCCGTCCGTGGTGGAGACGGCGGTCAGGTAGCGGCACACCGGCTCCACGCGGCGGTCGCGGCAGCGGCCGATCTCGTCCAGCACCCGCAGCGCGTGTGCGGTGTGCAGCGGCTGGCTCACCGGACCGCGCAGGTCGGGCTCCAGGGCGTGCCCGAAGCCCCCGTCGGCCCCGGCGTAGGCGTTCAGGGCCGCCTCGACGGCGTCGGGCGTGCCGTCCAGGAAGTGGTACGCGAACCTGCGCTGTTCCAGGACGCGGGCGGTCAGCCAGATGAAGCGCTCGGCACGGGCGGCGGCGGATGCTCCGGAGAGGACCATGGACAAGACCGTAGGGCGCCCCATCGCCCCCGGTCAGCGGCTCGTGCACGGCTGCACTCTCAGGGGCGGGATACTTGGCACATGCGGTTGACGGTCTTCTGGCAGCGAATGGCGGACTACTTCGGCGAGGCGTACGCGGACTCCTTCGCGCGCGACCACGTGATGTCGGAGCTCGGCGGGCGTACCGTCCATCAAGCTCTCGACGCCGGCTGGGAGGCCAAGGACGTGTGGCGCGCGGTGTGCAGGGCGCTGGAGATCCCCGAGAGCAGGCGCTGACCGGCCGCCGACCGGCCCGGGCGCCGGGGGAGGCGCTCATGGGCCACACTTTTGTGCGTGGCAGCCACCGACGATCCCGCCCAGGACGAGCCCAGGCCGCGCCGCGGCGACGACGCCCGGATGCCGCGCTGGCTGCCCCGGGCGGTCGTCGTCACCCTGGCGATCTTCGCCTGCTTCCAGCTGTCCCTGTGGGCCTTCCACCGGCTCACCGGTCTGCTGGTGGACATCCTCATCGCGTTCTTCCTGGCCCTGGCGATCGAGCCGGCCGTCGACCGGCTGGCGGCCCGCGGCATGCGGCGCGGCCTCGCGACGGGCCTGGTCTTCCTGAGCTGCACCGTCCTGGTGGTCGGCATCTTCACGCTGATGGGCTCCATGCTCGCCGGCCAGATCCAGCACATGGTGGAGAACTTCCCCTCCTACCTGGACGCGGTCATCGGCTGGGTCAACCGCACGTTCCACACCAAGCTCTCCCGGGTGCAGATCCAGGAGAGCCTGCTGCACTCCGACTGGCTGCAGAAGTACGTGCGCAACAGCGCCAGCGGCGTCCTCGACGTCTCCGCCACGGTCCTCGGCGGCCTCTTCCAGCTGCTGACGGTGGCGCTGTTCTCGTTCTACTTCGCCGCCGACGGGCCCCGGCTGCGCCGGTCCCTGTGCTCGGTGCTGCCCCCGCAGCGGCAGACGGAGGTGCTGCGCGCCTGGGAGATCGCGGTGGCCAAGACCGGCGGCTACATCTACTCGCGCGCCCTGATGGCCCTGGTCTCCGGCATCGCGCACTATGTACTGCTGCAGGCCCTGGGCGTGCCGTACGCGCCCGCGCTGGCGGTCTGGGTCGGCCTGGTCTCGCAGTTCATCCCGACGATCGGCACCTACCTCGCCGGTGCCCTGCCGATGCTGCTGGCCTTCACCGTCGACCCCTGGTACGCGGTATGGGTGTTGATCTTCGTCGTGGTCTACCAGCAGTTCGAGAACTACCTGCTGCAGCCGCGCATCACCGCGCGGACCGTCGACATCCACCCGGCCGTGGCCTTCGGGTCGGTGATCGCCGGCACCGCGCTGCTGGGCGCGGTCGGGGCGCTGATCGCCATTCCGGTGACGGCGACGCTGCAGGCGTTCCTCGGGGCGTACGTGCGGCGGTACGAGGTGGTGGGCGAGCCGGCGACGGGCACGGACGCGGACGTGGCCCGGGCCGACGCGGAGGCGGGACGCGGGCGGCGCGAGGGGCGCGGCGAGGGGCGGGTCCCGCTGTGGAGCCGGGTGCGGGACCGGCTGCGGAGGCGCTGACTCCGGCCGCTGTCGGCCGCTGTCCGGGGCCGGAGTGGCGCGCTTGACACTAAAATCGAACATCCATTCTTATGGGTGTCCCGGGCCGACGGACCCCAGTTATCCACAGGCCGGGCCGACGCCCGGGCGCATTGTCAGTGGCAGGCGTTAGCGTCGTGGACGTGAAGCGATCGACTCAAGCAAACCGGGTGGAACCCATGGCAGGAACCGACCGCGAGAAGGCGCTCGACGCCGCGCTCGCGCAGATTGAACGGCAATTCGGCAAGGGCGCCGTGATGCGCCTGGGCGAGCGGCCGAACGAGCCCATCGAGGTGATCCCCACCGGGTCGACCGCTCTCGACGTCGCCCTCGGCGTCGGCGGCCTGCCGCGCGGCCGCGTGGTGGAGGTCTACGGACCGGAGTCCTCCGGTAAGACGACCCTGACCCTGCACGCCGTGGCCAACGCCCAGCGCGCCGGTGGCACCGTCGCCTTCGTGGACGCCGAGCACGCCCTCGACCCCGAGTACGCCAAGAAGCTGGGCGTCGACATCGACTCCCTGATCCTGTCCCAGCCGGACAACGGCGAGCAGGCGCTCGAGATCACCGACATGCTGATCCGCTCCGGCGCCCTGGACCTCATCGTCATCGACTCCGTCGCGGCCCTCGTGCCCCGCGCGGAGATCGAGGGCGAGATGGGCGACTCCCACGTCGGCCTCCAGGCCCGCCTCATGAGCCAGGCGCTGCGCAAGATCACCGGTGCGCTCAACCAGTCCAAGACCACCGCGATCTTCATCAACCAGCTGCGCGAGAAGGTCGGCGTGATGTTCGGCTCGCCGGAGACCACCACCGGTGGCCGGGCGCTGAAGTTCTACGCCTCCGTGCGCCTGGACATCCGCCGCATCGAGACCCTCAAGGACGGCACCGAGGCGGTGGGCAACCGCACCCGCGTCAAGGTCGTCAAGAACAAGGTCGCGCCGCCCTTCAAGCAGGCCGAGTTCGACATCCTCTACGGCCAGGGCATCAGCCGTGAGGGCGGCCTGATCGACATGGGCGTCGAGCACGGCTTCATCCGCAAGGCCGGCGCCTGGTACACGTACGAGGGCGACCAGCTCGGCCAGGGCAAGGAGAACGCCCGCAACTTCCTCAAGGACAACCCCGACCTCGCCAACGAGATCGAGAAGAAGATCAAGGAGAAGCTGGGCGTGGGCATCCGGCCCGAGGCCCCGGCGACCGAGCCCGGCGCCGACGCCGCCGGCGGCGAGGGCGAGCCGGCCAAGTCCGTGCCCGCTCCGGCCAAGGCCACGGCCAAGGCGGCGAAGGCCGCTGCCAAGAGCTGAGCCGCACTGTGTCCGACGCACGGCCGGACCGCTGGACCGGTGAGGGCGCCCCTTCCCCGTCGAGGGCCGGGGGCGGAGCGCCACCACCGCCGGAGGAGCAGGCGCGGGCCATCTGCCTGCGCCTGCTCACCGGAACGGCCCGCACCCGCAAGCAGCTCGCGGACGCGCTCGCCAAGCGCGGCATCCCCGACGACGTCGCGGAGGAGGTCCTGTCCCGCTTCGAGGACGTGGGCCTCATCGACGACGCGGCGTTCGCGGGTGCCTGGGTCGAGTCCCGCCACCACGGCCGGGGCCTGGCCCGCCGCGCCCTGGCCCGCGAGCTGCGCACCAAGGGTGTGGACACCGCCCTGATCGACGAGGCGGTCGGGCAGCTCGACGCCGACCAGGAGGAGCGCACCGCGCGCGAGCTCGTCGAGCGGAAGCTGCGCGCCACCCGGGGCCTGGACCGCGAGAAGCGGCTGCGCCGCCTCGCCGGCATGCTGGCGCGCAAGGGCTACTCCGAGGGGCTGGCCCTGCGGGTGGTGCGGCAGGCGCTGGCCGAGGAGGGCGAGGATCCCGAGATCCTCGGCGCCTTCCTCCCCGACGACTGACCGGTCGGCACCGCCTCGACCGCGGTGTCCACCGCCGCCTGCGCCGCCGTGTCCACCGGCAGTCCCGCCGCCCGCCACGCCTGGAAGCCGCCCACCAGGTCCGTGGCGTGCCGCAGGCCGAGGCGGCGCAGGGAGACCGCGGCGAGCGACGAGGCGTACCCCTCGTCGCAGAACACCACCACCGCAAGCGCGTGATGCGTCGCCCGGGCCGAACGGTGGGCGCAGGCCGGGTCGAGCCGCCACTCCAGCTCGTTGCGCTCCACCACCAGCGCCCCGGGGACCGTCCCGTCGCGCTCGCGTTGCGCCGCGTACCGGATGTCGACGAGCAACCCGCCGTCCGCCTGGACGGCGGCGGCCTCGGCCGGGCCCAGTCGGTCGAGCTCCGCGCGCGCGGCCGCCAGCAGATCCTCGACCCTCATGCCCACTCCTGCGGCCACTCGACCTGTTCCAGCCGCAGCACCTGACCGCTGCGGCTGTACCGGCGCATCATCGGCAGCGGCGGGTAGTAGGCGTGCACCGACACGGCATGCGCCTCCCGCGAGACGTTGAGCACCTGGTGCACATGATGCGGGCCGAAGGAGCGGCTGCGCCCGGCGGGCAGGGCGCGCTCCCGGTCGACCCCCTCCGTCAGCTCCAGCATCCGCCATCCCTCCGTGGGCAGGCGTGCGGCCAGCGACTGTTCGGTCAACTTCCCCGTGGCGGTGGCGAAGGCCCCGTGCGAGCCGCCGTGGTCGTGCCAGCCGGTGCCACTGCCCGGAGGCCAGCCGATGAGCCACGCCTCGCTGCCGCCCGGCCCCTCCAGCCGGATCCAGGTGCGGCCCTTGGAGTCCAGGGGCAGTGAGGTGATCAGTGCGGCGTCGGCGGCCGTACGGCGCACGAAGGCGAGCAGGTCGGCCTCCGAGGGTGGTGGCAGGCAGGCGCCGACGGAGCCGGGGGAGGGCAAAGGGGCGGGAGACGCGAAGGGCGCAGGGGTGTGCGGGAACGATGACACGACGGACCGTCCTGTGAGTGATCGCGAAGGAGCGCGCAGGCCCGCGGAAAGGGGCGGCGCGTGAGAGAAGGTGCGGATCAGCAGGACGGGCGACAGACGCAGCCCGCGTAGCGGACGAGGTCGAGATGGACCCTCCGCCAGAACCGGGCGCCGTTGTCAGTCACGCTCCGGAGTCAACCACGCTGCTTCGGACGGGGTCAACGGTTGGCCGTAGCCTCACTGGTGGCCGGACCGGGCCGTCCCGCGGCGGCCCGCTCGTCCTCGTCCGGCTCCCCGTCAGGAGCGGCTTCCCTCTCTTCCCCCTCTTCCGCCGCCTGGCGTGCCGCGTGCGCCGCGCCCCCGCGGGCCGCGTCGGCACAGGCGTACAGCTCGGCCGGCCGGACCCCGGCCAGGGCGGCCACCAGGCGCCCGTCCGGGCGGACCACCAGCACGGTGTGCGCGTCCGCGCCCGGGTAGCCCTCCGTCACCAGCAGTTCCGCCCGCATCGGCAGGGCGGAGACCGCCGCCGCCAGCCGCGGCATCAGCCCCGCGCCCAGCCAGTGCCGCCGCTCCCACACGCCTGTGCCCGGGGCGACGAGCACCACCAGCAGGTCGCCGCCGAGCCGGTCGTGCAGGCGGACCTCCGAGCCGTCCGGGGCCGTCACCGGCACGTCCGTCACCAGTGCCCCCACGGCCGTGCCCACCAGGACGGAACCGGCCGGGGGTGCGGCCGGCGTCAGGGGCGTACGGGTGTACACCGCCGGCGCACCCAGCAGCCCGCGCCCCAAGTGGCCATCGGTCAGCAGCGCGTCGTGCGCCCGCGCGGCGCCCGGCACCAGGCTGCGGCGCACGGTGCGCCAACCACCCTCGCCGCGCACCACCGGCAGCGCGCGGTCCGCCGCGCGCAACCGCGCGGCGATCGCCCCGCGCCGCTCGGCCTGGTAGCTGTCGAGCAGGGCGTCGGAGGCGCCGTGGTGCCAGGCGAGCGCCAGCTTCCAGGCGAGGTTCTCCGCGTCCTTCAGGCCCTCGTCGAGCCCCTGTGTGCCCAGTGCTCCGAGCAGGTGCGCCGCGTCCCCCGCGAGGAAGGCGCGCCCGCTGCGCCAGCGGCGCGCCAGGCGGTGATGCACGGCGTACACGCCGGTGTCCAGCAGCGTGTACGCCGGTGCGTCCCCGCACCAGGCGGTCAGCGAGTCGGTGACCCGCGCCAGCAGCGCCTCGGGGGTGACCAGGGCGCCGTCGGGGGGCAGCACCCAGTCCAGCCGCCAGGTGCCACCGGGCAGCGGGCGGGCCGTCACCTCGCCGCCGCGTGGGGGCGAGCGGTGCAGCACGGCCTCGCCCGGCCACGGCAGTTCGGCGCGCAGCGCGGCGACCGCGTGCCGCTCGACCGCCGTACGGCCCGGGAACCGGGCACCCAGCAGCTTGCGCACCACCGACCGCGCACCGTCGCAGCCCACGAGGTAACTGCCGCGCCAGACCGTGCCGTTGTCGCCGCGGGTGTGCACGGTCACGCCGGAGGAGTCCTGACCCAGCACGGTGACCCGGCTGTCGCGCACGATGCGCACATCCGCCTCCTCGCCGATGGCGGCGAGGAGTTCGCGGGTGAGGGCGTGCTGCGGCAGGTGCAGGGGGGAGGGCTCGGCCGGGCCGGCGGCCGTGTCGTCCTCAGGGGCGTCGTGCGTGTCGTCGTGCGGGCCGTCGTGCGTGTCGTCGTCCGCAAGGCCCGCCTTCCCGCCGTCCCCCGGCGGCGCGAACGGCACCCGCAGCACCTCGCCGCGGCGGCGCAGCGTCCGCCAGCCCGTCCAGCCGGTGCCTTCCGTGGTGGCGCAGCCCAGCCGCCTGAGCATCGCGACGGTCTCCGGCCGCAGCACGGCCGTGCGCGCCGGGCGGCGCTCGTCCTGCCCCGGCCCGCCGGCCGGCGCCTCGTCCAGGACGGTCACAGGAACCTCGTACCGTGCCAGGGCCAGGGTCAGCGCGAGACCGACCGGACCGGCCCCGACCACGATCACCGGGTCCACGGCACTGCTCCCTCGCCCCCGCGCGCGTGGTGCGTACGGGACGTACGGGGACTGGCAGGGGAAAAACGGTGCGCGATCACAGAACGTATGCAACCCACTGCCGCAGCGTGCGTCAAGTGATCGCAGGTCCCGTCAGGGTGCGCCGGACGCGTACGCCCCGTCGGCACCGGGTGGTGGACGGGGCGTCACGGACGGCCGGTCAGTCGCCGCGCGCCTCGTTCGCGCCGGTGGCGCCGGCGGTGGACTCCGTGCCCAGCGCCGCGCTCGCGGCGGGCAGGGCCGGGGGCCGGCCCTTGCGGGAGCGCTGGGTGCGCCGTTCGACCCAGGTGGCGAGCGAGGACAGGGCCAGGCACAGCAGGATGTAGATCGAGCCGAAGACGATCACCATCGGGATGAACGCGTAGACGCCGTTCACCGGAGGGGTCTGCTGGGCGAACGCCTTGCCCACGAACAGCAGTTCCTCGTACAGGATGATGAAGCCGAGCGAGGTGTCCTTCAGGGTCACCACCAGCTGGCTGATGATCGACGGCAGCATGGAGCGCACGGCCTGGGGGACGAGCACGCTCGCCATCACCTGCGTCTTGCGCAGCCCGATCGCGTAGGCCGCCTCGCTCTGTCCCTTGGGCACGGCGTTGATCCCGGACCGGAAGATCTCCGCCTGAACCGAGCCGTTGTACAGCGTCAGCCCGATCACCAGCGCCCACATGGGGTCGGAGGTGAACACCGCCGCGTACAGCAGGAAGATCATGATGAGCAGCGGCATGGCCCGGAAGAACTCCACCACCGCCGTGGCCGCCCACCGCACCGGCCGGTGGTCCGACAGCCGCGCGGTGGCCAGCAGGGCCCCCAGTACCAGCGACAGCACGGCGGCAATGGCGAACGTGCGCACCGTCGTCAGCAGGCCGTCGAGGATGCGCTGCTGGGTCTCGGTGTACTCGTAGTCGTCCCACAGCCCCGCCTGGAACTGCCCGGTGGCGTCCAACCGGTAGACGACGAACGCGAGGAGGCCGGCGATGGCGAGGACGGAGGCGACGCCGTACGCGCGGTTGCGGGCGCGGGCCTTCGGGCCGGGGACGTCGTACAGGACGCTGCCGCTCATCGGGCCACCGCCAGTCGGTTCTCCAGCAGCCGGAACAGACCGCTGATCGAAAACGTGATGAGGATGTAGCAGACCGCGATCCACAGGAAGATCACGAAGATGTTGTAGCCGGAGGCGGCGTTGAGGGTCTTCTGCACCGAGCCGAGCTCGGTGACGTTGAACCCCGAGGCGATCGCCGTGTTCTTGGCCAGCGCGATCAGCAGGCTGCCGATCGGCGGGATCGCCGTGCGGACCGCCTGCGGCAGGACTATGTGCCCGAGCGTCTGCCCGAACGTCATCCCGATCGACCGCGCCGCCTCCGCCTGCCCCACCGGCACCGTGTTGATGCCGGACCGGATGGCCTCGCAGATGAACGCCGAGGTGTAGCAGCCCAGCGCCAGCACCGCCAGCCAGAAGGAGCTCCAGCCCTTCAGTCCCAGCGCCGGCAGGCCGAGCGTGGCGGCCAGGAACAGCAGCACCAGCGGGGTGTTGCGCAGCAGCGTCACCCAGGCGGTGCCGAAGGCACGCAGCGCGGGCACCGGGGAGACGCGGAACGCCGCGACGAGGGTGCCCAGCACCAGGGCGAGCAGCGCGCTGAGCGCCGTCAGTTCGACGGTTCCGACGAAACCTTCGCGGAACATCGCGAAGTTGTCAGACAGAACGTTCACGTTGCGTCTCCGGGTATCGCGAGGCGGTCATCCGGCACCGGTCCGACGGTCAGTAGCGCTCGACGGCGGGGGGCGTCGGGGCGGGGGCGCCGGACAGGCCGAGCGTGGCGTCGTAGGCCTTCTTCCAGTCGCCGTTCTGCTCGTGCGCCTCCAGGGCCTTGTCGACCGCCTCGCGCAGCGCCTTGTCGTCCTTGTTCAGCCCCACGCCGTAGGGCTCCTTGGAGAAGAGGTTGCCCGTCAGCTTCAGCCCCTTGTTCTCGGCCGCGTACCCCTTGAGGATCGCGTCGTCCGTGGTGACCGCGTCGACCGAGCCGTTGACCAGGTCCTGCACGCACAGCTGGTAGCCCTGCTGCGCCTTGACCTCGGCCGCGCCGTACTTGGGGTCCTTGATGCGCTTGAGCGAGCTGGAACCGGTCGCCGAGCACACCTTCTTGCCCTTGATGTCGTCCACGCTCTTGATCGAGCTGTCGGCCTTCACCAGCAGGTCCTGGCCGGCGATGTAGTACGGCCCGCCGAAGCCGACCTGCTTCTTGCGCTCGTCGTTGATGGTGTACGTCCCCACGTACAGATCGACGCCACCGCTGGCGATCTGCGTCTCGCGGGCCTCGGAGGGCACGGACTTGAAGGTGATGTGGTCCTCGTCGAAGCCGAGGTCGGCCGCGATCATCCGGGCGATCTCCACGTCGAAGCCCGAGCGCTTCTTCGTGCCGGGGTTCTCGTAGCCGAGACCGGGCTGGTCGGCCTTGGTGCCGATGGTGATCTTCTTGCCCTTGATCCGCGCGAAGACGGGTGAATCCTTCACGTCCGCCGCGGTGTTCACCTTGTAGGACGGCAGCGCCTTCGCCGAGCTGCTCTCGCCTGACTGGCCGGCCTTGTCGTCGGGGCTGCCCGACTTGCCGCAGGCGGTCGCGGTCACGGCGAGGGCCACCACGACGGCGGCCGCTGCGGCGGTGTTGCGGAGCTTCATGTGGACATCCTTCGAGGTGAACGGGCGGACCGTGGGAGAGGGGATGCGCGTGGGTACGGCACGGCCGGCGACGGCTCAGTGGTGCAGGATCTTGGAGAGGAAGTCCTTGGCCCGGTCGCTGCGCGGGTTGCTGAAGAACTGGTCGGGCCGCGCCTCTTCGACGATGCGGCCGTCGGCCATGAAGACGACGCGGTTGGCGGCCGAGCGGGCGAAGCCCATCTCGTGCGTGACGACGACCATCGTCATGCCGTCGCGGGCCAGCTGTTGCATGACCTCCAGCACCTCGTTGATCATCTCCGGGTCGAGGGCCGAGGTCGGCTCGTCGAACAGCATCACCTTCGGGTCCATGGCCAGGGCCCGGGCGATCGCCACGCGCTGCTGCTGGCCGCCCGACAACTGCGCCGGATACTTCTCCGCCTGGGCGCCGACGCCGACCCGGTCGAGCAGGGTGCGGGCCTTGGTCTCCGCCGCCGCGCGGTCCTTGCGCCGGACCTTCACCTGCCCCAGCACCACGTTCTCCAGCACGGTCTTGTGCGCGAAGAGGTTGAAGGACTGGAAGACCATGCCCACGTCCGCGCGCAGCCGGGCGAGTTCCTTGCCCTCCTGCGGCAGCGGTTTGCCGTCGATGGTGATGGAGCCGGAGTCCGTCGTCTCCAGGCGGTTGATCGTGCGGCACAGCGTCGACTTGCCGGACCCGGAGGGGCCGATGACGACGACGACCTCGCCGCGCGCGATGGTCAGGTCGATGTCCTGGAGCACGTGCAGCGCGCCGAAGTGCTTGTTGACCTTTTTCAGGACGACCAGTGCGTCCGTGGCAGGAGCCACGTCCTTGGTCACCGATACCTCGCTCATCGGCGTTCCTCGCTCCGTCCTCCTCGGTTGGGGAGGACCCTAATGAGCCGCAACGACCAGCGTCATTACATCTGAGCTGAAATTGAGCATAACGATCCGGACTCAAGTGGACACTGAGCGTCAACGGGACGCGCGGCCGCGTACGGCGTACCGGCTGCATAACGGAAGCCGCTGGACGAGCCGGTACCCCTTGACGTACAGGCCATCCATCGGCGTGGATGCGGTGTTGCCCGTGCGGTGTGCCGCACCAGCCGGCGGAGGAGGCCGATGAGACTGCTGCTCGTGGAGGACGACGACCATGTCGCCGCGGCCCTGTCGGCCGTCCTGGCCCGGCACGGCTTCGACGTCACCCACGCCCGGAGCGGTGAGGAGGCCCTGCAGGCGCTGCTGCCCACCGCGGGCGCGCCGTTCGGCGTCGTCCTGCTCGACCTCGGCCTGCCCGACCAGGACGGCTTCGAGGTCTGCGGCAGGATCCGCAAGCGCACCACCACGCCCGTCATCATGGTCACGGCCCGCTCCGACACCCGGTCGAAGATCCACGGGCTGAACCTGGGCGCCGACGACTACGTGGTCAAGCCCTACGACACCGGCGAGCTCCTCGCGCGCATCCACGCCGTCGCCCGCCGCACGCCGGCCGGGCGCGGCGCTCCGGGCCGGCCCAAGGAGCCCGAGGGGCCGCACGCGCTGCGGCTGGGCCCGGTCACCATCGAACTGCCCAACCGCCGTGTCTTCGTGGACGGCGAGCCCGTCTCCCTGACCCGCAAGGAGTTCGACCTGCTGGCCCTGCTCGCCCAGCGCCCGGGCGTCGTCTTCCGCCGGGAACAGATCATCAGTGAAGTCTGGCGCACCAGTTGGGAGGGCACCGGCCGCACACTGGAGGTGCACGTCGCCTCGCTGCGCGCCAAGCTGCGCATGCCCGCCCTCATCGAGACCGTGCGGGGCGTCGGCTACAAGATCGTCGCCCCGGTCTGAGGGACCGCGACGCGCCGTGCACACCCGACTGCTGCCCCTGCTCATCGTGCTGATGGCCGGCGTCCTGCTGGCCCTCGGCTTCCCGCTCGCCGCCGGCATGGCGGCCGTCGAACAGCAGCGGGTGGTCGTCGACCGCATCGACGACACCGCCCGTTTCGCCTCGCTCGCCCAGTACGTCACGGCCAGGCCCGCCGACCGCACCGAGTCCATGGCCGAACCGCTGACCACCCTCAACACCGAACTGCGGCGGTACGAGGACCTCTACGACATCCGCGTCGGCGTCTTCCACCGCGACGGCCGCCCCCTGGCCGTCGCCCCCGACTGGACGCTGCCCCGCGAGGGCGAGGCGCGCCAGGCCTTCCAGGAGTCCCTCGCCGGGCGCCGCAGCCACGATCCCGCGCAGGTCTGGCCCTGGGCCCGCAACCGGCTCACCGTCGCCTCGCCCGTCGTCCGCGACGGCGACGTCGTGGGCGTCGTGGTCACCCAGTCGCCCACCGGGGCCCTGCGCTCGCGCATCCTGCACAGCTGGCTGCTGCTGGCCTCCGGTGAGCTCGCCGCGATGCTCGTCGCCGTCGGCGCGGCCTTCCGGCTGACCGGCTGGGTCCTCAGGCCCGTACGGACCCTCGACGCGGCGGCCCACGACATCGCCACCGGCCGCATGAAGTCCCGCGTCGCCGCCGACAGCGGCCCCCCGGAACTGCGCCGCCTCGCCCGCTCCTTCAACGAGATGGCCGACAACGTCGAGGACGTCCTCGAACAGCAGCGGGCCTTCGTCGCCGACGCCTCGCACCAGCTGCGCAACCCCCTGTCCGCGCTCCTGCTGCGCATCGATCTGATGGCGCTGGACCTGCCGGACGGGCACACCGAGATCGAGTCGGTGCGCACCGAGGGCAAGCGCCTGGCCCGCGTCCTGGACGACCTGCTGGACCTCGCCCAGGCCGAGCACGCCGCCGCCCAGCCGCAGCTCACCGACATCGCCGAGCTCGTCACCGACCGGGTGGGCGCCTGGCTGCCGGTCGCCGAGCGCAACGGCGTCGCCCTGAACTATCGCGGACCGCGCGCCGCCACCGGCTGGGCCGACCCCATAGCCCTCTCCAGCGCCCTGGACGCCGTCGTCGACAACGCCCTGAAGTTCACCCCGTCCCGTGCCCGCGTCGAGGTCCTGGTCGAGGTGGCCGGCCCCCACGTGCACATCACCGTCGCCGACGGCGGCCCGGGCCTGACCGACGAGGAGCTCACCCGCATCGGCGACCGGTTCTGGCGCAGCAACCGGCACCAGAACGTCTCCGGCTCGGGCCTCGGGCTGTCCATCACCCGCGCCCTGCTCACCCCCGGCGGTGCCACCCTGGCGTACGAGCACAACCGCCCCACGGGGCTGCGCGCGACCATATCCGTCCCCCGCGACGCCGGATGACCGCGCCGCACCTGCAGGAGCCGCACGGGCCCCACGGGCGCGAGGCGGCCTAAGGCTTCGCCGACACGTAGTAGCGTCGCGCCCCGGCGTGGAGCTGCAGCGGATTGGTGTAGATCGCCGTGCGGAAGTCGACCTTCTGGGCCGCGTGGACCTTGGTGCCGATGCTGTCGCGATTCCTTATCACCGTGCGCGTGATGCTCTCGGTGAGATCGGAGTCGATGTCGTCCCGGGTGACCAGCAGGTTGGCGACCGCGATGGTCTTCACGGCCTCCTCGGCGTGCATGTCCGGATAGGCGTCCGTCGGGATCACCGCCGCCCGGTAGTAGTACGTCTGCCAGCCCATCGCGTGCAGCGGATCCAGCAGGTCGCCGAGCGGGACCAGCCGGACCGGCAGCTGCTCGCTGAGGGTCTGGACGGCTCCCGTGGGCAGCCCGCCGGACCAGAAGAAGGCATCGACCTCGTGCCGTTGGAGCATTGCCGGCGCCCGGTCGATCCCCACCCGTACGGGGGCGATGTCGCGGTCGAAGTCCACCCGGGCCGCCAGCAGCAGCCGGCGCGTGATCAGCTGCACGCCCGAGCCGTCCGCGCCGACCGCCACGCGCAGGCCCTTGAGGTCGCGCGTGGTGCGCACCGGGGAGTTCCGCGGCACGATGAGCTGCACGTAGTCGTCGTACAGCCGTGCGCACGCCCGCAGATGCTCCGCCCCCGGCTCGCCCCGGTAGCCGTAGGTCGCGGCGGCGTCCGCGGTGGCCAGGGCGAAGTCGGCGCGGCCGGTGCTGAGCTGCTGCAGGTTGTCCATGGAGCCCTCGCTGCGCAGCAGGCGCACCTCCAGGGCGGGCAGGTCCGCCGCCAGGTCGCGCTTGAGCAGTTTGCCGTACTGCGCGTACACGCCCGTGGGCATGCCGGTGGCGACGGCGATCCTGCCGTGCGGTGTCGGGCCCGGGCTCTGCGGCAGCAGCCACCACACGAGCAGCCCCAGCACCACGGCGGCGACGGCCCCCGCCCGCAGCAGGCGGCGCCCGCGCGGCCGGTGGTCCTGCGGTATTCCGGCAAGCACAGGCGGATCCTGCCAGCCGTCACCGCGCTCGGCCAGGTTCCGTGCACGGGCCAATCGGTCCGTGCACGGGGGTCCGTCGGTGCTGCCGGGGCTGCAGGAGGCTGCGGCGCTCGGTGAGGGATATGTCCGCGAGCCCCTTTACCCTTGTGGCATGACCAGCAGCGACCGGAGCCCCGACGTGCGTTCTACCAGCACCTACATGATCCGCACCTACGGATGCCAGATGAACGTCCACGACTCGGAGCGGCTGTCCGGCCTGCTGGAGGACGCGGGCTACGTCCGCGCGCCCGAGGGGGCCACCGAGGGCGAGGCCGACGTCATCGTCTTCAACACCTGCGCGGTGCGTGAGAACGCCGACAACAAGCTCTACGGCAACCTCGGCCGCCTCGCCCCGGTCAAGGCGCAGCGTCCCGGCATGCAGATCGCCGTGGGCGGCTGCCTGGCGCAGAAGGACCGCGACACCATCGTGAAGAAGGCGCCGTGGGTCGACGTCGTCTTCGGCACGCACAACATCGGCAAGCTGCCCGTGCTGCTGGAGCGCGCCCGCATCCAGGAGGAGGCGCAGGTCGAGATCGCCGAGTCGCTGGAGGCCTTCCCCTCCACGCTGCCCACGCGGCGCGAGAGCGCGTACGCGGCCTGGGTGTCGATCTCCGTCGGCTGCAACAACACCTGCACCTTCTGCATCGTCCCGGCACTGCGCGGCAAGGAGAAGGACCGCCGTCCCGGCGACATCCTCGCCGAGGTCGAGGCGCTGGTCGCCGAGGGCGTCAGCGAGATCACCCTGCTCGGCCAGAACGTCAACGCCTACGGCTCCGACATCGGCGACCGCGAGGCGTTCTCCAAGCTGCTGCGCGCCTGCGGGAGGATCGAGGGCCTGGAGCGCGTCCGCTTCACCTCCCCGCACCCGCGCGACTTCACCGACGACGTGATCGCCGCCATGGCCGAGACGCCGAACGTGATGCCGCAGCTGCACATGCCGCTGCAGTCCGGCTCGGACACGGTGCTCAAGGCCATGCGCCGCTCGTACCGCCAGGAGCGCTTCCTCGGCATCATCGAGAAGGTGCGCGCCGCCATGCCCGACGCGGCCATCTCCACCGACATCATCGTGGGCTTCCCCGGCGAGACCGAGGAGGACTTCGAGCAGACCCTGCACGTCGTGCGCGAGGCGCGCTTCGCGCAGGCCTTCACCTTCCAGTACTCCAAGCGCCCGGGCACCCCGGCCGCCGAGATGGACGGCCAGATCCCCAAGGAGGTCGTGCAGGAGCGCTACGAGCGGCTCGTCGCCCTGCAGGAGCAGATCTCCTGGGAGGAGAACAAGAAGCAGGTCGGCCGCACCCTGGAGGTCATGGTCGCCGAGGGCGAGGGCCGCAAGGACGACGCCACCCGGCGCCTGTCCGGCCGCGCCCCCGACAACCGCCTGGTGCACTTCACCAAGCCCGCCGAGCCCGTGCGCCCCGGCGACGTGGTGACCGTCGAGATCACCTACGCCGCCCCGCACCACCTGCTCGCCGAGGGGCCCACCCAGGCTGTGCGCCGTACGCGGGCGGGCGACGCCTGGGAGAAGCGCAACGCCGCCGAGGCAGCCAAGCCCCAGGGCGTGATGCTGGGCATCCCGACCATCGGCGCCCCGGCCCCGAGCCCCGCCCCGGCGTCCGCGGGCTGCGGCTGCGACTGAGCCGCCGGCCCACGGCCCGTTCTTTTCCGCCCCGCCCCGGGCCCGCTCACGCAGCGGGAACGGGGCGGGGCGTATCGTTCCCGCATGCTCGTCGCCGCTGCCGTGTGCCCCAGTCCGCCCCTGCTGGTTCCCGAGGTGGCCCAGGGAGCCGCACCCGAACTCGACGCCCTGCGGGCCGCCTGCCTCGACGCCGTGGCCGTGCTGGCGGCCGCCCGCCCCGAGCGGCTGGTCGTCGTCGGCCCGACCGGCCCCGACGCCGCCGGGACGTACGCGCAGGGCGCTTCCGGCTCCTTCCGCGGGCTGGGCGTCGACCTCGACGTACGGCTCGGTGACGGCGACCCGGCGCAGGAGCGGCCACTGCCGCAGTCCCTGACGGTGGCCGCCTGGCTGCTCACGCGCACGGCCTGGTCGGCCGCGCCGGTGACCGGCCTGGGCGTCGTGCAGTCGCTGGGAACGGACGAGTGCCTGGCCGCCGGCCGCGCGCTGGTGGGGGCGGGCGAACGCGTTGCCCTGCTGGTCATGGGGGACGGCAGTGCGTGCCGCACCGTGAAGGCGCCGGGCTACCTCGACGAGCGGGCCGAACCCTTCGACAAGCTGGCCGCACGGGCGCTGGGCGCCGCCGACACGGCGGCGCTGGCCGGGCTGGACGCGGAGCTCGCCGGTGAGCTGCGGGCGGCCGGCCGGGCGCCGTGGCAGGTGCTGGCGGGCGCGGCCGGTGAGGCCGCGCTGAGGGGCGCGCTGCTGTACGAGGACGCGCCCTACGGGGTGGGCTACTTCGTGGCCGCCTGGTCCTAGGGGGCCCGGTACGGCGACGGCCGTGGAGCTTCCTCCACGGCCGGTCGCGGACGAGGGAGGCAGCCGCCGGTCAGGTCGGGGAGCCCCGGTGCCCGGCGGGCCGGTCGGTGACCGCCCCTCGTCCTCGCCGCACCCGCGTGCGGCCTTACTTGCGGGCGCCCTCACCGGCCTCGCTGTCGGCCGCCTTCGCCGCGGACTGCTGCTTGGGGATGTCGACTCCCTCGCCGGCCTCGTCCGTGGTCTCCTCGGCCTTGGCCTCGGCGGCCTCCTCCGGCTTCGCCTCGGCCGTCTCCGCGGCGTCGGTGGATTCCGCCGTCTGGGTGGCAGCCGCGGCCTCTTCCGTTGACGTCGACGACGACCGACGGAGAATCCTTGAAAAAACGCCCATATCTACTCCATTACCTTACTGATGTGAGCGAAATCCCGCGTCGTCCGGGGCGCCCAGCGGGGCCGCTCACGGACACCGGTCCGTGAACCGGCTCTCGGAACCTCGCAACAGGCAACGACGCCGGGTGCGTCGCGTCACGTCGCTCGTTCGTGGGGCGCTGCCGAGGTTTGGGAGACTGGAGCGGTGAGAAACGCAGCTCCCGCACCCCGGGTCATCGCCGTCGTCGGTCCCACGGCGGCAGGCAAGTCCGATCTCGGCGTCGCCCTCGCCCAGCACCTGGGCGGCGAAGTGATCAACGCCGACTCCATGCAGCTCTACCGCGGCATGGACATCGGCACCGCCAAGCTGACCATGGCGGAGCGGCAGGGCGTGCCGCACCACCTGCTCGACATCTGGGACGTCAAGGAGACCGCGAGCGTCGCCGAGTACCAGAGGCTGGCCCGGGCCGAGATCGACCGCCTGCTGGCCGCCGGCCGCACCCCCGTCCTGGTGGGCGGCTCCGGGCTCTACATCAAGGGCACCGTCGACGCCATGGACTTCCCCGGCACCGACCCGGCCGTCCGGGCGCGGCTGGAGGACGAGCTCGCCGAGGCCGGCCCCGGCGCCCTGCACGCCCGGCTGGCCGCGGCCGACCCGGCCGCCGCGCGGGCCATCCTGCCGGGCAACGGCCGGCGCATCGTGCGCGCCCTGGAGGTCATCGAGCTCACCGGCAAGCCCTTCACCGCCAACCTGCCCGGCGAGGAGCCGGTGTACGACGCGCTGCAGATCGGCGTCGACGTCGAGCGCCCGGAGCTGGACGAACGGATCGCCCTGCGGGTGGACCGCATGTGGGAGGCGGGGCTCGTGGACGAGGTGCGCGCTCTGGAGCGCGAGGGTCTGCGCGAGGGGCGCACGGCCTCCCGTGCGCTCGGGTACCAGCAGGTGCTCACCTTCCTCGCGGGGGAGTGCAGCGAGGACGAGGCGCGCACCGAGACCGTACGCGCCACCAAGCGCTTCGCGCGCCGTCAGGATTCGTGGTTCCGCCGGGATTCGCGGGTGAACTGGCTGAGCGGCGCCGCCGGCCGGCAGGCGGAACTCACCCAGGAGGCGCTGGCGTTGGTCGAACGGGCTATTACAGCCTGATCACGTGATGGCATCGGGACGCTCCGCACGCGGCTCCGGCCCCCCGCGACGTGCCATCATCAAACTTCGATCGAGCCGTGAAGTCCGAGTTGGGAGGGCGCGTGGCGATGGAGGCCGGCCCTCGCGACACAAGGCAGCAGCAGCCGTCCGGTGAGTCCGGCGCGCTGACCCCGGACGGCCCGGACACCGCCGAGGACGGCGAGTCCGGGGCGGCGGAGCCCGCCGCCTTCCGGGAGCTGCGTCCGCAGCGCAGGCTGCGGGCCTGGCAGCTTGCGCCCATCGTCGTGCTCGCCGCCCTCGGCTCGCTGATGTTCGCCTTCCCGCTCGCCTTCGAGTTCGGCGACGGCGGCCCCGTCGTCGCCATGCTCGGCCTGCTGCTGAGCTGCTGCGCCGCCGGCTGGGGCGTCATGGCGGCCCGCCGCGTCGGCTACACCTGGCCCGGCCTGCCGCCGCGCGGCTCCGGGCGCCGCCCCGACTGGCGGTACGTCGCCTCGTACACCGCCGTCGTGACGCTGGTGGCCGTGCTGGCCGTCTGGCGCGTCGCCCGCCTGCGCTGAGCCGGCCCCCGGGCCCGGGCCGGGCAGGCCCGTGACCGGGCCTGTCACAGGTCACCCGTACCATCGAAGGGTGAGCACCGCGCAGATCGCCTTCCTCAAGGGTCACGGCACCGAGAACGACTTCGTGATCGTCCCCGACCACGACGGCCGCCTGGAGCTGTCCGCGGCCGCCGTCGCCCGCCTGTGCGATCGCCGGGCCGGCATCGGCGCCGACGGCGTGCTGCGCGTGGTGCGCTGCGCCGCCCACCCCGAGGCGCGGGAGATGGCCGGCGAGGCCGAGTGGTTCATGGACTACCGCAACAGCGACGGCAGCATCGCCGAGATGTGCGGCAACGGCGTCCGCGTCTTCGCCCGCTACCTGCAGCAGGCCGGCCTGGCCGGCGAGGGCGACCTGCCGATCGCCACGCGTGCCGGCATCCGGCGGGCCCACATCGCCAAGGCCGGCCCCGGCGGCGAGCCCGGCGACGTCACCGTCGCCATGGGCCGCGCCCGGCTGCCCGAGGGCGAGGTCACCGTCACGGTCGGCGGGCGCAGCTGGCCCGCGCGCAACGTCAACATGGGCAACCCGCACGCCGTCGCCTTCGTCGGCGACCTCGCCGACGCCGGCAATCTGTACGAGGCGCCCGGCGTCAGCCCGGCCGCGGCCTACCCCGACGGCACCAACGTCGAGTTCGTCGTCGACCGCGGGCCCGGCCACGTGGCCCTGCGCGTCCACGAGCGCGGCTCCGGCGAGACCCGCTCCTGCGGCACCGGCGCCTGCGCCGTCATGGTCGCCGCGGCCCGCCGCGACGGCGCGGACCCGGCCGTGCTGGGCCACCCCGTCACGTACACCGTGGACCTCCCCGGCGGCCGCCTGGTGATCAGCGAGATGCCGGACGGCACCGTGGAGATGACCGGCCCCGCCGTCATCGTCGCCGAGGGCACCGTCGACGCCTCCTTCCTGGCCGACGCCGCCGTCTGACCGGGCCGCCGGGGCGTCACCCGGCGCGCCACACTCCCTCGAATGGGTGATCCGGTTCACTCTGGGCGAGAGGGGGTGAGCGGTGCGTGATGGGGTCGGTAGCATCAAGCACCGGCCTTGAGGCGCGAGCCGACCGCCGGTCGACGCTGCCGGAGGTGCCCATGAGCGCAGAGGCCACGAACACCGGTGCCCCGGGCCGCTGGCGCGGCCGCCGCATCGACCTCAGACGGCTCGGTCGCGCCGCGCTCGCCGGCTCCGGCGCCCGCGGCCGGCTCCCCGATGCCATCGACCACGTCGCCAAGGTCCACCGCGCCCACCACCCCGGCGCCGACCTGGACATCCTGCGCCGGGCCTATGTGCTGGCCGAGTCCTCCCACCGCGGCCAGATGCGCAAGAGCGGCGAGCCGTACATCACCCACCCGCTCGCCGTCACGCTGATCCTGGCCGAACTGGGCGCCGAGACCACCACGTTGACCGCCTCCCTGCTCCACGACACCGTCGAGGACACCGAGGTGACGCTCGATCAGGTCGGGGAGCAGTTCGGCGCCGAGGTGCGCTTCCTCGTCGACGGCGTCACCAAGCTGGAGAAGGTCGACTACGGCGCGGCAGCCGAGCCGGAGACCTTCCGCAAGATGTTGGTGGCCACCGGCAACGACGTCCGGGTGATGTCCATCAAGCTCGCCGACCGCCTGCACAACATGCGCACCCTCGGTGTCATGCGTCCCGAGAAACAGGCCCGCATCGCCAAGGTCACCCGTGATGTGCTGATCCCGCTCGCCGAACGCCTCGGCGTCCAGGCGCTCAAGGCCGAGCTCGAGGACCTGGTCTTCGCCGTCCTGCACCCCGAGGAGTACGCCCGCACCCGCGAGCTCGTCCTCGCCCACGCCGGCCGCCCCGACCCGCTGCAGGCGACCGCCGGACGGGTGCGCGCCGTCCTGCGGGAGGCCGGCATCGCCGCCGAAGTCGTCGTCCGGCGGCGCCATTTCGTCTCCGTCCACCGGGTGCGCCTCAAGCGCCGCGAGATCACCGGCTCCGACCTGGGCCGGCTGCTGGTGCTGGTCGGCGAGGACGCCGACTGCTACGCGGTGCTCGGCGAGCTGCACACCTGCTTCACGCCCTACATCTCGGAGTTCAAGGACTTCATCGCCGTCCCCAAGTTCAACCTCTACCAGTCGCTGCACACCGCCGTCGCCGGCGAGGACGGCCAGGTCGCCGAGGTCCTCATCCGCACCCACCGCATGCACCGCGTCGCCGAGGCCGGCGTCATCGCCCTCGGCAACCCCTACGCCGCCCCCGAGGCCGGGGAGAGCGCCGACGGCGAGCGCGCCGACCCCACGCGGCCGGGCTGGCTCAGCCGGCTGCTGGAGTGGCAGCGGGCCACCCCCGACCCCGACACCTTCTGGACGTCGCTGCGCGACGAGCTCGCCCAGGACCGCGAGGTGACCGTCTTCCGCGCCGACGGCGGCACGATCGGTCTGCCGGCCGGCTCCAGCTGTGTGGACGCCGCGTACGCGCAGTACGGCGACGGCGCCCACCACTGCTTCGGTGCGCGCGTCAACGGCCGCCTGGCGACGCTCGGCACGGTCCTGCACGACGGCGACACCGTTCAGCTGCTGATGTCGCCGGACGCCGACGTCGCCGTCTCCGGTCCCTCGCCCGAGTGGCGCGAACACGCCCGTACGCCTGCCGCCCGCATCGCCATCGACCGCTGGCTGGCCGCCCACCCCGCCGTCCCCGACCCGCCCGTCGATCCCGCCGCCTGCGCCCGGCCGCCCGTGCCTGCCGGCCCGCCCCGCGACGCGGAGCGCCCGCGCGGGCCCGTGGCCGTGGTGGCCGACCGGGCCGCCGCCAGCGTGCGGCTGGCGGGCTGCTGCACACCCGTACCGCCGGACGAGGTGACCGGCTTCCCCGTGCGCGGCGGTGCGGTGACCGTGCACCGCACGCCCTGTCCCGCCGTGCACCGCATGATCACCTCGGGGCGGCAGCCCGTGGAGGTGCGCTGGCACACCGCCGACGGCGCCGGCTGCGGCGACTACCGCGTCACCTTGCGCGCGGAGGCCTTCAGCAGGCCGCGGCTGCTCGCCGACCTCACCGAGGTCATCGCGGCCACCGGCGCGGCCGTCGTCTCCGCCGCGGTCGAGCCGCCGTACGAGCAGCGGGTGCGGCACACCTACACCCTGCAGCTGGCCGATGCGGCCCAGCTGCCGGAGCTCATGCGGGCCATGCGCCGCGTGCCGGGTGTCTACGACGTCGAGCGGGCGGGCCGCTCGGTGGCGGCGCCGCTGTGACCCGATAGCACGCGACGGCCCACCGGACAACCTGCTGATACGACATCCGTACCAGCAGGCGAGACGCTCATACGAGTGGGCCGGCGTCGTGCCGCCACCAGTGGCGCGCCGGGCGCTGATAGCGGTGGACGCATGTCGCACTCACCCGCCCCGGAAGAGCGCCGCTCCGAGCGCCGCCTTGCGCGCCGCCTTGAGCGTCGTCGCCCGCGCCACCGCGCCGCCCTGCTGGCGGCCGCGGCCGCCCTGGTGCTGGGGGCCGCCGCCCCGCCGGCGCCCGTCGCCCAGGGGATCGGCGACCGGATCTTCCCCGAGCTGGGCAACCCCGGCTACGACGTGGCCGCCTACGACATCGCGTTCACCTACCGCGCGAACGACCAGCCGCTGAACGCCGTCACCCGAATCCTCGCCCGGGCCACCGACCGCCTGGAGCGCTTCAACCTGGACTTCACCCACGGCACGATCTCCTCGATCGAGGTCGACGGGGCACCCGCGCAGTTCACCCCCACGGGGGAGGACGTGGTCGTCACACCGGCCCGCGCGGTGACGGCGGGCGCCGCGTTCGGCGTGACGGTGCACCACACCAGCGACCCGCGCGGCGGCGAGGGCAACGGCGGCTGGGTGCCCACCACCGACGGCCTGGTCATGGCCAACCAGGCGGACGCCGCGCACCGCGTCTTCCCCGGCAACGACCACCCCTCCGACAAGGCGCTGTTCACCTTCCGCGTCACCGCGCCCAAGGAGCTCACCGTGGTCGCCAACGGGCTGCCCGCCGGGCGCAGCACCGAGGGCGCGAACACCACCTGGACGTACCGCACCCTGCACCCCATGGCCACCGAGCTGGCGCAGGTCGCCATCGGCCGCTCCGCCGTGCCGGAGCGCGTGGGCCCGCACGGGCTGAAGCTGCGCGACGTGGTGCCCGGCGCGGACCAGAAGGCGCTGGAGACGTGGACGGCGAAGACGCCGGAGCAGGTCGCCTGGATGGAGAGGAAGGTGGGGTACTTCCCCTTCGAGGCCTACGGCGTACTGATCGCCGACGCCTCCACGGGCTTCGAGCTGGAGACGCAGACGCTCTCCCTCTTCGAGCGCGACCTGTTCACCAAGGGCGGCTTCCCGCAGTGGTACCTGGAGTCGGTCATGGTCCACGAGCTGGCCCACCAGTGGTTCGGCGACAGCGTCAGCCCCCGCTACTGGTCCGACCTGTGGCTCAACGAGGGGCACGCCACCTGGTACGAGTCGCTGTACGCCGAGGAGCGCGGCGGCCGGAAGCTGGAGGACCGCATGCGGGTGGCCTACCAGCTCTCCGACCAGATGCGCGCCGACGGCGGCCCGCCCGCCGCGATCAAGGCGCCGGCCCCGGGCCGCAAGACCGGGATCTTCCGGCCGGTGGTCTACGACGGGGGAGCGCTCGTGCTGTACGCGCTGCGGCAGCGGATCGGCGCCACCGCCTTCGACCGCCTGGAGCGCACGTGGGTCCAGCGCCACCACGACGGGGTCGCCACCACCGCCGACTTCGTCGCCCTGGCCACGGAGGTCTCCGGCCAGGACCAGTCGGCCTTCCTGCAGCCCTGGCTGTACGGGCAGACCACCCCGCCCATGCCCGGCCACCCGGACTGGAAGGCGGCCCCGAAACCCGCGTGACGCCCGGGCGGGGGCATGGGACCATCGACGGGCCGGCACGGTGGCGGCCCCGGGAATCCCCGGGCGGCGCGAAACGTTGTCGGCACTGTGGGAGCCCCGGTGGGGGCGACCGCCCGACAGCACTTCCCAACGACGTAAAGGATCAAATGACCTCCTCTTCTTCCCTTCCCCAGGACCGGCAGGACCGGCAGTCCCTCCCGGAGAGCCTTCGGGCCGACGCCCTGATGGAAGAGGACGTTGCCTGGAGCTACGAGATCGACGGGGAGCGCGACGGCGATCAGTACGACCGCTCCGAGCGCGCGGCCCTGCGCCGGGTGGCCGGGCTCTCCACCGAGCTGGAGGACGTCACCGAGGTCGAGTACCGCCAGCTGCGCCTGGAGCGCGTGGTACTCGTCGGCGTGTGGACCTCCGGCACCGTCCAGGACGCGGAGAACTCGCTCGCCGAGCTCGCCGCGCTGGCCGAGACGGCCGGTGCGATGGTGCTCGATGGCGTCGTCCAGCGCCGCGACAAGCCGGACCCGGCGACGTACATCGGCTCCGGCAAGGCCCAGGAGCTGCGGGACATCGTTCTGGAGAGCGGCGCCGACACCGTGGTGTGCGACGGCGAGCTCAGCCCCGGCCAGCTCATCCACCTGGAGGACGTCGTCAAGGTCAAGGTGGTCGACCGCACCGCCCTGATCCTCGACATCTTCGCCCAGCACGCCAAGTCGCGCGAGGGCAAGGCCCAGGTCTCCCTGGCCCAGATGCAGTACATGCTGCCCCGGCTGCGCGGTTGGGGTCAGTCGCTGTCGCGGCAGATGGGTGGTGGTGGCTCCGGCTCGGCCGGCGGCGGCATGGCCACCCGTGGCCCCGGTGAGACCAAGATCGAGACGGACCGGCGGCGGATCCGCGAGAAGATGGCGAAGATGCGCCGGGAGATCGCGGAGATGAAGACCGGCCGCGACATCAAGCGCCAGGAGCGCCGGCGCAACAAGGTGCCGTCGGTGGCTATCGCCGGCTACACCAACGCCGGCAAGTCCTCGCTGCTCAACCGCCTCACCGGGGCGGGTGTGCTGGTGGAGAACGCCCTGTTCGCCACCCTGGACCCGACCGTGCGCCGGGCCGAGACGCCCAGCGGGCGGCTCTACACCCTGGCGGACACCGTCGGCTTCGTCCGGCATCTGCCGCACCACCTCGTCGAGGCCTTCCGCTCCACGATGGAGGAGGTCGGCGACGCCGATCTGATCCTGCACGTGGTGGACGGCTCGCACCCGGCGCCGGAGGAGCAGCTGGCGGCGGTCCGCGAGGTGATCCGTGACGTCGGCGCGGTCGACGTGCCCGAGATCGTGGTGATCAACAAGGCGGACGCGGCCGATCCGCTGGTCCTGCAGCGGCTGCTGCGCATCGAGAAGCGCTCGATCGCCGTCTCCGCGCGCACGGGCCAGGGCATGGACGAGCTGCTGGCGCGGATCGACGCCGAGCTGCCGCGGCCCGCGATCGAGGTCGAGGCTCTCGTGCCGTACACGCGCGGCTCCCTGGTCGCCCGGGTGCACGCCGACGGCGAGGTGCTCTCCGAGCAGCACACGCCCGAGGGCACCCTGCTTCGGGCCCGGGTCCACGAGGAGCTCGCCGCCGAACTCCAGCGGTACGTGCCCGCCTCGCACTCGTAACGCACGCACGAAGGCCCGCCCCCGGTGAGGGGGCGGGCCTTCGTGCGTCATGCCGAGCGAGCTACCGCTTGCCCGCGAACTTCTGGCTGAGCGCGTCGTAGACGCCCTTGGCCTCCGGGCCCAGGCGCGGGCCGGCCAGCCAGGTGCTGTTGGACGGGCCGATCGAGGTGTTGGAGATCAGCACCGGCTTGCCGTCCGGGCCGGGGGCGAACCAGCCGCCGCCGGAGGAGCCGCCGGTCATCGTGCAGCCGATGCGGTACATCGTCGGCTGCGCGGGGTCGATCGTCAGCCGCCCGGGCCGGTCCACGCAGTCGTACATCTTCTGGCCGTCGAACGGCGGCGCGGCCGGGTAGCCCCAGGCGCCCATGCTGCGGATGGACTTCACCTGCGGGGTGGTGAAGTCGACGGTCAGGGCGTTGCCCACCGTCTCCTCCAGCGACTTGCCGGTGCCCGACTCGGACTTCACGTGCAGCACGGCGAAGTCGTACGGAGCGCCCGCGCCGCCGGTCTCGGCCCCCTGGCTGATCCACTGGGCGGAGGTCTGCGCCCAGTCCGCCCACCACACGCCGTACGGGGCGACGTCCTGCACGGGCGCGGTGTTGATCTGCGTGGTGGGCACGCCCTTGTCGTTGTAGGACGGCACGAAGGCGATGTTGCGGTACCAGCCGCCCTTCTGGCCGGCGTGCACGCAGTGGCCCGCGGTCCACACCATGTTGGACTTGCCGGGGTGTGCCGGGTCCTTGACGACCGTCGCCGAGCACACCATGTGGCCCTCGGGGCTGTCGAAGAAGACCTTGCCCACCGGGGCGGCGTTGTTGTGGTAGGGCAGGGCGACGGCCTTGGCGTTCACCGGACGCGGCTCGGGGTCGGTGACGCCCTGGTCGGCGCTCCCGCCGCCCGGCACGGTGCCCGGTGCGGCCTGGGTGGCCAGGGTCTTGTCGCTGGAGTGCGCGTCCTTCATCGTGTCGGGCTTCCAGTGGCCCTCGATGATGGGGTTGATGAAGTCGCGGGCCTCACGCATCCACTGGTCCTTGTCCCAGTTCTTCCAGGCCCCCTCCTTCCACTTCTTCTTCCACTTCTCCAGTTCCTGGGAGGAGATCCCCTTGGGCAGGCTGGGGAAGTCGTCGCCCTTCTGGCCGGCGGACGCGCTCGGCTTCGTGTCGCCGGCGGCGCTGTCGTCGCTGGGACCGCACGCGGTCGCGGTCAGCGCCAGCACGGCGGTCAGCGCGGCCGCGGCGAGGACCGGACGCCTGGTGGATGGCATGGAGTGGGCTCCCCCTGTGATTCTTCGGCTGTGTCGGGCACCGGTGCCCGCTGCGTCGGCGCGGTGGATTTTGTCATGCACCGATCCGGCGAGGGCCGGGTCGCCCCCACTATGCCGGTGCCAGCGGAGACGGACGCGTGCGGGTCCTCGGTTCCGGAACGAAGGATCTTGCAACCGGGCCGTGATCCGAAGCCCCTTGCGTCGTTGGTACGTACGGGGGAAGCCCGGCCATCGTTCACGGGGCCGGTCGTCGTTCCACGGCAGGAGGAGGAAAGCGCGCCATGCTCCCGACCCGACCACCGTCGCCGACCCGTCCGAGGACGTCCCGGACGGGCCACGAGGGCGTCCTGGGCCGGCTGCGGCGCAAGTCGGCCCGTGAGGCCGCCGCCCGCACGTACGCCCGGTCGCTGCCCGTCGTGCCGGTGCGCGCCCGGGGTCTGACCATCGAGGGCGCCGACGGCCGCCGCTACCTCGACTGCCTTTCCGGCGCCGGCACCCTCGCCCTCGGCCACAACCACCCGGTCGTGCTGGAGGCCATCCGCTCCGTCCTCGACTCCGGCGCACCGCTGGACGTCCCCGGCCTGGCCACCCCCGTCACCGACGCGTTCGCCGGAGAGCTGCTGCGCACGCTGTCGCCCGCCCTCGCCGCCCACGCCCGGATCCGCTTCTGCGCGCCCGGCGGCACGGACGCGATGGACACCGCACTGCGCCTGGTGCGCACCGCCACCGGCCGCGAGCCGGTCACCGTCCTCGCCCCCGGTGGTGCGGAGTGCGCAGGGGAGCCCGCGACCGCCGGGATCGTCGTCGAGCCCGTGCAGTGCGACGGCGTCCGCGCGTTCGACGACGAGCAGCTGCGCCGCCTGCGCCAGGACACCGCGGCCCGCGGCGTCCTGCTCGTCGCCGACGAGGCCCGCACCGGCCTCGGCCGCACCGGGGCCTTCTGGGGCATCGGGCACTCCGGCGTCGTCCCCGACGTCATGGTCCTCTCCGGCGCCATCGGCGGCAGCCTCCCGCTGTCCGTCGTCGTCCACCACGACGGCCTGGACACCGGCGCACCGGACGGCGACGCACCCGACGCCTTCCGCGGCAACCAGCTCGCCATGGCGGCCGGCACCGCCACCCTGCGCCACGTCCGGGAGAACGACCTGGCCCGGCGGGCCGCCGAGCTCGGCGCCCGGCTGCTCGGGCGCCTGCGCGAGCTCGCCCGCGCGTACCCCTGTCTGACCGACGTGCGCGGGCGAGGGCTGATGATCGGCCTGGAGTTCACCGCACCCGGCGAGGCACCGGCGGACGCGTCCCTCGCAGCCGGCGCCACCGCCACCGCCGTACGGCAGGAGTGCCTGCGGCGCGGCCTCATCGTCGGACCGGGCGGTCCCGACTCCGCGGTGCTGCGCCTGCTGCCACCGCTGACGCTCACCGACGGCCAGGCGGAGGCCGTCCTCGACCGGCTCGCCGACGCCGTCGCCGCCGTCTGCCGCCCCGGCCACCGGTTCCCCGCCCCGCGCACACCGAAGGAGGCAGGCGCCCCGGCCCCGACTCCGTGAGCCGCGCGCCGTACCCCGCATGAACGCGTCCCTCCCCCTCGGTGCGTCCCCCGCCGGCCAGGACGTCACCTCCGCACTGCAGCCCCGGCGCGGCGGCGCGCTCCCCGAGCCCCGGCTCGCCGGCGTCCTCGGCCCCGCCGAGCCGCTGGACCACCCCGACCCGCACACCGCCGCCGACACCGCCGCCGCGGAGAACCTCCTGCGCTGCTGGGTGCGCGAGCACGGCATCGAACGGCCCGACGGCGACGTCCTCTACCTGCCCCTCAACGCCAGCGGCATCCCCTTGAGCGTGCCCGTGCGCTACTGGTCGCCCACCGGACACCACCGCTTCGGCCCCGCCACCCTCACCGGAGGGCCCGACGACGCCCCGCCCTTCGACGCCGTCACCCTCGCCGCCCTCCTCGGCCGCGAGGCCGCGCACCGTGCCCCGGCCTGCCACCGACCGGCCTGCGACGGCACCGACCTCGCCGCTCGCGTCGCCGACTCCGTGCGGCGCACCACCGCCTTCCTCACCGACCGGCGCGCCCGGCCCGCCGACCCCGACGCGGGCGAGCTCTTCCTCTACGGCGAGCAGTCCCTCCTCTTCGGCCACCCCTTCCACCCCGCGCCCAAGAGCCGCGAGGGCCTGTCCGACGCCCAGGCCCCCGGCTGCTCGCCCGAACTGCGCGGGCGCCTGCAGCTGCACTGGCTGGCCGTCGACCGCTCCGTCGTGGCCTGCGACTCCGCCTGGACCGAGCGCGGCCGCCCCGTCGACGCCGCCGCCCTCGCCGCCCGACTGGCCGGCGCCGACCTCGAGCGCGCCCTGCCCCCGGGCACCGTCGCCCTGCCGATGCACCCCTGGCAGGCCCACGACCTCGCCCACCGCGCCGAGGCGGCCCCCCTCTTCGAGGCCGGCCTGCTGCGCGACCTCGGCGCCCACGGCGCCCTGTGGTACCCCACGTCCTCCGTGCGCACCCTCCACCGGCCCGGCGCCCCCGCCATGCTCAAGCTCTCCCTCGGCCTGCGCATCACCAACTCCCGCCGCGAGAACCTCCGCAAGGAACTGCACCGCGGCGTCGAGATGCACCGCCTGCTGCGCGGCGGCCTGGCCGAGCGCTGGCGCGCCGCCTGCCCCGGAGGGCTCGGCTTCGACATCGTCCGCGACCCCGCCTGGATCGCCGTGGACACCCCCGACGGCCCCCCGCTCACCGGCGCCGACGTCGTCATCCGGCACAACCCCTTCGGCCCCGGCGACGACGCCGTCTGCCTCGCCGGCCTCACCTCGCCGCGCCCCTGGCCGGGCCGGCCGGGGCAGGCCGGGGTGCCGGCGACGTCCTCCAGACTCGCCGAGACCGTCGCCCGCCTCGCGTACCGCACCGGCCGGCCCGCCGGCGCGGTCGCCGCGGAGTGGCTGCTGCGCTACCTGGAATCCGTCGTGCGGCCCGTCCTGTGGCTCGACGGCGAGGCGGGCATCGCCCTGGAGGCCCACCAGCAGAACACCCTCGTGCTGCTGGACGCCGACGGCTGGCCGGTCGGCGGCCGCTACCGCGACAACCAGGGCTACTACTACCGCGAGTCCCACCGCGCCGCGCTCGAGCAACGCCTGCCCGGCATCGGCAAGGAGAGCGACACCTTCGTCCCCGACGAGGTCGCCGACCAGCGCTTCGCCTACTACCTCGGCATCAACAACGTCCTCGGGCTGATCGGCGCCTTCGGCTCCCAACGCCTCGCGGACGAACAGGTCCTGATCGCCGCCCTGCGCCGCTTCCTCAAGGACGCCGCCACCGCACCCGCCACCCGCCGCTCCGCCCTGCCGCGGCACCTGCTGGAGTCCCCGACCCTGCACTGCAAGGCGAACATGCTCACCCGGCTGCGGGGCATGGACGAGCTCGTGGGCCCCGTCGCCACCCAGTCCGTGTACGTCACGATCGCCAACCCGCTGGCAGTGGGGGGAGGTTGAGCCAGGTTTGGACGCGGAAGGGTACGACGGCACGACGGCACCCGACGGCGGGCAGGACGGCGGACGGTTCCCCGACGGGTGGACGGTGCCCGGAGGCGGCACGGACTGCGTGGACACCGTCGAACTGCGGCTGCCCGACGACCTGGAGGCGGCCCTGACCGCCGGATACCCGGCGATCGCCGCAGGGTTTCCGCAGGACGGCGGGTTTCCCCAGGGCGCAGGGTTTCCGCCGGATGCAGGCTTTGCTCAAGACGCAGGCTTTACTCAAGACGGAGGGTTCCCTCAGGACGCAGGGTTTCCTCCGGACGACCTGCTGGACGGCGTCCCCGGCTGGGGTCCCGTGCCCACCCCGGCCGGCACCTTCCAGCTCCTACCCGTACGGATGCCCCGCGACCTGCCGCTGATCACCTGTTGGATGAACGACCCGGCCGTCGCCGCGTTCTGGGAGCTCGACGGCCCGGACACCGTCACCGCCGCACACCTGCGCCCCCAGCTCGACGGCGACGGCCGGAGCATCCCCTGCCTGGGGACGCTCGGCGGCGTGCCCATGAGCTACTGGGAGATCTACCGCGCCGACCTGGACGCCCTCGCCCGCTCCTACCCGGCCCGGCCGCACGACACCGGCCTCCACTTCCTCATCGGCCGCGTCGCCGACCGCGGCCGCGGCCTGGGCACACTGCTCCTGCGCACCGTCGCCGACCTCGTCCTGGACCGCCGGCCGCTGTGCGGCCGCGTCGTCGGGGAGCCGGACCTGCGCAACACCCCCTCCACGGCGGCCTTCCTCGGCGCCGGCTTCCGGCTGACGGCCGAGGTCGAGCTGCCCGGAAAACGGGCCGCGCTGATGATCCGCGACCGTGCGCTGCGGACGGTCCTGTGACGAGGAGCCAGGCTTCGTACGGGATCATGGCCCGCGATGTCAGTGCCGCCCCGTAGGCTGGCCACGCTATGACTGCCACCGCGCCTTCCTCATCAAGCACCCTGACCGACCTGCTGCACGCGGCCGTCTCCGCCGTCGGCGGCACCGAGCGGCCCGGCCAGGTCGCCATGGCCGAAGCCGTCGCCGAGGCCATCGACGGCAACTCCCACCTGCTCGTCCAGGCCGGCACCGGCACCGGTAAGTCGCTCGGCTACCTCGTGCCCGCCCTCGCGCACGGCGAGCGCGTCGTCGTCGCGACGGCGACGCTGGCGCTGCAGCGCCAGCTGGTCGAGCGGGACCTGCCGCGCACGGTCGACGCGCTGCACCCGCAGCTGCGTCGCCGCCCGCAGTTCGCGATGCTCAAGGGGCGCTCCAACTACCTGTGCCTGCACCGGCTCCACGAGGGCGTGCCGCAGGAAGAGGAGGACGGGCTCTTCGACCCGTTCGAGGCGGCGGCACCCACCAGCAAGCTCGGCAAGGACCTGCTGAGGCTGCGCGACTGGGCCGACGAGACCGAGACCGGCGACCGCGACGACCTGACCCCGGGCGTCTCCGACCGGGCCTGGTCGCAGGTCTCCGTCACCTCCCGCGAGTGCCTGGGCGCCTCGAAGTGCGCGTACGGCGCCGAGTGCTTCGCCGAGGCGGCCCGGGAGCGGGCCAAGCTCGCCGACGTCGTCGTCACCAACCACGCGCTGCTGGCCATCGACGCGATCGAGGGCGCCCCGGTGCTGCCCGAGCACGAGGTGCTGATCGTCGACGAGGCGCACGAGCTGGTCTCCCGCGTCACCGGCGTCGCCACCGGCGAGCTCACCCCGGGCCAGGTCAACCGCGCGGTGCGCCGGGCGGCCAAGCTCGTCGACGAGAAGGCCGCGGACGCCCTGCAGACGGCGTCCGAGAGCTTCGAGCGACTGATGGAGCTGGCCCTGCCCGGCCGGCTGGAGGAGCTCCCGGAGGATCTCGCCCACTGCCTGGCAGCCCTGCGGGACGCCTCCCGCACGGTCGTCGTCGCGCTGGGCAACACCCGCGACAAGTCCGTGCAGTCCGCCCAGGACGGCGAGGCAGACGCGGTGCGCAAGCAGGCCCTGGCCGCCGTGGAGAACGTCCACACGGTCGCCGAGCGCATCCTGCAGGGCTCGGAGTACGACGTCGTCTGGTACGAGCGGCACGACCGCTACGGTGCGTCGCTGCGCGTGGCGCCCCTGTCGGTGTCCGGGCTGCTGCGGGAGAAGCTCTTCACCGAGCGCTCGGTGGTGCTCACCTCGGCGACGCTCAAGCTCGGCGGCGACTTCAACGGGGTGGGGGCCTCGCTGGGGCTGGCCCCGGAGGGCGTCGAGGGGGAGGACTGCCCCGAGTGGAAGGGCGTCGACGTCGGCTCCCCGTTCGACTACCGCAAGCAGGGCATCCTCTACGTCGCCCGCCACCTGTCCCAGCCGGGGCGGGAGGGCAACCGCACGGACATGCTGGACGAGCTGGCCGAGCTGGTGGAGGCGGCCGGCGGCCGGACACTGGGCCTGTTCTCCTCCATGCGGGCGGCGCAGGCCGCCGCGGAGGCGCTGCGCGGCCGGCTGGAGACGCCGATCCTGCTGCAGGGCGAGGACACGCTCGGCGAGCTGATCAAGAACTTCGCGGCCGACCCCCGGACCTGTCTGTTCGGCACGCTCTCGCTGTGGCAGGGCGTCGACGTGCCCGGGGCGAGCTGCCAGCTGGTCGTCATGGACCGGGTGCCCTTCCCGCGCCCGGACGACCCGCTGATGAGCGCCCGGCAGCGGGCCGTGGAGGACGCCGGAGGCAACGGCTTCATGGCCGTGGCCGCCACGCACGCGGCCCTGCTCATGGCCCAGGGCGCGGGGCGCCTGGTACGGGCCTCCGGGGACCGGGGCGTGGTGGCGGTGCTCGACCCGCGGTTGGCGACGGCTCGCTACGGGTCGTTCCTGCGGTCGTCCATGCCGGACTTCTGGTACACCACCGACCGCAACCAGGTGCGTCGCTCGCTGGCGGCCATCGACGCCGCTGCCACGGCGGAGGGCCGCTGACGCCGGCAGCGGCACAGTCGGCGCGTGCATCCGCGTCGTACACAACGTCGTACACAACGGAGACGGGCCCCGGAACCACCGCAGTGGTTCCGGGGCCCGTCACGAGCCGGGGTGGGGTCCCACCCGGGTGTCACACCCTCCGCAGCACGGCCACGACCTTGCCCAGGATGGTGGCCTCGTCGCCGGGGATCGGCTGGTAGGCGGAGTTGTGCGGGATCAGCCACACGTGGCCGTCCTCCCGCTTGAAGCGCTTGACGGTCGCCTCGCCGTCGAGCATGGCGGCGACGATGTCGCCGTTCTCCGCGACGGGCTGGCGGCGCACCGTCACCCAGTCGCCGTCGCAGATGGCCGCCTCGATCATGGAGTCGCCGACGACCTTGAGGACGAAGAGCTCACCGTCGCCGACGAGCTGGCGGGGGAGGGGGAAGACGTCCTCGACGGACTCCTCGGCCAGGATCGGGCCACCGGCGGCGATCCGGCCGACGAGGGGCACGTAGGAGGCCGCGGGCTTGCCGGTGGTGTCGGTGGGCTGGGTGCTGGGCTGATCGGAGCCGCGGACCTCATAGGCGCGGGGCCGGTGCGGGTCCCGCCGGAGGAAGCCCTTGCGTTCGAGGGCCATCAGCTGGTGGGCGACGGAGGACGTGCTAGACAGCCCCACCGCCTGGCCGATCTCGCGCAT
The DNA here is from genome assembly GCF_040675615.1 of Streptomyces sp. NPDC049585. NCBI lineage: Bacteria > Bacillati > Actinomycetota > Actinomycetes > Kitasatosporales > Streptomycetaceae > Streptomyces > Streptomyces sp. NPDC049585. Next base: position 37,729 of record NZ_JBFAPE010000025.1, on the reverse strand, counting down.
GGATGGTGGGTAGCCGCGGCGCTGGACGGAGTCCCTGATGACCTCGATCACGCGCCGCTGCCGGTCGGTGAGCCCCGAGCTGTCCGCCCGGATGCCGGGGGGCCGTCCGGGGAGGGAGCGGGCGGGCTTCTGCCCCTCCGCGTTCATGGTTGCGTCGCTCATGGGGTGTGCCTGCGGGTGTGCCTGGTCGATTCGGGTCTGGGAGCGGTCCTGGGCGGTGATGGTGGCGCTGTCTGCGGTGGTGGTCACGTCGGCCCCTCTCTGATGTTCTCCCTAGCTGGACAACGGTAGTTGCTTTCGAAAGGTTGCGCCAAACACACGTTCGAGTGAAATATCGGGGTTCGGCTGACTTGATCAAGGGTGAGGGTGTACGGACGGAGATCAATTCGCCCCATTGCGGTACTCTTCGTGCGTCCCGCTCCGAGTGGACCGCCGGGCCGGACGGCCCTTCGGCGCGACCGGACTCGGGCCCCGCACGGCGCTTCGCGCCGCCCTCGCGGGAGCCCGTACGGCGACCGCCGGGGCGCTCGCCGTCGTGGTGCCAGTGTGTCATCCGCGGGCTCCCGGACGTGCCGCGGGGCGTTCCGCGCAGGGGCGTGTCCCGCTCCGGCGGCGCGACACGCGCTGTGCCTCCTTGACCGCTCGACACCAGATCTAGTGGTTTGATGTCGGCAGCTACCCACAAGTTGTGGTCGACGCCCGACCCGGTCACTCCGGGGAGGAAGTCATCGCCTATGCTGGTGGCTGCTCGGCGAGGGCCCCTTCCAGGGCCTGCCGGAGCCGATGTCGCGCACGCTTTTTCCGGGCGCGGCCGTTGTGAGGGTTTCCCGAGGGTGAAGGAAGGTGGAGAGCCATGCACTGCCCCTTCTGCAGGCACCCCGACAGCCGGGTCGTCGACAGCCGGACCACCGACGACGGCTGTTCGATCCGCAGACGCCGCCAGTGCCCCGACTGCTCCCGCCGGTTCACGACCGTGGAGACGGCGTCACTCATGGTGATCAAGCGGAGTGGGGTCACCGAGCCGTTCAGCCGCAACAAGGTCATCTCGGGCGTGCGCAAGGCGTGCCAGGGGCGCCCGGTCACCGAGGACGCCCTCGCCCAGCTCGGCCAGCGGGTGGAGGAGGCGGTGCGCGCCACCGGCAGCGCGGAGCTTTCCACGCACGACGTCGGCCTGGCCATACTCGGCCCCCTCAAGGACCTCGACCTGGTGGCGTACCTGAGGTTCGCCTCCGTCTACCAGGCGTTCGACTCGCTCGAGGACTTCGAGGCCGCCGTCGCGGAACTGCGCGCAGGCCTGCGCCGCGCCGAGGCCGAGGGCGCGGCCGCCGTGGACCCGGCCGGAAGCGCCGGGGAGGGTGCCGCCGTGCCGGCGCCCACTGCTGCCGTCGACTGAGCCGGCGGCGACGACCAGACCTGCTCGGCGCGCGTTGCGCGACCGGGTGAACAGACACACTTCGCGTCCGGAAGAAATGGGCGCATGAGGGCGTTTTGCCCGTAACAGGGAGGCGGCATGACCGAGACGACGAGCGGCTCCGCGCGAGGTTCCCGCTCCAAGGGGAACAAGGGTGCCAAGGGGCTGCGCATCGAGCGCATCCACACGACCCCCGGTGTACACCCGTACGACGAGGTGGTCTGGGAGCGTCGTGACGTCGTCATGACCAACTGGCGCGACGGCTCGATCAACTTCGAGCAGCGCGGCGTCGAGTTCCCCGACTTCTGGTCGGTGAACGCGGTCAACATCGTCACCAGCAAGTACTTCCGTGGCGCCGTCGGCTCCCCCGAGCGCGAGTCCAGCCTCCGCCAGCTGATCGACCGCGTCGTCAAGACGTACCGCAAGGCCGGTGAGGAGCACGGCTACTTCGCCTCCCCGGCGGATGCGGAGATCTTCGAGCACGAGCTGACGTACGCCCTGCTGCACCAGGTCTTCAGCTTCAACTCCCCGGTCTGGTTCAACGTCGGCACCAAGCAGCCGCAGCAGGTCTCCGCCTGCTTCATCCTCTCCGTCGACGACTCCATGGAGTCGATCCTCGACTGGTACAAGGAAGAGGGGATGATCTTCAAGGGCGGCTCCGGCGCCGGCCTGAACCTCTCCCGCATCCGCTCCTCCAAGGAGCTGCTGTCCTCCGGCGGCAACGCCTCCGGCCCGGTCTCCTTCATGCGCGGCGCCGACGCCTCCGCCGGCACGATCAAGTCCGGCGGCGCCACCCGCCGTGCCGCCAAGATGGTCGTGCTCGACGTCGACCACCCGGACGTCGAGGCCTTCATCGACACCAAGGTGAAGGAGGAGGAGAAGATCCGCGCCCTGCGGGATGCGGGCTTCGACATGGACCTGGGCGGTGACGACATCACCTCCGTCCAGTACCAGAACGCCAACAACTCCGTCCGCGTCAACGACGAGTTCATGAAGGCCGTCGAGACCGGCTCGAAGTTCGGCCTGCGCGCCCGCCTGACGGGCGAGGTCATCGAGGAGATCGACGCCAGGGCGCTCTTCCGCAAGATGGCCGAGGCCGCCTGGCAGTGCGCCGACCCGGGCATCCAGTACGACGACACGATCAACCGCTGGCACACCTCGCCGGAGTCGGGCCGGATCACCGCGTCCAACCCCTGCAGCGAGTACATGCACCTGGACAACTCCTCGTGCAACCTCGCCTCGCTGAACCTGATGAAGTTCCTGCGCGACGACGACCAGGGCAACCAGTCGTTCGACGCCGAGCGCTTCGCCAAGGTCGTCGAGCTCGTCATCACGGCGATGGACATCTCCATCTGCTTCGCCGACTTCCCGACCGAGAAGATCGGCGAGACCACCCGCGCCTTCCGCCAGCTGGGCATCGGCTACGCCAACCTCGGCGCCCTGCTGATGGCCACCGGCCACGCCTACGACAGCGACGGCGGCCGTGCCCTCGCCGGTGCGATCACCTCGCTGATGACCGGTACGTCCTACCGCCGCTCCGCCGAGCTGGCCGCCGTCGTCGGCCCCTACGACGGCTACGCCCGCAACGCCGACGCCCACAAGCGCGTCATGAAGCAGCACGCCGACGCCAACGCCGCCGCCCGGCGCATGGACGACCTGGACACCCCGGTGTGGGCCGCGGCCACCGAGGCCTGGCAGGACGTCCTGCGCCTCGGCGAGAAGGACGGTTTCCGCAACGCCCAGGCCTCCGTGCTGGCTCCCACCGGCACCATCGGCCTGATGATGGACTGCGACACCACGGGCGTCGAGCCGGACCTGGCCCTGGTCAAGTTCAAGAAGCTCGTCGGCGGCGGCTCCATGCAGATCGTGAACAACACGGTCCCCAAGGCGCTCAAGCGGCTCGGCTACCAGGCCGAGCAGGTCGAGGCGATCGTCGCCCACATCGCCGAGCACGGCAACGTGATCGACGCCCCGGGCCTCAAGCGCGAGCACTACGAGGTCTTCGACTGCGCCATGGGCGAGCGCGCGATCTCCGCCATGGGTCACGTGCGCATGATGGCCGCCGCGCAGCCGTTCCTCTCCGGCGCCATCTCCAAGACCGTGAACCTGCCGGAGTCGGCCACGGTCGAGGAGGTCGAGGAGGTCTACTTCGAGGGTTGGAAGACGGGTCTGAAGGCCCTCGCGATCTACCGCGACAACTGCAAGGTGGGCCAGCCGCTCTCCGCGAAGAAGAAGGAGGAGGCCAAGGCCCCGACGGCCGCCCCCGCCGCCGCGGAGAAGGTCGTCGAGTACCGCCCGGTCCGCAAGCGCCTGCCCAAGGGCCGCCCGGGGATCACCACCTCCTTCACGGTGGGCGGTGCCGAGGGCTACATGACCGCCAACTCCTACCCGGACGACGGTCTGGGCGAGGTCTTCCTGAAGATGTCCAAGCAGGGCTCGACCCTCGCGGGCATGATGGACGCCTTCTCGATCGCCGTCTCCGTCGGCCTGCAGTACGGCGTCCCGCTGGAGACCTACGTCTCGAAGTTCACCAACATGCGCTTCGAGCCGGCCGGCATGACGGACGACCCGGACGTGCGGATGGCGCAGTCGATCGTCGACTACATCTTCCGCCGCCTCGCGCTGGACTTCCTGCCCTTCGAGACCCGCTCGGCACTCGGCATCCACTCCGCCGAGGAACGCCAGCGCCACCTGGAGACCGGCTCCTACGAGCCGATCGACGAGGAGGTCGACGTCGAGGGACTGGCCCAGTCCGCCCCGCGCCACGTCGAGCCCGCCAAGCCCGAGCTCCCGGCCCAGCCGGTCGCGGCCCCGGCGCCCAAGCAGGCGCACAACTCCACCGAACTGGCGGAGATGCGCCTCGGCCTGAACGCGGACGCCCCGCTGTGCTTCTCGTGCGGCACCAAGATGCGTCGCGCGGGCAGCTGCTACCTGTGCGAGGGCTGTGGCTCGACCAGCGGTTGCAGCTGAGCACCGCGCATAGCTGAGTGAAGGATGGGGAGCCGGCCGCTGCCGGCTCCCCATCGGCGTACCCGCCCCCTCCGAGTGGACTGCCGGCGTACGTGACCCACGCCACTGGCGGGGCCGTAGGATGGGTCGGTGCTGGTCAAGTGGATTCGCTGCACGGTGGTCGACCGACGGGGTTTCGAGCGGGGGCAGCGGAAGTGGGCGGGGCTGCTCGGTGAGCCGGGTTTCCGGGGGCAGGGCGGCGGGTGGAGCCGGGCGCGCCCCGGTGTCGTCCACCTCTTCGCCTTCTGGGAGAGCCGGGCGTTCTACGACTCCTTCATGGCGCGCTCCCACGACCGGCTCGCCGCGTCCCAGGCCGGCACGTACAAGGACATTCAGGTACGGCTGTTCGAGCACCGCTTCGACGTGAAGGTCGGATTCCGGCCGCAGTTCACCGATGCCGACGTGGTGCGCTTCGCGCACTGCCGGGTGCACGAGGAGCGGGTCGAGCACTTCGTGCTCATGCAGGAAAAGGTGTGGAACCCGGCGATGGCCGGCTCGCCCGGCATGCTGCGCGGCGTCTTCGGCGAGGCGCCCGGCCCGGAGTTCCTGGTGCTGTCGATGTGGAACTCCGAGGCCGAGCACGGCAAGTACCGCCAGGACCGGGTCGAGCGGCTCGGATTGCGGGCGCAGACCGAGGCCGACGTCGCCGCGATCACCGGCGACGTCGTGCAGATGGAACAGGCCTGGACGGTCTGACGCGCGGCCTCAGGCGGGCTGCGGGCCCGCGGTGGCGTACACGCCCGCCCGTACGGCGGCGAGCGCGGCGTCGGCCGCCTGGTCGGCGGCAGCGGCGTCGACCGGCTCCCGGGTGACGAACAACCGGAAGTACAACGGCGCGGAGACGGCCCGTGCGACGGCCGCGGCGTCCGTGCCGGCGGGGGCCTCGCCCCGCTCGGTGGCACGGGCGATCAGCGCCCCGCAGCGTGCGAAGCGCTCGGTGTAGAAGCCGCGCAGCGCGTCCGCCGCCCGCTCGGACTGGAAGGCTGCCGCGATGAACGCGGTCGGCGCGGCGGCCGCCGCCGGATCCGCGAACGCGTCGACGACCTCCCGGGCCAGGGCGCGCAGATCGCCTTGCAGGGAGCCGGTGTCGGGCGGTGTCCAGGAGTCCTCGCCCGCCAGGTCCAGGGCGTCCGCGACGAGCCCTTCGACGCCGCCCCACCGCCGGTAGAGCGTCGTCTTGTGCACGCCGGAGCGTTCGGCGACGTACTCCACGGTCAGTCCCGGGTAGCCGTGTTCGACGAGCCCCGTCAGGACCGCGTCGCGGACGGCGGCCCGGGTGCGTGCGGTACGCCCGCCGGGACGCCGGGTGCCGGGGGTGGGAGGCGGGGACGGCTGCGAAGACAATTGCAACTCCGGTTGCATTAGATGGCCGAGGTCTGTCATGCTGAGCGTAACGCAACTCGCGTTGCATTTGCCCTGGAGGTTCGCATGCCCGGCCAGCTCTCCCTGCACGACGTGTCGCTCTCCCGCGGTGACCGTCTCCTCCTCGACGGCGTCTGCCTTTCGGTGCGGCCGGGTGAAAGGATCGGCATCGTCGGCGAGAACGGAGCCGGCAAGTCCACCTTGCTCGCGGTCCTGGCCGGGATCGAGCGCCCCGCCGCCGGCACCGTCGTGGCCCACGCCGACGGCGGCATCGGGTACCTCGCCCAGAACCCCGGGCCGCCGCCCGGCGGCACCACCGTCGCCCACGCCGTCGACGCCGCCCTCGCCGACGTGCGGGCCATGGAACGGCGGCTGCGCGCACTCGAGGAGGACCTCGGCACCGCCGGCCCCGAAACCCTCACCGAGTACGGCGACCTGCTCACCGCCTTCGAGGCCCGCGGCGGCTACGACGCCGACGCCCGAGTCGACAAGGCCCTGCACGCCCTGGGCCTCGGGCACATCGGACGGGACCGTGCCTGGGAGAGCCTCTCCGGCGGCGAGCGGGCCCGGCTCGGCCTGGCTTGCCTGATCGCCGCCGCACCCGAGGTCATGCTCCTGGACGAGCCCACCAACCACCTCGACGGCCCCGCCCTCGACTGGCTCGAGGAGACGCTGCGGGCCCACACCGGCACCGTCGTGGCCGTCTCCCACGACCGTGTCTTCCTCGAACGCGTCGCCACCGCCGTCGTCGAGGTGGACGCCGACCGCCACACGCTGGCCCGCTACGGCAACGGCTATGCCGGCTACGTCGAGGAGCGCGCCGCTGTCCGCCGGCGGAGGCAGGAGGCGTACGCCCAGTGGTGCGCGCAGACGGCCGCCCTGGAGGAGGCCGTCGGGACGACGGCCCGGGCCGTCGCCGTCGGGCGGCCCATGAAGGACGGCAACAAGATGGCCTACGACCGCGCCGGCGGGCGCGTCCAGGCATCCGTCGCCGGCCGGGTCCGCAACGCCCGGGAGCGGCTGCGCAGGCTCCAGGAGGACCCGGTGCCGTGCCCGTCCGACCCCCTGCGCTTCACCGCCCGCCCCGGGAACGGCACCACCGGCGGCGCTCTCGTCACCTTCGACGGCGTCCGCGTCGCAGACCGCCTGGCCGTCGACGCCCTGCAGGTCACGGCGGGGGAGCGGCTGCTGGTCCACGGCCGCAACGGCGCGGGCAAATCGACCCTGCTGCGGCTCATGGCCGGCCTCACCCGGCCGGACACCGGCACCGTCACCAGGCGGGGCAGCACCGGCTACCTGCCCCAGGACGTCGCCGTCCGGCAGCCCGCCGAGCGCCTGCTGGACGCCTTCCGCCGCGACCTGCCCGGCAGCGACGAGGACCAGCGCGCCCTGCTGCTCTCCTACGGCCTCTTCCGCGAGCGCGACCTGCACGTCCCCGTCGGTGCCCTCTCCGCGGGCCAGCTGCGCCGGCTCGCCCTCTCCCGCCTCCTCGCCCGGCCCGCCGACCTGCTGCTGCTCGACGAGCCCGCCAACCACCTCGCACTCGGCCTCGTGGAGGAGCTGGAGGAGGCCCTGGAGCAGTGGCCCGGAGCCGTGGTCGTCGTCTCCCACGACCGCGCACTGCGACGGCGCTTCACCGGGCGCGCCGTGGAGATACGCGACGGCCGGTCGGTGGTCGGGAGCAGCGCTCGCGAGACCGGTGAGGCACGCGCCCTGCAGCCGATCTAGGGTGGCGGCATGGCACGGCCCCGGCGCATCGTCCTCCTCCGGCACGGCGAGTCGGAGGGCAACGTCGACGACTCCGTCTACGAACGCGAGCCCGACCACGCCCTGAGCCTGACGGCCCGCGGTCGTGGGCAGGCCGAGGAGGCGGGGGAGCGGCTGCGGGAGCTCTTCGGCGACGAGCGCGTCTCCGTCTACGTCTCGCCCTACCGCCGCGCCCACGAGACCCTGCACGCCCTGCGGCTCGACCCGACCCGCATACGGGTGCGCGAGGAGCCCCGGCTGCGCGAGCAGGACTGGGGGAACTGGCAGGACCGCGACGACGTGCGCCGCCAGAAGGCCCGCCGGGACGCCTACGGCCACTTCTTCTACCGCTTCGCCCAGGGCGAGTCCGGTGCCGACGTCTACGACCGGGTGGGGGCCTTCCTGGAGAGTCTGTGGCGCAGCTTCGAGGACCCCGACCATCCGCCCAACGTCCTGCTCGTCACGCACGGGCTGACCATGCGGCTGTTCTGCATGCGATGGCTGCACTGGACCGTCTCGGAGTTCGAGTGCCTGTCCAACCCGGGCAACGGGGAGTCCCGGATGCTCGTGCTGGGGGCCGACGGCCGCTACCACCTCGACCGGCCGTTCGAGCGCTGGTGTACACCCGAGTCGTACGGCTTCACCGGTTAGAGTTCGCAGCGATGACAGCTGACCGATTCCACCGTGCCCTGGCGAGCCTGCGGGGGCTGGCCGTGGGTGACGCCCTCGGCTCCCAGTTCTTCGTCCCCGCCAACTATCCCCACCTCCAGCGCCGCGAGCTGCCCCCCGCGCCCTGGCAGTGGACGGACGACACCGAGATGGCCTGCTCGGTGGTGGCCGTCCTGGCCGCGCACGGCCGCATCGACCAGGACGCCCTGGCCCGCTCGCTCGCCGAGCGCCACGACTTCGATCGCGGCTACGGCCCGGCGATCAACCGCATGCTGCGCCTGATCAGGGAGGGCGGCGACTGGCGCGAACTGGCCGCCGCCCAGTTCAAGGGGCAGGGCTCCTGGGGCAACGGGGCCGCCACGCGCATCGCCCCGCTGGGCGCCTGGTACGCCCACGACCCGGAGCAGGCCACCCACCAGGCCGAGATCTCCGCCTACACCACTCACCAGCACCGCGAGGCGGTGATGGGCGCCATGGCCGTCGCCGCCGCGGCGGCCATCGCCGGATCGCCCGCAGGGGGCGTCACCCCCGAGTCCCTGCTGGACGGCGTGATCGCGCTGGTGCCGCGCAGTGCCGTCCAGGCCGGTCTGCGCCGTGCCCGCGACATGCTCGACTACGCGGACGTCACCACCGTCGCCGCCGTCCTGGGCTGCGGCCGGCGCACCAGCGCGCACGACACCGTGCCGTTCGCCCTGTGGGCCGCGGCCCGCCATCTCGACTCCTTCGAGGAGGCGTTCTGGACCACCGCGCGGGCCGGCGGGGACGTGGACACCACTTCCGCGATAGCCGCGGGCGTGGTCGCCGCAGCGGAACGAGGCGCTCCGCCGGCGGCCTGGCTGGAGTCCGCCGAAGCCCTTCCCCACTGGCTCCCGGCCACCACGCCCGGGAGCGGAGCGGACGGAGCGGGGGCGGGGCGGGACAGCCGGGCCGAAGGGGCGTAATCTTACTGGCGCCATGCCCTACCAACCGCCTACCCACAGCGTCGAGCGCTCCCTGCGGGCGACGACCGGAGCAAAGATCGTCGCCGGTGTGGACGAGGTCGGCCGGGGAGCCTGGGCCGGTCCCGTCACCGTGTGCGCTGCCGTCACCGGACTGCGTCGCCCGCCCGTGGGACTCACCGACTCCAAGCTCCTCACCCTCAAGCGGCGCACCGAGCTCGCCGAGGAGCTGGAGAGCTGGGTGACCGCCTACGCCCTCGGCCACTCCTCCCCGCAGGAGATCGACGAGATGGGCATGACGGCGGCCCTGCGGCTGGCCGCGACCCGGGCCCTGGAGGGGCTGCCGGTGCGGCCGGACGCGGTGATCCTCGACGGCAAGCACGACTACCTCGGCGAGCCCTGGCGGGTCCGTACGGTCATCAAGGGCGACCAGTCGTGCGTCGCCGTCTCGGCGGCGTCGGTGATCGCCAAGGTGCGGCGCGATGCGCTGATGGCCGAACTCGGCGCCGTCCACGGCGACTTCGCCTTCGGCGACAACGCCGGCTACCCGTCGCCGGTCCACCGGGCCGCGCTGCAGGAGCTGGGCCCCACGCCGCACCACAGGCTGTCCTGGGCCTACCTGGACGCGCTGCCCAAGTGGCAGCATCTGAAGCGTCCCCGCATCAGCCCCGAGGACATGGCTCTGGAGGCCGGTGGCCAGCTCGGCTTCGACTTCTGAACGACCCACACCACCACCCGCCGACGCGACTCGCACCGGCGTTTGATAAACATCGACTTATGCCTCTCATCCCCGAGGAGCCTCAGATTCACGAGAGTGTCCCGGGTCCCCGCGCAGTGCCGGCCGCCGGCCGCACCGCGCCGACCCCTCGTCCCGTACCCGGTCCCCGCCCGGCGCCCGTGCGCCCCGGCACCCCCAGCCCGCCCCGCGGCTCGGTCCCGCCCCAGCGCACCGCGCGCGGAGCGGCGGCGGACGCCCCGGCCGCGCCGCAGATCCAGCTGATCCCCGCGGCCGCCGACGGTGCCCTGGACGCCGCCGACGAAGCCGTCGACCTGCTGCTCGACAGCGGCCGCGCGCCCGGCGACGTCCTCGTCCTGACCACGGGTGACCCGCACCCCTGGGCCGCGCACGAGCTGTCCTTCGGCGAAGCGTCCTACTGGGCGCAGCAGGACGCCGGCGACGACGTCTTCTACGCCGCCGCGGACTCCTCCCGCGCCAAGGGTCGGCCCGTGGTCGTCGTCGCCGTCAACGGCGGCTCCGACGCCACCGTCACCGCGGCGCTGCCGGCCGCCATGACGCGGGCCGGTGCGCTGCTGGTGGTCTGCGGCGACCCGCAACGTGTCAACGCCCTGGTGTCGAGCACTTCCTGACGTGTGATCACGGTGGTCGGCCCCTTCGCCGAAGGGGCCTCCCGGCCGCCGTGCCGCCCCGTCAGCGGGCGGCCGTACGGCGGTGCGCCTCCGGTGCCCCGCCGCCGGAGCCGAACCACTCCGCACGGCAGGGCGCCGCGCGGGGCCGGCGCCCGCCGCGGCCCTCGCCGACGACGTGCCAGCCGGCCGGGGTGAGGACGATGTACGCCCCGCACCGCAGCCCGTGCAGGATGCAGGCGTCGCGCAGCGCCCACATCCACGCCCCGTCCTGCGGGGTCCAACGGGTGCCGCCCTCCCGGCAGTAGAGCAGTACCGCCGTCCGGACGGGGGCGCGTCTGCGCAGGTCGTGCGGGATCACCCGGCGCAGCACCGACAGCAGCTCGTTGCGCAGCTCCCAGCCGTCCACGAGCCCGGCCCTGCCCGGGCGCCCGCTGAAGGAGGCGCTCGCCGCGAGCCGTTCGTCGGGGTGGAAGACCGCGATGACGGCGGTGGAGGGCGTCGGCAGATGGCGGGCGTGCAGATCCTCGACGACACCGCGGGGACCGCGCAGGGCGGGGACGCCGCAGGCGGTCCACTCCGCGGGTTCGAGCAGTCTGCCCAGATGCGAAGCGGAGCCGGCGGATGCCTGGGGAGCCAAGCCGAAGGCCATGATTCTCCCTTCGTCTGCCCACCCGGGCCCCCGGGCGGGAGGCCTGGCATGGCGCACCGCGCGCCACGGCGCAGCAGGGCCGTGGACGCACGGGAGCGGAAACCGGTGCCCCAATTCTCGCGGTCCACCGCCCGTGCAGCAACGATCAATTGAGGCCACTGACCGGCATCCGCGGCTCCGCGGTGATGCGGGGCACCGCGGTTGTGCCACGGTTGCGCCCCTTCTCACCCCTGCACGGCGAGCACCAGGGGGAACACCTCCGTGGCGCCGGCCCGGCGCAGCATCCGCGCGGCGACGGCCAGCGTCCAGCCGGTGTCCGTCATGTCGTCGACCAGCAGGACCGGCCCGGGGCGCGCGGCGAGCTCCTGCGCGAGTGAGGCCGGTACGGTCAGGGCGCCGTCCAGCGCCTTGAGCCGCTGGGCGCTGTTGCTGCGGGGCGCCCGCATCCCGGCCTCCTCGTCGCGATACGCGAGGCTGCCCAGGAGCGGCATCCGGCCGATGGCCGCGATGCGCTCGCCGAGCGAGCGGACGAGCAGCGGGCGGGTCCGCGAAGCGATGGTCACCACGCCCACGGGACGCTGCGGGGCGTCCGACGCGCCGGACGCCCAACCGCCCGCCCCTCGCGCCCAGTCGGCCAGCACGGTGACCACCGCGTCCGTCACATCGTCCGGAACGGCGGCGTCCGGAGCCTGCGGCGCGAGCAGGGGACGCAGCCGGTTGCCCCAGCCGATGTCGGAGAGCCGCCCGACGGCCCGTCCCACGGCGGCCTGCTCACCCTGCGGGATGCGGCCCTTGAGGTCCACCCCGACCGCCGGCATGCCCGTGGGCCACATCCGGCGGGGCTCCACCTCCACCCCGGGCCGGCCCAGCTCGCCGCGGGCGGTGTCCAGGGCCCCGTCCGAGACGCCGGCGGTGTGGCGGGGACCCGCGCAGTTGTCGCAGCGCCCGCAGGGCGCGGCCTGCTCGTCGTCCAGCTGGCGGCGCAGGAACTCCATCCGGCACTGCGTGGTCGACGCGTACTCGCGCATGGCCTGCTGCTCGGCCTCGCGCTGTCGCGCCACCCAGGCGTAGCGCTCGGCGTCGTACGTCCACGGCTCGCCGGTGGCCGTCCAGCCGCCGCGCACCCGGCGCACGGCACCGTCCACGTCGAGGACCTTGAGCATGGTCTCCAGCCGCGAGCGCCGCAGGTCGACCAGGGGCTCCAGGGCGGGCAGCGACAGCGGGCGGTCGGAGGCGGCCAGCACGTCCAGCGTCCGGCGCACCTGCTCCTCGGAGGGGAAGGCCAGCGAGGCGAAGTACTTCCAGATCGCCTCGTCCTCGCGCCCCGGCAGCAGCAGCACCTCGGCGTGCTCGACGCCACGCCCCGCACGGCCGACCTGCTGGTAGTAGGCGATGGGGGAGGAGGGCGAGCCGAGGTGGACGACGAAGCCGAGGTCGGGCTTGTCGAAGCCCATGCCCAGCGCCGAGGTGGCCACCAGGGCCTTGACACGGTTGGCGATCAGGTCGTCCTCGGCCTGCTGCCGGTCGGCGTTCTCGGTCTTGCCGGTGTAGGAGGCGACGGTGTGCCCGCAGCGGCGCAGGTAGGCGGCGACCTCCTCGGCGGCGGCCACGGTGAGGGTGTAGATGATCCCCGAGCCCGGCAGGTCGCCGAGGTGGTCGGCGAGCCAGGCCAGCCGGTGGGCCGCGTCGGGCAGGGTGAGGACACCCAGGCTCAGGCTCTCCCGGTCCAGGGGCCCGCGCAGCACCAGGGCCTCGCCGCCCTCACCCGTGCCGAGCTGCTCGGCGACGTCGGCGGTGACGCGGGCGTTGGCGGTGGCGGTCGTGGCGAGCACGGGCACGCCGGGCGGCAGGTCGGCCAGCATGGTGCGCAGCCGGCGGTAGTCCGGGCGGAAGTCGTGCCCCCAGTCCGAGATGCAGTGCGCCTCGTCGACCACCAGCAGCCCGGTCGCGGCGGCGAGCTTGGGCAGCACCTGGTCGCGGAAGTCGGGATTGTTGAGGCGTTCGGGCGAGACGAGGAGCACGTCCACCTTCCCGTGCGCGACCTCCTCCTGCACGGTCTCCCACTCCTCGGTGTTCGAGGAATTGATCGTGCGCGCGTGGATGCCCGCCCGCGCGGCCGCCTCCACCTGGTTGCGCATCAGCGCCAGCAGCGGAGAGATGATCACCGTCGGGCCGCTGCCGCGCTCGCGCAGCAGCGCGGTGGCCACGAAGTACACGGCCGACTTGCCCCAGCCCGTGCGCTGCACCACCAGCGCACGGCGGCGGTCGGCGACGAGGGCCTCGATGGCGCGCCACTGGTCCTCGCGCAGCCGCGCGGTGCCCGTGGTGTCGCCGACGAGACGGGCGAGGACGGTGTCCGCCGAGACGCGGAGGGCTTCGTTGGTCATGCCCCCATGCAACACGAGGGGACCGACAATGCGCGAACCCGGCCGCGGCGCCTGTGGAAAACGAGGGTGAGGCCCTGATCCACAGGGGTAGTACGACAATATCCCGGAGTTATCCACAGGCCTGGCGGGCCTCGGTGGCGCCGCGGGAGTCTCGGGGCCATGAGCCACCACAACGAACCGGCCCGCCCGTCCACCCCCGCCACCACCGCGTCGCGCGACGCCTCGCAGACCCAGGTCACCCTGCGCAGCCCGGGTGAACTCGCCGACGCCCTGCCCTACTTGCTCGGCTTCCACCCGACCGACAGCATCGTCCTGCTCGCCCTGCACGGAGAGCGCGGCCGCTTCGGCGGCCGCCTCCGGCTCGGCATTCCGCAGGACCCGGCCGAGTGGGAAGGCGTCAGCGAACAGCTCGCGGAGACGCTCATCGACGGCTGCGAGCGCCGGGGCAACCGGCCCGACGGCATCGTCCTCTTCCTCTGCCAGGACCCCACCGGGGGCGACGGCGGTCGAAGCGTCATGGAGCGCCTGCGCCCCCTCGCCCAGAGCCTGCGGCTGGCCTGCGGGGAGCTGGACGTGCCCGTGTACGAGGCGCTGTGCGTCTCCGACGGGAGGTACTGGTCCTACTGCTGCCCCGACGAGCGCTGCTGCCCGGTCGAGGGCACCGTCCTCGGCCCGCCCGGCACCTCGGTGATGGCCGCTGCCGCCGCCTATGCCGGCATCCAGGTCCGCGGCACCCTGCGCGAGATGGAGGCCCGCTACGCCCCCCTCGACGGCGAACGGGCCATGGAGCAGGAGACGGCTCTCGACACCGCCGCCGCGGACCTCGTCCCGCGCCTGCTGAGCGGCACCCCCGGTCGGATCGTGCGCGAGGAGACGCTCGACCTGCTGCGCCTGCTGATCGGGCGGTTCCACGACACCCCGCCCCCGCCGGTGCGGGCAGAGGCCGATGCCATGGACGACGCCCTGCTGGACGCCGACGAGGCCGCGGCCGTCGTCCTCGGCCTGCAGGACCGCACCACCCGCGACCACGCCGCCGAATGGATGGAGGGACCCCAGGCCCCGGCCGTGCTGCGCGTCTGGCGCGCCCTCGCCCGCCGCTGCGTGCCGCCGTACACCGAGCACGCGGCCGCGCCCCTGGCCCTGGCGGGCTGGGTCGCCTGGTCGAGCGGCGACCACCCCGAGGCGCGCGTCGCGCTGACCAGGGCCTTGAGCGCCGACCCGGATTATCTCTTCGCCCAGCTCCTGCACCGGGCCTGCAACGACGGCCTGGACCCGGAGCTGCTGCGCCGCTGCCTGCGCCGCGAACGTGCCGACCGCGCCCTGCAGGCCGCCGTCCACGCCGAGGCGGAGCGCGCCGCGGCGGCGGACGCCGCCGCCTCGACCGCCGCCCCGGCCGTCACCGCCACCGTCACCGTGGAGGAGGCGATGACCGGGAAGACAGAAGCCGGGCTGACGGAAGCCGGGGTGACGGAAGCCGGGGTGACGGAAGCCGGGGTGACGGAGGAGAGGGACCCGAGGGCGGAGGGCGCGGGCCCGGGGGAGACCGCGGGACGGTCGGGGCGGGGCGGCCGTGGCAGGCCGGCGGGGCCCAAGGCGCCCGCGGGAAGGGCACGTACGCGCCGCCGCGGCGGACACAAGGGCGTCCGGGGGCGGCAGTGACCCAGGCCACTTCACTCTCCCGTGACCTCGCCGGGGCCGGTGCCGTTCACCTGAGTGGCCCGCAATCGTCGTCGGCCGGCCACGACCGGGACGTCCCCAGGGAGCGCAGAGACAGTGCAAGGCATCGCCCCCCACGGTCCTTCGACCCGCCGCCCGCCGGAACAGGTGCGTCGACCGCCCGAGCAGCGCCGCACCGGTGGCTCCCGGCCCCCGGCGCCGCATTCGGTGCACGAGGCGCTGATCTGCGTCGCGCTGCCCGCGCTCGCGATCTCGGCGCGGCACGGCCAGCTCACCAGTCAGGGGCTCGAAGGCTTCTACCGGTCGGGTCGCCGGTTGCTGGCGACGTGCCGGCTGCGGGTCGACGGAGTCGATCCCGTGCCCGTCCAGGGGCGGATGCTCGGCGCCGACCGGGCCCGGTTCGTCGGCACCGTGCGCACCCCGGCGGAGACCGGACCGGACCCGGACGTCACCGTCGAGCGGCTGCGGGACGCCGAGGGCAAGGAGCGCATCGTGCTGCGCAGCGCGGCGTCCCGTGAGCTGGGGCTGACGGTCGAGGTGGCGCTCGGCACCGACCTCGCCGGCCTGGGCGCCGTCGCTGCCGGCCGGTCAGGGCCCGAGCTCCCGGCCGCAGTGCACGCCTCCGGGCTGCGCTGGGCGGCACCCGGCGCCAACGCGGTGGTCACCGCGGATCCGCCGCCGGACGACGTCCTGGCCTCCGCGGGCCTGCTCTGCTGGGAGATACGGCTGCCTCCCGGCGGCACGCGCGGCATCGAGCTCACGATCAGGGCCGAGCAGCCCGGCGGCAACGGCGGCAGCCGGGCGGCCGAGCCCGTCGCCCCGAGCCGTGGCGGGGCGGCTCCACCCTGGGGGGAGGCCGCGGCCGAGGGTGACGACCCGCGGGCCGGGGCTCTGCTCGCCGCCGCCCTCGACGACCTGCGGGCCCTGCTCGTGCGCGACCCGGAGCACCCCTCGGACGTGCACCTGGCCGCCGGCGTTCCCTGGCGCTGTGATCGGACGGCTCCCGCCGAGGCACTGTGGGCGGCCCGCATGGCGCTGCCGCTGGGCGTCCGGCTCGCCGGCGGGACGCTGCGCACGCTGGCCCGTGCCCAGCTGACGAGCCCCGGCCCGGGCGCCGGCCGGTTGCCCGGTGCCCTGCGGCACTCCGGGGCGCACCTGCCGCCGGGGTGCACGGGGGCGGAGGCGACGCTGCTGTTCCCGGCGGTGCTGGCCGAGGCATGGCGGTGGGGGCTGCCCGCGCCGGAGGTCGCCGGGCTGCTGCCGGTCGCCGAGCGGTGCCTGCAGTGGCTCATGGCGGCCACGAAGGACACCGGCTACCTCCCGGACCCCGCGCCGGGAGGTCCGTACCGCTGCGAGGTCCAGGCCCATGCGCACCGGGCGGCCGTGCTCGGCGCCGGGCTGCTGCGGGCCCACGGCCGGCCCGGGGCCGACGCTCTCCTCGCGTGGGCGTCCGGGCTGCGACGGCGCTTCCGGGAGGAGTTCTGGGCGGAGGACCTCGGCGGCGGCCGGCCCGTCGCGGCGCGCTGGCCCGACGGTCGCCGGGTCGTGCACCTGGGCTCGGCCGCGGCGCACCTGCTGGACACCGGACTGCAGGGAGAGGGGGAGTACGCCCCGGGGCTGCTGGACAAGGTGCAGACCGAGCAGCTCGCCCGGCTGCTGGGCGGCCCGGCCCTCGATTGCGGCTGGGGCCTGCGCAGCCTCGGCGCCAAGGAAGCGGGGCACAACCCGTTCGGCCACCGCAACGGGGCCGTCCGCGTCCACGAGACGGCGGTGGCCGTCACCGGTCTGATGGCGGCGGGCTACGAGCGGGAGGCCGCCGGGCTGCTCAAGGGCGTACTGGACGCCGCGCAGACCTTCGACCACCGGCTCCCGGAGATGTACGCGGGGGAGCAGCGCACCACCGGTAGTGCACCGCTGCCGCACCCGGCGGCCTGCCGGCCCGCGGCCGTCGCGGCGGCCGGCGCCGTCCAGCTGCTGACCGCGCTCGCCGGGGTGCGCCCGGACGTGCCCGCGGGCGCCGTGACGGTCCGTCCGCCGCGGTCCGCCCCCCTGGGCGAGCTGAGGTTCACCGGGCTGCGCGTGGCGGAGCAGCCGTTCGCCGTGCGCGTCAGCAGGCTCGGCCTCGGCATGGTCGAGGAGGCCGCCGCCGGACTGCAGCTGGGAGTGTGAGCGCAGGTGCGCGCCGCACCTGCGGACCGGATGGCGGCCGGGAGCGCCGAAGAGCCTGATTATCGTCAGGCAGACGACTATGATCACGACATGCCCTACGACCCGTCGGCCTTCCCGCCCTTCGCAGTCACCGTCGACCTGGTCGTGCTCACCGTGCGGCGGCATGCGCTGTGCGCGCTGGCCGTCCGCCGCGGCGAGCCTCCGTTCCAGGGCCGGTGGGCGCTGCCGGGCGGGTTCGTCCGCGGCGACGAGGACCTGTCCACCGCGGCCGCGCGCGAGCTGGCCGAGGAGACCGGCCTGCAGGCGGCCGACGCCGCCGGGCCCGGCGGGCCCAACGCGGCCCACCTGGAGCAGCTGGCCACCTACGGCGACCCCAAGCGCGACCCCCGCATGCGCGTGGTCAGCGTGGCCCACCTCGCGCTCGCCCCGGACCTGCCGGCGCCCCGGCCCGGTGGCGACGCCCGCAGCGTGCGCTGGGCACCCGTCGACGAGCTGCTCGACCAGGACGGCTACGGCCGCGACGACGAGCAGGCCGCCCCGCTCGCCTTCGACCATGCCCGCATCCTCGCGGACGGCGTCGAGCGCGCCCGCTCCAAGATCGAGTACTCCTCCCTGGCCACCGCCTTCTGCCCGCCGGAGTTCACCGTCGGCGAGCTGCGCCGGGTCTACGAGGCGGTGTGGGGCGTGGCGCTGGACCCGCGCAACTTCCACCGCAAGGTGACCGGCACGCCCGGCTTCCTGGTGCCCACCGGCGGGACGACGACGCGCCAGGGCGGCCGGCCCGCCCAGCTGTTCCGGGCCGGCGGGGCCACCCTGCTCAACCCGCCCATGCTGCGCCCCGAGGCCTGAGCCCCCGGCGCCGGAACGGCGCCTTTCGAAGACAGGTGTGATCGAAAATGACACGCCCTGATCGATGATGGCCGCATTGCGTAGCAAATAAGACATACCGGGTTACGGTGCTGCGGTACGGTCCCTCCCGCCGCCCCGCGAGTGAGCCCATGATCCAGGCCATCGGACTGACCAGCGCCCCCCGCCGCAACCGGCCCCCCGCCGTCGACGACCTGACCTTCGAGGCCCGCCCCGGCCGCGTCACCGCACTGCTCGGCGAACCGGGAGCGGGAAAGACCGCCGCCCTGCGCCTGATGCTGCGTCTGGACCCCGGCCGCGGCGTCACCCTCTTCCGCGGCCGCACCCTCGACCGGATCCCCCGCCCCACCCGCGAGATCGGCGTCCTCCTCGGCGACGTCCCCGGCCACCCCGCCCGCACCGCCCGCAGCCACCTGCGCATGCTGTGCGCCGCCGCCGGCGTCCCCGCCGAGCGGGCCGACGACGTGCTGGAGGTCGTGGGCCTCAGCGGCCTCGCCGACCAACGCCTGGGCGACTTCTCGCTCGGCATGGACCGTCGCCTGGGCCTGGCCTCCGCACTGCTCGGCGACCCGCACACCCTCGTCCTGGACGAGCCCGCGCGCGGGCTGTCCCCCCGTGAGACCGCCTGGCTCCACGGGCTGCTGCGCGGCTACGCCGCCCAGGGCGGTGCCGTTCTCGTCACGTCGGGCGATGCCGTCGAGGCCGCCCGCATCGCCGACCAAGTGGTCACCATCGACCAGGGCCGCCTCGTGGCCGACCAGGAGGCGGCGGCCTTCGCCGGTGCGCGCCTGCGGCCGCGCGTCGTCGTCCAGTCCCCCCTCGCCGGCCGGCTCGCGCACGTCCTGACCGCCGGGACCGACACGGGAGACCGGCGCTCCGGCACCGCGACCGTCGAAGTGATCCGCGAGGGCGGCACGCGTATCGCGGTCTACGGCAGCAGCTGCGCGGAGGTCGGCGAGACGGCGTACCGCAACGGCATCCTCGTGCACCGTCTGGCCGAGGAGAGCGGGGACACCGGCCCCGTCGCCCCGCTGGACCGCGCCGACGGCCGCCCCCCGGGGGAGGAGGGAGCTCCCGCGCAGGCGAAGGCACCGGCAGAGGTCCAGGAGGCCGACGAAGCCCCGAACAGCGCGGACGCGCCGCCACCCGGGAGTGTGCGGCGCCGGCTGACCGCCCCCGGGCCGGCGTGGCCGTTGCTGTACGAGCTGCGCCGTGTCGCCGGTGTGCAGACCGGATGGGTGGTGGCGGCGGTGGCGCTCGCCGTGTCCGTGGCCGCCTCGCTCCTGCTCGCCCGCACCGGCGCCGCCACCGTGCCGCGGCTGCTCACCGGATGGCCGCAGTGGCTGCCGCTGCCGCCCGCGGCGTGCGCCGCCGGGCTGCTGGGCGCCAACGCCTTCGGCCAGGAGTTCCGCTACCCGGCGCTCGCCCCCGACCAGGGCACGGTGCCCCGGCGGCTCGGACTGCTCGGCGCCAAGCTCCTGGTCGCCTCGGTGGCCTCGCTGGCCCTGGCCCTGCTCGTGCCGATGTTCGATCTGGCCGTTGTGCACCTGGCTCTCGGGGAGTTCCCGCACCCGGCCACGCTCCTGACGCACGGCTGGGGTGCTGCGCTGGCCGGTTGGATCGCCCTGGTCGTCGGGTGCGGCTGGGCGGGGCTGCTGGCCGCGGGGCTCTTCCGCTCCACCGCGCTCGGCCTCGTCTCCGTTCTCGCGGTGCCCGCCGTGGTCGTCCCCCTCCTGGGAGCGCTGGCGCGACGGCCCGCGGCACGTTCGCTGATGGGACTATCCGAACGTCTGCGCGACGCCGCCGACGCGCGGTGGCCGCACGAACTGGGTCAGGGCGTCTCGGCCGCGCTGCACCTGGTCTCCCAGCCCGTGGGGTGGGCGCTGACCCTGTCGCTGTCGGGCCTGCTCGCCGCCTATGTGCTCACCGTGTTCCGTGGCCGGCCGCGGTGAGGGCTGTGCTATTGCGCCGGCCCGGAAGGGAGCGAACGCAGAGTGACAATAAGCCGAGGGGTGCTGCGGGAACGCTCACGCCTCCCTTACCTTCCGTAGTCGACCCCCTCGGGGCGGTGCCCGATTCTGTCCGTTTGGCCGTCAATTGCGAGGTAATGGGCGATCACCCTTTCGTGTGCTTTTCACCAAAGACCTCAAGGGGCCTGGAGGTGTCGCCGACAAAGGAAGCGTGAGTACCCTTGCGCACACCATGATGACCGCGGCTCGCCCCGCAGACTCCGGCCTCGCCGGTCCGGGCGAGCTTGACCGCTACTCCTACGCGGAGGCCCCCGGGACCGACCGCGGCGCCTCGTCCGCCTGGGACGGCGACGCGGAGCTCAGCCGTGCCGGCCGCCGTGCCGCCGGAAGCCGCGGCCGAGGCCTGCACGGCCAGCTCGTCCAGCAGCTCGGCCAGATGATCGTCTCCGGTGACCTGGGGGCCGACCGCCCGCTGGTCCCCGAGGAGATCGGCCAGCGCTTCGAGGTCTCCCGCACCGTCGTCCGCGAATCCCTGCGCGTGCTCGAGGCCAAGGGCCTGGTCAGCGCCCGCCCCAACGTGGGCACCCGGGTCCGTCCCGTCAGCGACTGGAACCTGCTCGACCCCGACATCATCGAATGGCGCGCCTTCGGGCCCCAGCGAGACGACCAGCGCCGAGAGCTGTGCGAGCTGCGCTGGACGATCGAGCCGCTGGCCGCCCGTCTGGCCGCCGGCCACGGCCGCGAGGACGTCCAGCAGCGCCTCGCCGACATGGCCGAGATCATGGGGCACGCGCTGGCCCAGGGCGACTCCCTCACCTTCGCGCGCGCCGACGCCGAGTTCCACTCCCTGCTGCTGCAGGTCGCGGGCAACCGGATGCTCGAGCACCTCTCGGGCATCGTCACCGCCGCCCTGCACGTCTCCGGTGTCTCCGGCGGGGGGTGCGACCGCCCGACCGAGGCCGGCGTGGGGCAGCACCTGCGGATCGTCGATGCGGTGGCCACCGGCGACGCCGCGGCGGCCGAGGCGGCGATGCGCCAGCTGCTGGTGGCCCACCCGGAGGTCGAGCGCGTGGTGCCCGCGCCGCGCGAACACTGACCGCGGATCGCAACCGTACGGACTGAAGCGGTACGTGCGGGACCGCTCGTCCGGCGCGCGCGTACGGCCGTACGCGCGAGCAGGACGGGTGGTTCCGTGCGGCCGTCGACGGCAGCGGAGTCGGCGATCTGTCCACTTCGGTGGCTGTTCACCCCGTTATGCGGTGTGACTCGGGCCACGGTGATCGGGCGTAACGCTCGTCCGGGCAGCGCGATGACTAAAGAGGTGGTGGCCGCGGAGGGAATACGGGCCTCGTTCGAGGCGCTGTGTTGCTCTGCACCACTGCCCGCGCCGTCGGTTCATCCTTGCCGACGGTCGTCGGTCCCGTCCAGCACGGACGTGGCCGGAAGCCGTTTCCATCGTTCCGAGAGGTTGTTCGTGTCGGCCAGCACATCCCGTACGCTCCCGCCGGAGATCGCCGAATCCGAGTCTCTGATGGCGCTCATCGAGCAGGGAAAGGCCGAGGGGCAGATCGCCGGCGACGACGTGCGTCGGGCCTTCGAGGCTGACCAGATTCCGCCAACCCAGTGGAAGAACGTACTGCGCAGCCTCAACCAGGTCCTCGACGAGGAGGGTGTGACGCTGATGGTCAGTGCCGCAGAGGCGCCCAAGCGCACCCGCAAGAGCGTCGCAGCGAAGAGCCCGGCGAAGCGCACCGCCACCAAGGCCGTTTCCACCAAGACGGCCACGGCCCGGCAGTCGTCCGCCCCGGCGTCCACCGTGTCCGCGGCCGCGGGCGCGTACGACGGCGAGGCCGATGAGGCCGTGGCGCCCGCCAAGAAGACCGCGGCCAAGAAGACGGCCGCAAAGAAGACGACGACGGCCAAGAAGACCGCCGCGAAGAAGACGACGGCCAAGAAGACCGCCGGCAAGAAGGACGCCGACGAGCTCCTCGAGGACGAGCTGCTCGACGAGACCCCGGCGCCGGGCAAGGTCGACGAGGAGGACGAGGCCGGCGAGAACAAGGGCTTCGTGCTGTCCGACGAGGACGAGGACGACGCGCCCGCCCAGCAGGTGGCCGTGGCCGGCGCCACCGCCGACCCGGTCAAGGACTACCTCAAGCAGATCGGCAAGGTCCCCCTCCTCAACGCCGAGCAGGAGGTGGAGCTCGCCAAGCGCATCGAGGCCGGTCTGTTCGCCGAGGACAAGCTGGCGAACGCCGACAAGCTGGCGCCGAAGCTCAAGCGCGAGCTGGAGATCATCGCCGAGGACGGCCGGCGCGCCAAGAACCACCTCCTGGAGGCCAACCTCCGTCTGGTGGTCTCCCTGGCCAAGCGCTACACCGGTCGCGGCATGCTCTTCCTGGACCTGATCCAGGAGGGCAACCTCGGTCTGATCCGCGCGGTGGAGAAGTTCGACTACACCAAGGGCTACAAGTTCTCCACGTACGCGACCTGGTGGATCCGCCAGGCGATCACCCGCGCGATGGCCGACCAGGCCCGCACCATCCGTATCCCGGTGCACATGGTCGAGGTCATCAACAAGCTTGCGCGCGTCCAGCGCCAGATGCTCCAGGACCTGGGCCGCGAGCCCACCCCGGAGGAGCTGGCCAAGGAGCTCGACATGACCCCGGAGAAGGTCATCGAGGTCCAGAAGTACGGCCGTGAGCCGATCTCCCTCCACACCCCGCTGGGTGAGGACGGCGACAGCGAGTTCGGTGACCTCATCGAGGACTCCGAGGCGGTCGTGCCGGCCGACGCGGTCAGCTTCACGCTCCTGCAGGAGCAGCTGCACTCGGTGCTGGACACGCTCAGCGAGCGTGAGGCGGGCGTGGTCTCCATGCGCTTCGGCCTCACCGACGGCCAGCCCAAGACGCTGGACGAGATCGGCAAGGTCTATGGCGTGACGCGTGAGCGCATCCGTCAGATCGAGTCCAAGACGATGTCGAAGCTGCGTCACCCGTCGCGCTCCCAGGTGCTGCGGGACTACCTCGACTAGTCCGGACGGCTCGTCACCGTCCCCTTTCGGCAGGGCCCGGTTCCTCACGAGGAACCGGGCCCTGCCGCGCTCCGGATGCGCGCGGCCGCATACCACCTGACGCTTGGTAAGGAAGTGACCGCACTGCGTCAGGAGGTCCCATGCGCGCCCTGAGGTATCCGCTGGCCGTGGCGCTCGCGCTCCTGCTGGCGATCCCTCTCCCGGCGGGCGCGGTCCGCGGTGCCGTCGACCGCGGCATCGTCGGCGGACAGGTCGTCAAGGTCGCCACCGTCCCCTGGACGGTGGCGCTGGCGAGCCGCGAGCGCTTCGGCCCCGTGCGCTCCGGTCAGTTCTGCGGCGGTGCCCTCGTGGGTCGGTCGACGGTCGTCACGGCGGCGCACTGTCTGACGCGCGAGGTGCTGGGCGTCGACGCGACGGAGGCGAAGGACCTGCGGGTGATCGTCGGCCGCGACGACCTGCGCGGCAACGCCGGCAAGGAGATCCCGTTCAAGGGCAGCTGGGTCAATCCCGCCTTCGACGCGGACACGAACGAGGGGGACGTGGCCGTCATCACCCTGGCGGAGCCTGTCACCGACGTGGCGCCCATCGCGATGGCGGGCCAGGGGGACCCCGGCTACGCGACCGGTACGGCCGCCGGTGTCTACGGCTGGGGGGACACCCGCGGCACCGGGTTGTACTCGAACACGCTGCGTGCCGCCCGGATCCTCGTCCTGGACGACACCCTGTGCCGCCGGGCGTACCAGGGCGGCCCCGAGGGCATGTACCGCCCGGCGACGATGCTGTGCGCCGGCCTTCCCCTCGGCGGCCGGGACGCCTGCCAGGGGGACAGCGGCGGGCCGCTCGTGGCCCGCGGCAAGCTCGTCGGGCTGGTGTCGTGGGGGAGCGGCTGCGCCCAGCCGGGCCGTCCGGGGGTCTATACGCGGATCTCCGCCGTTGCGGCACTGGTACGGGCACACAGTGCCGACCCTGTGACGGAAGGGCCTCCTGTGGCCACCCCGCCGCTTGCGCCACCCTCGCAGGGCCCCCAGCAGCCGCCGAAACCGCCGGCACAGCCGCCGGCGGCCGCGCCGCCGCAGTCCAGTCAGCCGGCGCCCCCGCAGGTCACCCCGCCGCTGCTGCCACCACCGGCCGCCCAGCCGGTCGTACCGCCGCTGCTCAAGCCGCCCCCGGTGGCCCAGCCCCCGGCGGCACCGCCGCCGCCCGCGGCGCAGCCACCCGCCGCCCCGCCGGTGTCACCGGGACCGGTTCAGCCGGTGGGTACACGTCCCGTACGCCCGTCCTGAGGGGTGCGGGCGTACGAGAGCGGGCGGCCTCCCCCACAGGGGTGGCCGCCCGCAGCTGCCCGGTCGTACGGACCGAACCTCGCTCGTCGTCGGATGCGATGTGTCAGCGTTCCAACAGTGGACTCAGCGGTCCTCGTCGGTCGCGGACGCCGGGACGGCCGTCAGCCGCTCCGTCTCGTCCTGTATCTCCGCGGCGATCTTCTTGAGTTCCGGCTCGAACTTGCGACCGTGGTGGGCGCAGAAGAGCAGTTCACCGCCGCTCATGAGTACGACGCGCAGGTATGCCTGAGCGCCGCACCGGTCGCAGCGGTCAGCGGCCGTCAGCGGGCTCGCGGGGGTCAGAACAGTAGTCACGTCGCCTCTTCTCTAGCTCGACGAGCTGTCGTACCAGGGTCAACATCCAACCAGGCCGAAAACGTTCCCGCTCGTGGCTTTTTCTCGAAACTTCCTTCCGAGTGAGCCGGATCTTGACGATTTGGCGGCGAATGAGCCGTAGTGCGTGGGCTTACGGTTTCACATCGCTGGGGGTTGTCGTCCCCCCGGCTGGCTGCCGGGTTGTTCTTGAGGACGTGCCCGGAGCCTAGATGGTTCATGCCTCGAAGGGAACGTGATGTGCATGTCACCCCTACGAGCTATCGAACGCTTGATCGATGCTCGATTAGCATGGGCGTTCTCAAGGGTGGCGGCACAAAGGCTCTATCAGGCCTCGGTACCCTCTGAACGGCGACCGAGCCACTCATGTGCCCCCATCCGGGCCAGCCAGAAATTCAGCGAGGAGCGAACCGCGTGACCGCCGAGACGTCCGTGCCGTCCACTGCGTTGCTGACCGGGGCAGACCGGGACGGATCCAACTACACCGCGCGGCACCTGCTCGTCCTGGAGGGCCTGGAGGCCGTCCGCAAGCGACCCGGCATGTACATCGGCTCCACGGACAGCCGTGGTCTGATGCACTGCCTCTGGGAGATCATCGACAACTCCGTCGACGAGGCCCTCGGAGGGTACTGCGACCGCATCGAGGTGCTCCTCCACGACGACGGGTCCGTCGAGGTGCGGGACAACGGCCGCGGCATCCCCGTGGACGTGGAGCCGAAGACCGGCCTGTCCGGCGTCGAGGTCGTGATGACCAAGCTGCACGCCGGCGGCAAGTTCGGCGGCGGCTCCTACGCCGCCTCCGGCGGTCTGCACGGCGTCGGCGCCTCCGTGGTCAACGCGCTGTCCGCGCGCCTGGACGTCGAGGTCGACCGCAACAGCCGGACCCACACGATCAGCTTCCGCCGCGGCGTGCCCGGCATCTTCACCGAGCAGGGCCCCGACGCCCCCTTCGACCCCTCCAGCGGCCTGCTCAAGACCAAGAAGATCCCCAAGGCGCGCACCGGCACCCGCGTCCGCTACTGGGCGGACCGCCAGATCTTCCTCAAGGACGCCAAGCTCTCCCTGGAGACGCTGTACGCGCGGGCCCGGCAGACGGCCTTCCTGGTGCCGGGCCTGACCATCGTCGTCCGCGACGAGCGCGACCTGGACGGCGAGGGCGCCACCGAGGAGGTCTTCCGCTTCGACGGCGGCATCAGCGAGTTCTGCGAGTTCCTGGCCCCCGACAAGGCCGTGTGCGACGTGCTGCGCCTGACCGGGCAGGGCACCTTCAAGGAGACCGTGCCCGTCCTGGACTCCCGCGGCCACATGACGCCGACCGAGGTGACCCGCGAGCTGGGCGTGGACATCGCCCTGCGCTGGGGCACGGGCTACGACACGACCCTGAAGTCGTTCGTCAACATCATCGCCACCCCCAAGGGCGGCACGCACGTGGCCGGCTTCGAGCGGGCCGTGGCCCGCACGGTCAACGAGGTGCTGCGCTCGGCCAAGCTGCTGCGCGTGGCCGAGGACGACGTCGTCAAGGACGACGCCATGGAGGGGCTCACGGCCGTGGTGACCGTGCGCCTGGCCGAGCCGCAGTTCGAGGGCCAGACCAAGGAGGTCCTGGGGACCTCGGCCGCCTCCCGGATCGTGGCCAACGTGGTCGCCAAGGAGCTCAAGGCGTTCCTGACGTCGACCAAGCGCGACACCAAGCAGCAGGCCCGCGCGGTCCTGGAGAAGATCGTCGCGGCGGCCCGCACCCGCATCGCCGCCCGCCAGCACAAGGAGGCCCAGCGCCGCAAGACGGCCCTGGAGTCCTCCTCGCTGCCGGCCAAGCTGGCCGACTGCCGCAGCGACGACGTCGAGCGCAGCGAGCTGTTCATCGTCGAGGGCGACTCGGCGCTGGGCACGGCCAAGCTCGCCCGCAACTCCGAGTTCCAGGCGCTGCTGCCGATCCGCGGCAAGATCCTCAACGTTCAGAAGTCGTCGGTCTCCGACATGCTGAAGAACGCCGAGTGCGGCGCCATCATCCAGGTCATAGGAGCCGGCTCGGGCCGCACCTTCGACATCGACGCGGCCCGGTACGGAAAGGTCATCTTCCTGGCCGACGCCGATGTGGACGGCGCGCACATCCGCTGCCTACTGCTGACGCTCTTCCAGCGCTACATGCGCCCGATGGTCGAGCAGGGCCGAGTCTTCTCGGCCGTGCCCCCGCTGCACCGGGTCGAGCTCATCAACCCCAAGAAGGGGCAGGACAAGTACATCTACACCTACTCCGACAACGAGCTGCGGCAGACGCTGCTGGAGCTGGAGCGCAAGGGCGTCCGCTACAAGGAGGGCATCCAGCGCTACAAGGGTCTGGGTGAGATGGACGCCGACCAGCTCGCGGAGACCACGATGGACCCGCGCCACCGCACCCTGCGCCGCATCAACATCAGCGACCTGGAGGCCGCCGAGCGCGCCTTCGAGCTGCTGATGGGCAACGAGGTGGCGCCGCGCAAGGAGTTCATCACCAACTCCGCGGCCACGCTGGACCGCTCGCGCATCGACGCGTAACGCGCCTCCACCCGGGGGTGGACCGGGGGGTGGACGGGCCGCTCCACCCCGAATCCACCCGTGCTCCGATTCGCGCCCGCCGCCCCGCTCCGTAGCGTGGTGGGCGTGCCGATCGAGAACTGGACCGAATGGCCCGCCCGCGAGGCGCTCGCCAAGGTGGGAGTGCCCCGGCGGCGCCTGGTCATGACGTGGGTGGTGCGGGTCGTGCTGTCCGCCTGGTTCGTGTGGGGCGTCCTGCGGGAGGGCGCCTTCCACGGATGGGGGTACGCCGCGCTCGCCGCCGGATTCGCGCTGGGCGCGGCGGCGGTGTGGGGGTACTACCGCACCACGCTCGCCCGGCGGCTGCCTTCCTCCATGGCCCTGCTCGCCGTGCTCGCGACGCTGGGCGCCGCCGCCGAGGCGGCGGCCGGTGCCCACGTCGCCTCCTCCGGCCTGTGGTGCGTGGGCGCGGCCGTCGCGGTCGAGCGCCTGCCACTGGGGCCCGGCCTGGCTGCGGCGGCCCTCCCGCTGGGCGCCTACGCCGGCACCAGCGGCAAGGCGCCCGCGGCGACCGCCGCGACGGTGGCCGCGGTGCTGCTCATCGGCTATGCGCTCCGGCTCGACGAGGAGGCCCGGGGGGCGGGCTTCCGGCTCCTCGCACAGGAGCGGGCGATCCGGCAGGCGGAGGCGGAGTCGGCGGCGCTCGCGGAGCGGGCGCGCATCGCCCGGGAGATACACGACGTGCTGGCCCACAGCCTCTCCGCGCAGCTGGTGCACCTGGAGGCCGCCCGGCTGCTGATCGAGGGCGGGGTGCCGGAGGGCGAGGCCAGGGAGCAGGTCCTCGAACGGGTCTCGGCCGCCCGCGGCATGGCACGGCAGGGCCTGGCCGAGACGCGGCAGGCACTGTCCGCGCTGCGCGGGGAGATGACGCCGGTCGAGGAGTACCTGCGGGACGTCGCCGAGGCGGAGGGCGTACGGCTGGAGGTCGCCGGCGAGCCGCGGGCGCTGCCGGCCGAGGCGGGACTCGCGGTGCGCAGGGTCGCCCAGGAGGCGCTGACCAATGTGCGCAAGCACGCGCCGGGCGCCCGGGTGGAGATGGCGTTCACCTATCTGGAGCGGGAGGTGGAGTTGTGGGTTCGCGACAGCGGCGCGTCGGGCAGGGTCGGGAAGCCGGAGGTGCCGGGCGCCGGATACGGTCTGCTCGGCATGCGGGAGCGTGCCGAGCTGCTCGGCGGCACCCTGGAGGCCGGGCCGGCCGTGGCCGGTGGGCCGGGCTTCCACGTGAGGCTGAAGGTGCCCGCCTGAAGGGTCGCGAGCCCGGGTGAGGCGCGGCGGGCCCGCCTGCGGGGCGGGGAGGCGAAGGAGCGGACGCGATGGGGCACATGGGCGGTGACCGGGCGGCGGAGGGCGGCGGCAGCGGGCGCAGGCCGGCACGGGTGGTGGTCGCCGACGACCAGACCGTGGTCCGCGAGGGCATCGTGATACTGCTGGGGCTGCTGCCGGGCATCGAGGTCGTCGCCTCCGCGGCCGATGGGCTGGAGGCCCTGCGCCAGGTCGCCGAACACCGCCCCGACGTGGTCCTGATGGACCTGAGGATGCCGCGCTGCGACGGGGTGGAGGCGACACGGCGGATCCGGGCCGAGCACCCGGGGACCCAGGTGGTCGTCCTGACCACCTACGGAGACGACGACTCCCTCTTTCCTGCGCTCCAGGCAGGAGCGCGCGGCTACCTCACCAAGGACGCCGGGGCCGAGGAGATCGTCCGGGCCGTCGAGCATGTGATGTCGGGCGAGGCCGGTCTCTCGCCCAACGTGCAGCGCCGCCTGCTGGAGAGGCTCTCCGCCTCCGCCGCGCCCGCGCCGGCCCCCGCCGTGGCGCCGGCTTCGCGGGAGCTGCCCGACGGGCTGACGGCCCGTGAGGCGGAGGTGCTGTCCCTGGTGGCGGAGGGGTTGACGAACGCCGAGATCGCCCGGCGCCTGCACGTGAGCACGGCCACGGTCAAGACGCACATCAACAACCTGTTCGCCAAAACGGGCGTCCGCGACCGGGCCCAGGCCGTGCGGTACGCCTTCCAGCGGGGCATCGCCGCACCACCACCGCCCCCGTCCGAAAAGCGCGTCCCCTGAACGGGCCCATCCCCGGCGGTCGTCTGACCGACCGGCACCTCACTCCTCGCCCGCCGGCAGTGGTAGAGACGGCAGCGACACCCGAGCGAAGGAGTGATCATGCGCAAGCTCGTCGCACCGTTCGCCACCCTCCTGCTGACCGGCGCGGCAGGACTCGCCTTCGGCGCCCCCGCCCCCGCCCACGCCGCGGCGCCCACGGCCGTGGTGCCGGTCATCCAGGAATGCCCCGGCTTCTGCCCCACGTACTACGAGCCCGTCGTCTGCCTGTTCTCCAACGGTTCGACCGTATGGTTCAGCAACGAGTGCTTCGCCGAGGTCTACGCCTGCAACCACAGTCTGAGCATCCTGCGCTGCGCCCGCGTCAGAGGCTGATCCGGCCGGCCGCCCCGGCTAGCGCACCGTCCAGGCGTACCGGTGCTCGGGGCGGCCCGTCTCGCCGTAGCGGAGTGTCAGGCTGAGCCGGCCCGACTCCTCCAGCCGCTTGAGGTAGCGCTGGGCCGTCGACCTGCTCAGCCCCGACCGCTCGGCCACCTCGTGCGCCGACAGCGGCCGTGAGGCGTCCGACAGCACCCGGCGGATCAGGTCCGCCGTCGGCGCCGAGTGCCCCTTGGGCAGGGGCGGGTCCACCGCGGCCGTACGCAGCGCCGAGAAGATGCGGTCGACCTGTTCCTGCTCGGCCTCCTCGGCGTCCTCCAGTGTCCGCCGCAGTCGCGCGTACGCCTCCAGCTTCACCCGCAGTCCCGGGAACGTGAACGGCTTGACCAGGTACTGCAGGGCGCCGTAGCGCAGCGCCGTCTGCACGGTGGCCACGTCCCGGGCCGCGGTGACCATGATCACATCCGTGTGGTGCCCCAGTTGCCGGATGCGGCGCACCAGCGACAGGCCCGTCTCGTCCGGCAGGTAGTGGTCGAGCAGCATCAGGTCGACGCCGCCGCGCTGCAGCACGGCCAGCGCCTGCGCCGCGCTGTGGGCCGTCGCCGTCACCCGGAAACCGGGCACCTTGGCGACGTAGGCGGCGTTGATCTCGGCGACGCGGAAGTCGTCGTCCACCACCAGGACATCGATCATCGGCTCACTCCTTCGAGGGATTGCGGCGTTCGGCCGGGCGGGGTGTCCGGTGCCGGCCGGGCCTGCGGGGCGAGTGCCTCGGGCAGCTCCACCGTGAACTGCGCTCCGCCGCCCTCGCGTTCGTCGACCCGCGCCGAGCCGCCGTACCGTTCGGCCAGCCGGCGCACGAGCGGAAGTCCCAGGCCCCGGGGGCGGTGCGGGGCGGCCTGCTTGGTCGACCAGCCGTCGGCGAAGACCCGCTCCCGGAGCTCGGGCGGCACCCCGGGGCCGTTGTCGCGCACGGTGACGACGACCGTGGTGCCCTCCGTCCGCAGCCCGGCCTCGACGAACGCGTCCGGGCGGTGTCCGCAGGCGGCGTCGAGCGCGTTGTCGACGAGGTTGCCGAGCACGGTGACCAGGTCCTCCGGGTCCACCACGCGGTCGGGCAGCAGGCTGTCGGCGCTCACCCGCAGGGCCACGCCCCGCTCCGCCGCCACCGCGCCCTTGCCCACCAGCAGGGCGCTGACCAGGGGCTCGTGCACACGCTCGGTGACCTGTTCGGCGGTGGCCCGGTGCGCTCCGGCGACCTCCGCCACGTACGCCACGGCCTCGTCGTACAGGCCCAGTTCCAGCAGCCCGACCAGGGTGTGCAGCCGGTTGGCGTGCTCGTGGTCCTGCGCGCGTAGCGCCTCGGTCAGGCCGCGGGTGGCGTCCAG
Source organism: Streptomyces sp. NPDC049585 (assembly GCF_040675615.1). Taxonomy (NCBI): domain Bacteria; kingdom Bacillati; phylum Actinomycetota; class Actinomycetes; order Kitasatosporales; family Streptomycetaceae; genus Streptomyces; species Streptomyces sp. NPDC049585. Next base: position 6,415 of record NZ_JBFAPE010000025.1, on the reverse strand, counting down.
CTCACGGCCGAGCTGTTCGAGTTCGGTGCGGTCGCGCAGTGTGGCGACCGTGCCGCCGTCGGAGGTGTCCATGCGGTTGGCGACGAGCACGCGCCCGTCCCGCACGGTGAGCAGGTCCTTTCCGGTCACCCGGCCGGCCAGCACGTCGGTGGTGCGCCCGGGCGGCAGCACGGCGTCCAGCGGCCGACCCAGGGCCTCGGGGCCCAGCCCGAGCAGGCGTTGCGCCTCGTCGTTGACCAGGCGCAGGCGTCCGCGCCGGTCGAGGGCGACCACCCCTTCGCGGATGCCGTGCAGCATGGCCTCCCGTTCCTCCAACAGGGCGGAGATCTCCGACAGTTCGATGCCGTGGGTGCGTTTGCGCAGCCGCCAGGAGACGGCGAACGCCGCCAGGGCGCCGACCGCGAGCGCGGCACCGGCGTAGGTCAGGACTCCGGGCAGCGCGTGCAGCAGGACGTCGCGCACGTCGTCGTAGGCGATGCCGACCGAGACGGCACCGACGATGGCCCCCTCGCCGTCACGCAGCGGCACCTTGCCCCGGGCCGAACGGCCCAGCGTGCCCTTGGCGATGCCCTTCCACTCGCGGCCGGCCAGTGCGGGGCCCGGGTCGGTGCTCACGTGCCGGCCGATCTCGGCGGGCGTGGTGTGGGAATAGCGGATGCCGCGGGTGTCGACGACCACCACGTAACTGGCGTCGGTGGCCCGGCGGATGCGTTCGGCGGCGATCTGGACGGGCCCGTCGGGCCGCGGGTCGCCGGCGAGCACGGCGGGGGCGAGGCCGGGCTGGGCGGCGGTGGCCTGGGCGATGGCGAGCGCCCGTTGTTCGGCCTGGTCGTCCAGTTGGTGCCCGAGTGGTGCGAGCAGCAGACCGGCGGTGAGTGCGGTGACGCCGGTGGTGATCAATAACTGGACGGACAGGACCTGGGCGAAGACGCGCCGGGGCCACCGGGGGCGCATGCGTGAGCCTTTCGGTTTCCGAGCGTGGGGAGTGCAAGGCACGCAACGTAGCCGGATGATGGCCGTTCGTTGAGCTTCCGTGTCACTTTTGTTGTTCTATCGCGAGCAAAACGAGCAGAACAGGCTTCGTACGCTCAAGTCGCACAGCGCACACAAGACTGCCGTCGCCTCCGGCGTCGCTCCTAGCCTCCTCCACCGGTCGTCCCGCACGTCAGCGCGGGGCAGCAACACCCCGGTGGAGGCGTACGGATGAACCACGGCAGCACACACCACACCCCACCGGACGGTGTCCCGGCGATCGAACTGCGCGGCGCGAGCAAGACCTTCCGCACCCCTTCCGGGGTGCCCCACACGGCCGTGCGCGACCTCGACCTGGCCGTCGCCCGCGGCGAGTTCGTCGCGGTGGTCGGACCGACCGGCTGCGGGAAGTCGACCACGCTGACGCTGGTCAGCGGCCTGGAGGAGCCGACCGAGGGGGAGGTGCTGGTCGGCGGCGAGCCGGTGACCGGCATCCGGCCGGAGGTCGGCTTCGTCTTCCAGCAGGACGCGGTCTTCCCCTGGCGCACCGTGCTGTCGAACGTGATGGCCGGGCCTCGCTTCCGTGGCGCGGCGAAGGCCGAGGCCCGCGAGCGCGCCCGCGACTGGCTGGCCCGGGTGGGCCTGGCCGCCTTCGCCGACCGCTACCCGCACCAGCTCTCCGGCGGCCAGCGCAAGCGCGTCGCGCTCGCCCAGACCTTCGTCAACGACCCGGCGATCCTGTTGATGGACGAGCCGTTCTCGGCCCTCGACGTGCAGACCAGGGCCCTGATGTCGGACGAACTGCTGGAGCTGTGGGGCGGAGCCGGGGAGGGCACGGCGGCCTCCGTCGTCTTCGTCACCCACGACCTGGAGGAGGCCATCGCGCTGGCCGACAAGGTCGTGGTGATGACGGCCGGCCCCGCCACCGTCAAACAGGTCTTCCCCGTGGACCTGCCGCGCCCGCGCAAGGTCGAGGACGTGCGGCTCCAGCCGCGGTTCGTCGACCTGTACCGCGAGATCTGGTCCTGCCTCGGCGAAGAGGTCCGCATCACGCGCGAGAGGGGTGCCGCCCGTGTCGCCTGACACCGTCCCCGCCACCACCCTGCCCGGCGGCCGGGTGCACAAGGACCGGGCGGCCGACCGCGCCCGGGCCCACCGCAACCGCCGGCTCCTCGTCCTCGGCACGCGCGTGGCGCTGCTCGTGGTGCTCCTCGGCGCCTGGGAGGTGCTGGCGCGCACGGAGACGATCGATCCCTTCAACTTCTCGATGCCCTCGCGCATCTGGGACCAGATGGTGCAGTGGACGATGCACGGCACCCCGCAGGGTTCGCTGGGCGAGCAGGTGTGGGCCACGCTGCAGGAGGCGCTGCTCGGCTGGGTCCTCGGCGTCGTCGCGGGCGTGCTCCTCGGCATCGCGCTCGGCCGGGTCCCCTTCCTCGCCGACGTCCTCGGCCCCTACGTCAAGGTGCTCAACGCGGTGCCGAGGATCGTCCTGGCCCCGATCTTCCTCATGATGTTCGGCCTCGGGATGGCCTCCAAGGTCGCCTCCGCCGTGGTGCTCGTCTTCTTCCCGGTCTTCTTCAACGCCTTCCAGGGCGCGCGCGAGGTCGACCGCAACCTGGTGGCCAACGCCCGGATCCTGGGCGCGAGCAACCGCCGCGTCACCCTCCAGGTCGTCATCCCCTCCGCCACCTCGTGGATCTTCACCAGCCTCCACGTCAGCTTCGGCTTCGCCCTCATCGGAGCGATCGTCGGCGAGTACCTCGGCGCGGAGAAGGGCATCGGCCTGCTCGTGACCCAGTCGCAGGGCACCTTCAACGCCCAGGGCGTGTACGCGGCGATGGTCGTCCTCGCCGTCGTCGCCCTCCTGGCCGAGGCCCTGCTCGCCTTCACCGAGAAACGACTCTTCCGCTGGCGGCCCGGCGCGCCGGGCAGCGAGCGCTGACCCACCCCACGCCCACCCCACACCCCCCGACTCCACCGTAAGGAACGGATCATGCGTACGTACAGCACGTCCCGCAAGACCGGAGGAAGACCGGCGAAGGTTGTCGCGACGGCGGTCGCCGGGGTGATGGCACTGGCCCTGAGCGGCTGCGCCGACGAGTCGTCGGCGAGCAGCACGAGCAAGGACTCGCTCCAGGGTGACACCGTCAAGATCATGGTGGGGGGCCTGGACAAGGTCATCTACCTGCCCGCGGTCCTCACCCAGCGGCTCGGCTACTTCGAGCAGGAGGGCGTGCGGGTCAAGCTGCTGAGCGAACCCGCCGGCGTCCAGGCCACCACCTCGCTCGTCTCCGGCGACGTCCAGGGCGTGGTGGGCTTCTACGACCACACCCTCGACCTGCAGGTCAAGGGCAAGAAGGTGGAGTCGGTGGTCCAACTGGCCCGCACCCCGGGCGAGGTGGAGATCGTCTCCAAGAGCGCCGCCGGCACGCTCGCCTCGCCGAAGGACTTCAAGGGCAAGAAGCTGGGGGTTACCGGACTGGGCTCCTCCACCGACTTCCTCACCAAGTACTTGGCGGTGAAGAACGGCGTGGACGCGGCCGACATCACCCCCGTCGCCGTCGGTGCGGGCCAGACGTTCATCTCCGCGCTGGAGAAGGGCGCCATCGACGGCGGCATGACCACCGACCCGACCGTCGCCCAGATCCTCTCCAAGGGCCTGGGCACCGTCCTGGTCGACATGCGTACACCCGAGGGCTCCAGGGCCGCCCTCGGCGGCCTGTACCCGGCCTCCAGCCTGTACATGAACAACGACTGGGTCGACAAGAACAAGGAGACGGTCCAGAAGCTGGCCAACGCCATGGTCAAGACCCTCAAGTGGATGTCGGAGCACACCCCCGAGGAGATCGCCGACCAGATGCCGGCCGACTACGCCAAGGGCGGCAGGGATCTGTACGTGAAGTCGATCCAGTCCACGCTGCCCATGTTCACCAAGGACGGCGTGATGCCGCCCGACGGGCCCCAGACCGTGCTGCAGGTGCTCAAGTCCTTCAACCCCAACCTGAAGACCGCCAAGGTCGACCTCCAGAAGACCTACACCACGGAGTTCGTGAAGAAGGCGGGCTGAGGTCCCTTTCTCAGCGCTCCCCGAGCGGGGTGACGGCCACGACGTCCATCCGGGCCGGAGTGCCCAGGGCCTTCCCGCAGCTCTCCGGGCGGGGCGGGGCGGAGACGCCCTGGGCCACCTCGACCCGCCAGGCCCGGCCGTCGGTGTGCGTCACGGTCACCGTCCAGCGCGGGGCGGCCCCCTCGCAGGCGGTCACGTCCAGGGCGTCCGCGCCCTCCTCGCCGGTCAGGGCGCGCACCGCCAGGTCGGCGGCCTGGCCGGGGCGGTCCCACGCCGAGCGGCCCCGGCAGTCGGCGATGCGCACCCGGCCGCCGCGGGCCGCCTCCAGGGCGTCCTTGACCGCGTGCGCGGTGGCCCGCCCGTACGCGTAGCCGTACGGCAGCACGAACAGGGTCGGCGCGAAACGGTGGCCGCCGATGTGGGTGACCTCCCACACCTCCGTACCGCCGGACGCGGCCAGTTCGGCGGCGAGCGGCCGGCCCAGCAGCGCGCAGCAGCGGTCCCGCTTGCCGTTGGTGCACACCAGGGCGAGCGGGTCGCCCTCGTACGCCTCCCACAGCCCGCCGTGCTCACCGGCCCCGAGCGCTGCGAAGTCGAGCTCCGGCAGCGCGGCCGGATCGGCGAGGGCGGTCGTACGGATCCACGAGCGGCCCGGCGCGGTGTGCGCGGCGAAGACGCGCTGCACCGCCGGTTCGTGGCAGTCCGCGTGCCGGCCCGGCCGGCGGATCAGTGCGACGCGCACGCCGGTACCCTCGACGGCCCGGGCCAGGGCCCGGCCGACGGCGGGGGAGAGGTGGCTGGAGGTGAGGGCGTCGGCGCCCCACGGCCCCGGCTGCTCGACGAGCAGCCACGTCCGCGCGGTCGCGGCCGTGCCGGCCAGTGGCTCGGCCAGCTCGCGGGAGGCGGTCGCACAGGTACTCACGTAGGTGAGCCTAACCTGACTGGCCGCCGGTGCGACACTTGGCTGATCAGTGCGCATGACGCCAGTGCCCGTGACGCCCGTGCGCATGACATCAGTGTGGACGACAAGAGTACGGAGGATTTCCTTGGCCAAGCGGCAGATCCCGGTCGTCGTGCTCGCCGGCTTCCTCGGGTCGGGCAAGACCACCTTGCTCAACCACCTGCTCCGACACAGCGGGGGCAGCCGTATCGGGGCCGTCGTCAACGACTTCGGCAAGATCGAGATCGATGCGATGAGCGTCGCCGGCCAGGTGGACTCGATGGTCTCGCTGGGCAACGGCTGCCTGTGCTGCGCGGTGGACACCAGCGAGCTCGACACGTTCCTGGACAAGCTCGCCCGACCCGCCGCCCGCATCGACGTCATCGTCATCGAGGCCAGCGGCCTGGCCGAGCCGCAGGAACTCATCCGGATGATCCTGGCCAGCGAGAACGAGTCCATCGTCTACGGCGGGCTGGTCGAGGTCGTCGACGCGGCGGAGTTCACCGCCACCCGCGCCCGCCACCCCGAGCTCGACCGGCACGTGGGCATCGCCGACCTCGTGGTGCTCAACAAGTCCGACCGGATCGGCGACGAGGAGCGGGCCGCCCTGCTCGACACCCTCACCGGCCTCGCCCCCGGCAGGCCCGTCCTGCCCGTCAGCCACGGGCGTGTCGACCCCGGCATGCTCTTCGACCGCGCACCGCGCGAGGAGCACGTCGAGGCCATCAGACAGCTCTCCTTCGAGGACCTGTGCCGGGAGGAGGACGACCACGACCACCACGGGCACCTGCACGCCGCCTACGAGAGCGTCGAGTTCGTCTCCGAGACGCCCATGAACCCCCGCCGGCTGATGGCCTTCCTCGACAGCAGGCCCAAGGGCCTCTACCGCATCAAGGGCTTCGTCCACTTCGGCATAGCCGGCCACCGGCAGAAGTACACCCTGCACGCAGTCGGCGACTTCCTGCGCTTCCACCCCTCGCCCTGGGGGCGCTCGGAGCCCCGCGCCACCCAGCTCGTCATGATCGGCAGCGGCATCGACGCGGCCGCACTCCACGACGGGCTGCAGGAGTGCAAGGACCCCGCACCGCAGGACGCCGACGAGCACAGCATGTGGGGCGTCCTGCGGTACGTACGCCCGTAGGGCGCGCCACGGCGCCCCGAAGGGGCGCGGGGAACTGCGCGGCAAGCCACGATGCGCCCGCAGACGAGGTGCCGTGCCGCGCCCGGCCTGAGGGCGGCATGTCGGCTGCAGGCCGCCGGTGGCCGATCGCGCAGTTCCCCGCGCCCCTACGGGGCGCCGTGGTGGCGCCTGACGAAGATCCGCCGGACACGCCCTAAGTGTGTTGTCCCGGGACGTTGGTGACACGCGGGCTGGGTGCTTGAACGGGTGAGGGCCTTCTGGCTCGGTGTGGATTGCGACATCTACGCCGATG
>NZ_JBFAPE010000024.1:0-98503 GCF_040675615.1 Streptomyces sp. NPDC049585 | reverse complement strand
CGGCCCCCGGCGTGATCACTACTTTAGCGGATTTCCCTCCCGGCTCCTAATCGGAGCCCGGTCCGAAATTCGGACACGCCGAATTCCATCCCGTTCAGGGGACCCGTACACGTAGTGGGGTGTGCTGCCGTGTGGCAACTCGGAGAACTCTACACGAGGTTCAGGGGTGCTTGCGCCGCCCCTTGGGCGTGCCCTTCCCGGGGCGCGCCGCCGGGTTGCCGGTGCGGGCGGAGCGGCGGCGCTCGTGGCGGGCCAGGGCCTGCTCGTACTCGGTCCGGTGGAGCTTCTCGCCCGGTGCCTCCTTGAGGCTGCGGGCGAAGTAGGCGAGGAGGCTGCCGATGAAGCCGATCATGCGGAGGCTGTGCATCGACCGCTCCACGGACGGGTCCGCCGGTGCCTCGGGCCGCCGGACGAACCCCTCCCAGGTGCGGCGGAAGGCGAGGGCGCTGCACACCGCGAAGGCGACGACGACCATGGCGTTGACGAAGCCGCCGACCTTGGCGATGGCCAGTCCCTCGTAGCCGAGGCGCAGGACGAAGGCGCCCGCCGCGGCTGCCGCCAGGGAGCCGAGGGCGACGCCGGCGCGGCGCAGGGCGTAGCCGCCGTCGTGGTCGACCCAGGTCGTTCCGAAGAACCGGATCGGCTCCGGCCTGGGGCCGCCGGGCTCGGGGGCGGCCCCGCTGGTTGCCTTGTTCTCACCGCTCATGGGCCGATTATCGCCGTCGTCGCTTCGCTCAGGCCGAGCAGTGCGGGGCGACGAGGCCGCTGCTGCCGGTCTTCACGTACGCGTCGGAGACGTACTGGCCGGGGGCTATGCAGTCCCAGACGTCGGTGGTGCCGCAGGGGCCGGAGACGGTCTCGCCGCGGGTCTGGCAGCGGATGGGCACGCTGGAGCCCTGCGGGAGGGTCTTGACGACTTCGCTGTCGGTGCTGGGGCCCCGGCGGACGTTGACCTGGTAGCCGGGCGCTATCGGGTAGGTGGCCATGTGCGGGTCCCCCGTGTTCTGGTGCCGGAAGTGTCCGGGAAAGTCGAAAGGCATGCGCAGGCTAGCAACGCGCGGTGCCGCCTCCCCGTTCGGCCCGGGGCGATCGATTAGGCTCCGCAAGCCGGAGATGCGGCCGGATTTCATGGGTGACGGTGACACGGGGGTGGGCATGCCGCCGCTGCGCAATGCCGGGACGGGACCGGGGGCGGACGACGATCCGGAATATGTGGGTCGGTACCGGCTGGAGGGTCGTCTCGGTTCCGGTGGCATGGGCGTGGTGCATTTGGCGCGCTCGGCGTCCGGGCTGCGCCTCGCGGTGAAGGTGGTGCACGCCGAGTATGCGGAGGATCCCGAGTTCAGGGCGCGGTTCCGGCAGGAGGTGGCGGCGGCCCGGCGGGTGAGCGGTGCGTTCACCGCGCCTGTGGTGGATGCGGATCCGGAGGCCGAGCGGCCGTGGATGGCCACGCTCTACATTCCCGGCCCGACGCTTTCCGCGCAGGTGAAGCGGAACGGTCCGCTGAAGGCGGACGAGCTGCGGCGGCTGGCGGCCGGGCTGGCCGAGGCGTTGCGCGACATCCACCGCGCGGGCGTGGTGCACCGGGATCTCAAGCCGAGCAATGTGCTGCTGGCCGCGGACGGTCCGAAGGTCATCGATTTCGGTATTTCCCGTCCGTACGACAGTGAGCTGCGTACGGAGACGGGCAAGCTCATCGGTACTCCTCCGTTCATGGCGCCGGAGCAGTTCCAGAGGCCGCGCGAGGTGGGGCCGGCGGCGGACGTCTTCGCGCTGGCGTCGTTGCTGGTGCACGCGGCGACGGGGCGGGGGCCGTTCGAGTCGGACAGTCCGTACCTGGTGGCGTACCAGGTAGTGCACGACGAGCCGGATCTGGCGGGTGTGCCGGAGGACCTGGTGCCGGTGGTGCGGGCGTGTCTGGCGAAGGATCCGGTCGATCGCCCCACGCCGGACGCGGTCATGGCGATGCTGCCGCCCGCGGCGGCCGGTGCTCCGGTGTGCGTGCCGGTGGCGGTACCCGTACCGGCGCCGCCGGTGCCCGTCGCGGCGCCCGGTCGGCGGCCGCGGAACCGGCGGCGGATCACCAGCGGCATAGTGGCCGCGGTGGCGGTCGTGGCGGCGCTGGGGGCCGGGGGCGGCTGGTTGCTGGACGAGGTGCGCGAGATAGGTGCTCCGGGTGGGCATCCGTCCGCGTCCCGCTCCGCGCCCGCCGCCGCGGCCTGGCGGCCGTGGGAGACGTCCGTGCCCGCCGATGCGGCGGGCAGCGGTGAGGTGCGGGCGGGTTTCTGCACGTACGCGGCGGGGGCGCTGTACTGCTCGGCGCGCGGGGTGCCCGCGGCCCGGATCGAGGCCGGGAGCGGCACGGTGGCGTGGCGGCGGGAGGCGTCGGGCCGTGCGCCCGGCGCGGGTGCGCCGAGTGCGCCGGTGGTCTGCGGCGGGCTGGTGCACGCGTTGGATCCGGACAAGCGGGAGCTCGTGGCCCTGGACCCGGCCGACGGCCGGCCGCGGTGGACGCGGGACGTGTCGGCGTACGGCGGGCGGGTGTACCACGCGGGCAACACCGTGCTGCTGGTCGCCGGGGACGGCACGGTGACGGCGGTCGACGGCGCGACGAACAGGGAGCGGTGGCGGCACGGGTTGCCGGGGACCGGTGGGGCGAAGCCGGTGTTCTCCGCCTTCGGCGGTGGGCCGGCCTTCGGTGTCACCTTGTCGCCGGACGGGCGCCGTACGCATGTGGCGGCCGTGGATCCCGTCAGCGGCAGGACGCTGTGGGAGTGGACGCGTGAGGGCAGTCTGACGGTGGTGGGGGCGACGGCCCGTGGCGATGTCGTCTATTTGTCGGAGGCGGATTCCCAAACGCGGATTTCCGCTGTGATCCGTTACGCCCCGGGGATCGGGCGGGAGCGGCGGGTTCCGTTGGAGACGCCGCTGGAGGCGATGGGGGTCACGGCGCACGGCGACACGGTCTACGTCCTGTCGTCGGACGGCGGTCTGACGGCCGTGGAGACGGGGGCGTCCGGGGCGGGGAGCAAGTGGCGGATGGAGACGTCCGTGGCCAACGGGTCGGGGCTGGTGGCGGACGGGGACCGGCTGTACTTCTCCGCCGCCGACGGCCGGCTGCTGGCGGTGGATGCGGCGCGGGGTGCGCTGCTGGGGCAGACGTCGCCGCGGCTGGCGCGTGCGGGGCGGGGCTTTCTGCAGCTGCTGCCGCTGCCGGTGGTGGCGGAGGGGAAGGTGTTCGGCGCGGCGCCGGACGGGACGGTGTTCGCGGTGGACGCGCGAAATCCCGCGGCGTGGCGGTGACAGGGCCTGGCCCTGTCACCGCCCGCAATCGCGCCTAGCCCAGCTTGGTCACGTCGCGCACCGCGCCCTTGTCGGCGCTCGTCGCCATCGCCGCGTAGGCGCGCAGGGCCGCGGAGACCTTGCGGTCGCGGTTCTTCGGGGCGTACGTGCCGCCCAGGGCCTCCCTGCGGGCGGCCAGTTCGGCATCGGGCACGAGGAGCTCGATCGACCGGTTCGGGATGTCGATGCGGATCCGGTCGCCGTCCCGGACGAGGGCGATCGTGCCTCCGGAGGCGGCCTCCGGCGAGGCGTGGCCGATGGACAGGCCCGAGGTGCCGCCCGAGAAGCGGCCGTCGGTGATGAGGGCGCAGGCCTTGCCGAGGCCGCGGCCCTTGAGGAAGGAGGTGGGGTAGAGCATTTCCTGCATGCCGGGGCCGCCGCGCGGGCCCTCGTAGCGGATGACGACGACGTCGCCCTCCTTGATCACCTTGCCGAGGATCTTCTCGACCGCCTCCTCCTGCGATTCGCAGACGACGGCGGGGCCCTCGAAGGTCCAGATGGACTCGTCGACGCCGGCGGTCTTCACCACGCAGCCGTCGACGGCGAGGTTGCCCTTGAGGACGGCGAGGCCGCCGTCCTTGGAGTAGGCGTGCTCGGCGGAGCGGATGCAGCCGTTCTCGGCGTCGAGGTCGAGCGACTCCCACCGCTCGGACTGCGAGAAGGCGGTCGCGGAGCGGACACAGCCGGGGGCGGCGTGCCACAGCTCGACGGCTTCGGCGGAGGGGGAGCCGCCGCGCACGTCCCAGGTCTTGAGCCAGTCGGCCAGCGTGGGCGCGTGCACGCTGTGCACGTCCTCGTCGAGCAGGCCGGCGCGGTAGAGCTCGCCGAGGATGGCGGGGATGCCGCCGGCGCGGTGGATGTCCTCCATGTAGTACGTGCCGCCGGGGGCGATGTTGGGGGCGACCTTGGCGAGGCAGGGCACGCGCCGGGAGACGGCGTCGATGTCGCCGAGGTCGTAGTCGAGCCCGGCCTCCTGGGCGGCGGCGAGCAGGTGGAGGATCGTGTTGGTGGAGCCGCCCATGGCGATGTCGAGGGCCATGGCGTTGTCGAAGGCGGCCCGGGTGGCGATGTTGCGCGGCAGGACGGACTCGTCGTCCTGCTCGTAGTAGCGCTTGGTGATCTCGACGACCGTGCGACCGGCGTTCTCGTAGAGGGCCTTGCGGGCGGTGTGGGTGGCGAGGACGGAGCCGTTGCCGGGCAGGGAGAGGCCGATGGCCTCGGTGAGGCAGTTCATGGAGTTGGCCGTGAACATGCCCGAGCAGGAGCCGCAGGTCGGGCAGGCGTTCTCCTCGATGCGCAGGACGTCCTCGTCGGAGACTTTCTCGTCGGCCGAGTCGACGATGGCGTTGATCAGGTCGAGCTTGCGGACGGTGCCGTCGACGAGGGTGGCCTGGCCGGCCTCCATGGGGCCGCCGGAGACGAAGACGACGGGGATGTTCAGGCGCAGGGCGGCCATGAGCATGCCCGGGGTGATCTTGTCGCAGTTGGAGATGCAGATCAGCGCGTCGGCACAGTGGGCCTCGACCATGTACTCGACGGAGTCGGCGATCAGGTCGCGGGAGGGCAGCGAGTAGAGCATGCCGCCGTGGCCCATGGCGATGCCGTCGTCGACGGCGATGGTGTTGAACTCGCGCGGCACGCCGCCGGCGGCCTTGATGGCGTCGGAGACGATCCGGCCGACCGGCTGCAGGTGGGTGTGGCCGGGGACGAATTCGGTGAAGCTGTTGGCCACCGCGATGATCGGCTTGCCGAAGTCCTCGCGCGCTACGCCCGCGGCGCGCAGAAGGGCTCGGGCGCCCGCCATGTTGCGGCCGTGGGTGACAGTGCGGGACCTCAGCTCGGGCATCGGGCTCCACTCCTCGCGTCCTGGGTGCTGGGCCTTCGAGCCTACGCGGACGGCCCGCGATCCGGACAGTGTTTCCGGGATGCGAGACGATCGGGCGACCGGTTCAGTCCCCGGCCCGCAGGTGGTGCTGCACCACCGGTGCCGTCGCCGCGACGATCTCCTCCAGGTCCGCCGAGGCCAGCGGTTCCAGCCCGATGACGTGGCGCATCATGACCACTCCCACCAGCTGGGCGGCCGCGAGCTCGGAGCGCAGCCGGGTGTCGGGCCCTTCCAGGTGGCCGGCCACCCTGGCCATCAGCCGGGTGGCGACGAGGTCGCGGAAGACCGCCGCCGCGGTCCGGTTGGCCACGGCCGAGCGGAGGACGGCCAGCAGCGGCTCGCGGGTGACGGGGTCCTCCCAGATGCCCAGGAAGAAGCGGGTCAGCCGCTCCCCGGCACCCTCGGGGTCGCCCTCGGCCACGGTGTCGGGGGCACCGAGGGCGGGCGTCATGGTCACCTCCACGGCGGCGGCGAAGATCTGTTCCTTCGGGCCGAAGTAGTGGTGGACGAGTGCGGGGTCGACGCCGGCGGCCTTGGCGATGCCGCGGATGGAGGCCTTGTCGTAGCCGTGCTCGGCGAACTCGGCGCGGGCGGCGCCCAGGATCCGCTCGCGGGCGCCGGGGCCGGAGCCCGCCTCCGTACGGGCGGGCCGGCCGCGCCGGCGGGGGGCGGGCGTACGGGGGGCGTCGTCGTCCGTCACCGGCCCGGCACTCCCGTGGGCGAGGCCAGGTGCAGGCGGGTGTAGGCCAGGGCCTCGGCGAGGTCGGCCTCGCGCTCGGCGGCGGACATCGCCCGCCGGGTGTTGACCTCGATCACCACATGGCCGTCGAAACCGCTGGTCGCCAGGCGTTCGAGCACCTCGGCGCAGGGCTGCTTGCCGCGACCGGGGACGAGGTGCTCGTCCTTCGCGGAACCGTTTCCGTCGGCGAGGTGGATGTGCGCGAGCCGGTCGCCCATGCGCTCGATCATCTGCAGGGCGTCGCTGCGCGCGGTGGAGGTGTGCGAGAGGTCGATCGTGAAGTGCCGGTAGTCGTCCTTGGTGACGTCCCAGTCGGGCGCGTAGGCGAGCATCTCGCGGTCGCGGTAGCGCCAGGGGTACATGTTCTCCACCGCGAACCGGACGTCGGTCTCGTCGGCCATGCGCCACAGCCCGCGCACGAAGTCGCGCGCGTACGAGCGCTGCCAGCGGAAGGGCGGGTGGACGACGACGGTGCTCGCGCCGAGCTTCTCGGCGGCGGTGCGGGCGCGCTGGAGCTTGACCCACGGATCGGTGGACCACACGCGCTGGGTGATCAGCAGACAGGGCGCGTGGACGGCCAGGATCGGCACCCGGTGGTAGTCGGACAGTCTGCGCAGGGCGTCGATGTCCTGGCTCACGGGGTCGGTCCACACCATGACCTCGACACCGTCGTAGCCCAGCCGGCCGGCGATCTCGAAGGCCGTCGCCGTCGACTCCGGGTAGACCGATGCCGTGGACAGCGCGACCTTGGCGTCCGGAATGCGCACCACTGGCTCTGTCACGAGGGACAGCGTATGCCCGCCCCTTCCGCGGCGGGCAGGTGGTCCTGCGCACGGGCCCCTAGGGGGTGGGCAGGTGGTCCAGTCGGCGCAGGATGACGCCCTCGCGCAGGGCCCACGGGCAGATCTCCACCTCGTCCACGCCGAACAGTTCCATGGCCGCCTCCGCGACCAGGGCTCCGGCAAGTACTTGTGCTGCGCGGCCGGCGGAGACGCCGGGCAGCGCCGCGCGCCGGGCCTCGCTCATCGCGGCGAGCTTGGGCACCCACTCCTCCAGGGACTTGCGGTTGAGGGTGCGCTGGACGTACAGGCCGTCGGCGGAGCGGGCGGCGCCGCAGATGCGGGCGAGCTGGCGGAAGGTCTTGGAGGTGGCCACCGCGTGGTCGGGGCTGCCGTGCCGGGCGAAGGCGCCGACGTGCCGGGCGATCTCGGTGCGCACGTGGCGGCGCAGGGCCCGCACGTCGGCGGGGTCGGGCGGGTCGCCGGGCAGCCAGGCGGCGGTCAGGCGTCCGGCGCCGAGGGGCAGGGAGGCGTCGGCGACGGGTTCCTCGTCCAGGCCGAAGGCGACCTCCAGGGAGCCGCCGCCGATGTCGAGGACCAGGAGCTTGCCGGACGACCAGCCGAACCAGCGACGGGCGGCGAGGAAGGTCAGCCGCGCCTCCTCGGTGCCGGTGAGGACCGGGAGGGTGACGCCGGTCTCCTCCTTGACGCGGGCGAGCAGCGCGTCGGCGTTGGTGGCCTCGCGCACGGCGGAGGTGGCGAACGGCAGCACCTCCTCCACGCCCTTGTCCTCGGCCGCCTGCAGCGCCTCGTGGATCACCGCGATGAGGCGCTCTATGCCCGCGTCGCCGATCGCGCCGGCCTCGTCGATCAGTTCGGCGAGGCGCAGTTCGGCCTTGTGCGAGTGGGCGGGCAGGGGGCGGGCACCGGGGTGTGCGTCGACCACCAGCAGGTGGACGGTGTTGGAACCCACATCGAGGACACCGAGTCTCATGGCCTGAACGCTACTGCTGTCGCTCCGGCCACTTAGGCTTGAGGGGTGGCGAAGACGAAGAAGTCCAAACCGGACAAGACGCGAGAAAAGTCGCGGGGAGCGGCCGTGGCCGACGAGGTCGGGCTGGATTTCGCCCGCGCCTGGGTCACCTTTCCCGATCCGGCGGACGACGACCAGGTCTTCCGCTGCGACCTGACCTGGCTGACCTCGCGCTGGCACTGCGTGTTCGGCAGCGGCTGCCAGGGGATCAAGGCGGGGCGCGCCGACGACGGCTGCTGCACGCTGGGCGCGCACTTCTCCGACGAGGAGGACGAGCAGCGGGTCGCCGGGCACGTGGCCCGGCTGACGCCCGAGATGTGGCAGTTCCACGACGTGGGCGCCGACTCGGGCTGGACGCAGCTCGACGACGACGGCGACCGGCAGACCCGGCGCTGGAAGGGCTCGTGCATCTTCCAGAACCGGCCCGGTTTCGCGGGCGGTGCGGGCTGTGCGCTGCACATCCTGGCGCTGAAGGAGGGCCGCGAGCCGCTGGAGACCAAACCGGACGTGTGCTGGCAGCTGCCGGTGCGGCGGACGTACGACTGGATCGACCGGCCGGACGACACCCAGGTGCTGCAGGTCACGATCGGCGAGTACGACCGGCGCGGCTGGGGCCCGGGCGGGCACGACCTGCACTGGTGGTGCACCTCGGCCCGGTCGGCGCACGGCGCGGGCGACCCGGTGTACGTGTCGTACCGGGCGGAGCTGATCGAGCTGATGGGCAAGAAGGGCTACGCGCGGCTGGTGGAGCTGTGCGAGGAGCGGATGGCCTCGGCGCTGCCGATGGCCCCGCATCCGGCCGACGCCTGCTGACCCGGCGCAACCGGTCAGCCGGTGCGCGAGGGGTCGGGGGTCTGCCCGGCCGGGGGCGGCGGGCTCGTCGGGCCGGCCGGCGTGGGCGTGGTGGGCTGCGGCTCGGCGCCGCGCCCCTGGATGGTGACGACGGTGCCGCCCGGTGCGATGGCCACGCGGGCGGTCCAGGGCCCGGCCGGTTCGCGGCCGTGGTCGACGGAGACGGTGATCGTCACGCACTGGCCGGGGTGGAGGACGCCGCCCGGCTGGCTCAGGTGCAGCCAGGGCGCGGTGGCGGACATCGACCAGCTGACCGGCTCGCCGCCGTCGGCGCTGAGGGTGATGAGGGTGCTGGTGCCGCTGGGCCGGGCCGTGACGGTCAGCCG
Organism: Streptomyces sp. NPDC049585; assembly: GCF_040675615.1. Lineage (NCBI taxonomy): Bacteria > Bacillati > Actinomycetota > Actinomycetes > Kitasatosporales > Streptomycetaceae > Streptomyces > Streptomyces sp. NPDC049585. The sequence continues at coordinate 89,547 of NZ_JBFAPE010000024.1, read as the reverse complement.
GCCGGGCCCGGCGACGACCCGGCCGGACCGGGCGGCCTGCGGCGGCGCGTCCGCCATGGCCGGCGGCGTCGGCCCGGCGGTCACGGGCGGGGTGCTTGTGCCGTCGGGGCCGAGGACGGCGACGGCGACCTGGGGCGCGTGGCGGCCCGGTACGGGCGCCGTGCCGCCGGTGCTGCGAGTGGGGCCGGCGGGTGCCGGCTGTTGTTGGTACGGACCGGTGTACGGGTCGGCGTAGGGGTCCGGGTGGCTGCTGTGGTGGGCGCCGCCGCCGAGGCTGTCGGTGTCGGTGGCGGAGACGGAGGCCCCGCCGGCGTCGGAGTCGGTGCCGAGGGGGCCGCTGCGGTAGGCCGCCCACAGGGCGAGCAACGGCGCGGCGACCACGGTGGCCACGACGGTGGTGGTCAGGGCGCGGGTGCGCAGTCGGCTGCGGCGGCCCGAACGGTCCTTGGGGGCGAGGGGGAAGCCGCGGCGGTCGAAGCGCGGGGCGCCGGCCGAACGGCGGCGCGGGGCGCGGGGAGCAAGGGCATCGAGCATGGCGGCGTGCGTGGCGCCGCGGGGTGCGGTGACGACGGGCAGGGGGGCACAGGAGGCGGCGGTGCCGGGCCAGGGCTCGCCGGCGGTGGCGCGCTCGGCGGTGCGGCGGCAGTCGGCGCACTCGTCGACGTGCCGGACCAGTTCGCGCCGCAGGGCGGCGCCCAGCAGGACCTCCTTCCCGCCGTCACCGGTGAAGCGGCTGACGACGGGGCAGCGGCCGGACTCCACGACGGCCAGCGCGGTGCGGGTGCGCTCGACCTCGCAGGCGGCGGTGGCCAGCAGGGTGCGGGCGGCGTCGTGGTCGAGGCGCAGGACGCAGGCGACCTCGTGGGGGGCAAGGCCGTGGCGGACGGCCAGTTCGAGGGCCTCGCGCTGTTCGGCGGTGGTGCCGGCGGCCTCGGGCCAGGCGAGCCGGGCCAGTTCGGCAGCCTCGGGGCCGGTGGGGGCGGCGATTTCGCCGGCCAGGGGGTCGTCGACGGTGCCGCGCTCGGCGAGCCGGCGCAGACATTCCCAGCGGGCCAGGGCGTACAGCCAGGCGCGGTGCGTCTCCTCGGCGGCGGGCGCACGGTCGGCGCGGCGCTCGGCGAGGGCGAGGACCTCGCCGAGGGCGGCGACGGCGGCGGCGTGGTCGCACAGCACCGACAGGCAGTAGGTGAACAGACCGTCCAGGTGCGGCTCGTAGCGGGAGGGCGGGGTCTGGACAAGGGTGTCGTGCCCGCTGGCGGGGTGCGGGGGGCGCGGGGCGGCCGGGGACAGGTCCGTGCGCGGCGCACCGCTGGGTGCGCGGTGCGCGCCGGTGGCATGCGTGGGGGGCTCGGGCCTGCTCGTCATCATCCCGGGACGGTAAGGGGGTGCCGCGGGCCCGTCGGCCCTGCTCACGGAGGTTTAGCCCATACGGGTGACCGTCTCCCTCGAAAGGGGACAGGAACGCCATATTCCGACCCGATCAGGTGACTCCCGGACCGTTGGTCCGCGCGGACGATCGAACGTCTGCCGTCCCGCGCCCGCCCGGCACCGGACGGTCCCCGTCCCGTCCCGGCCGGCGTTGTCGGTGCCCGCCGCTACGGTGGTGCGCATGGCTGCTGCCCGTACCTCCCGCTCGTCCGCCAAGGACCGGCCGTCCTTCCGCTGCACCGAGTGCGGCTGGACCACCGCCAAGTGGCTCGGCCGCTGCCCCGAGTGCCAGGCGTGGGGCACGGTCGAGGAGTTCGGCGCGCCCGCGGTGCGCACCACCGCCGCGGGCCGGGTGACGTCCGCGGCGGTGCCCATCGGCCAGGTCGACGGCCGCCAGGCGGCCGCGCGCAGTACGGGCGTCGCCGAGCTCGACCGCGTCCTGGGCGGCGGCCTGGTGCCGGGCGCGGTGGTGCTGCTCGCCGGCGAGCCCGGTGTCGGCAAGTCGACGCTGCTGCTGGACGTGGCGGCCCGGGCGGCCGGCCCGGAGCACCGCACGCTCTACGTCACCGGTGAGGAGTCGGCCGGGCAGGTGCGGCTGCGCGCCGACCGCATCGGCGCCCTCTCCGAGGACCTGTACCTGGCGGCGGAGACCGACCTGTCGGCCGTCCTCGGCCACCTCGACGCGGTCAAGCCGTCCCTGCTGATCCTCGACTCCGTCCAGACGGTGGCCTCCCCCGAGATCGACGGCGCCCCGGGCGGCATGGCGCAGGTGCGCGAGGTCGCCGGCGCCCTGATCCGCGCCTCCAAGGAGCGCGGCATGGCCACGCTGCTGGTCGGTCACGTCACCAAGGACGGCGCGATCGCCGGCCCGCGTCTGCTGGAGCACCTGGTCGACGTGGTGCTGCACTTCGAGGGCGACCGGCACGCGCGGCTGCGCCTGGTGCGCGGGGTGAAGAACCGCTTCGGTGCGACGGACGAGGTCGGCTGCTTCGAGCTGCACGACGAGGGCATCACCGGTCTCGCCGACCCCAGCGGCCTGTTCCTGACCCGTCGCGCGGAGCCGGTGCCGGGCACCTGCCTGACGGTCACCCTCGAAGGCCGCCGCCCGCTGGTGGCCGAGGTCCAGGCGCTGACCGTGGACTCGCAGATCCCCTCCCCGCGCCGTACGACCTCGGGCCTGGAGACGTCCCGGGTCTCGATGATGCTCGCTGTCCTGGAACAGCGCGGCCGCATCAGCGCCCTGGGCAAACGGGACATCTACAGCGCCACCGTGGGCGGAGTGAAGCTCTCCGAGCCGGCCGCCGACCTGGCCGTCGCGCTCGCCCTGGCCAGCGCCGCCAGCGACACCCCGCTGCCGAAGAACCTCGTGGCGATCGGCGAGGTGGGCCTGGCCGGCGAGGTCCGGCGGGTCACCGGGGTGCAGCGCAGGCTGTCGGAGGCGGCCCGCCTGGGCTTCACGCACGCCCTGGTGCCGGCCGATCCCGGCAAGGTGCCTGAGGGGATGCGGGTGCTGGAAGTGGCCGACATAGGCGAGGCTCTGCGGGTGCTGCCGCGCCGGCCGCGGCGCGAGGGCGGCTCCGCCGCGGGCGGGCAGGCCCGCGGCAGAGCGGCGGCGGGTGCGGCGGCCGTGCCGGAGGACAGCTGAGGACAGCTCCCTAATAGGCTGTGCGCCAGTAGACTTTCCCCTGGTCCCGCCCGCCCGTACGTACGCTCCGACGCACACGGCCCGCGCGACGCGCACGGCGTGCACGACGGCGCGTGGTACGAGCAGCCGGGCGGCCCGCGGCACCGTTGACCTTGCGACCGGAGGAGTGCAGTGGCAGCCAACGACCGGGCCTCGGGCCCCGGCAAGGCCGGAGGCGGCTCCGGTGGCTCCGGCCTCGACGCGCTGATGCGCGCTTCGCTGAGCGCCGTCGCGCCCGGCACGGCCCTGCGCGACGGCCTGGAGCGCGTCCTGCGCGGCAACACCGGCGGGCTCATCGTCCTCGGCATGGACAAGACCGTCGACTCGATGTGCACCGGCGGCTTCGTCCTGGACGTGGAGTTCACCGCCACCCGGCTGCGCGAGCTGTGCAAGCTGGACGGCGCGCTGATCCTCGACAAGGACATCAGCAAGATCGTGCGGGCCGGCGTCCAGCTCTACCCGGACGCGTCGATCCCCACCGAGGAGACCGGCACCCGGCACCGCACCGCCCAGCGCGTGTCCATCCAGTCCGGCTTCCCCGTGGTCTCCGTCAGCCAGTCGATGCGGCTGATCGCGCTGTACGTGGGCGGGGAGCGCCGCGTGCTGGAGGAGTCGGGCGCGATCCTCTCCCGCGCCAATCAGGCGCTGGCCACCCTGGAGCGCTACAAGCTGCGCCTGGACGAGGTCGCCGGCACCCTCTCCGCCCTGGAGATCGAGGACCTGGTCACCGTCCGGGACGTCACCGCCGTCTCCCAGCGGCTGGAGATGGTCCGCCGCATCGCCACCGAGATCGCCGAGTACGTCGTCGAGCTCGGCACCGACGGCCGGCTGCTCTCCCTGCAGCTGGACGAGCTGATCGCCGGCGTCGAGCCGGAGCGGGAGCTCGTCGTGCGGGACTACGTCCCCGAGCCGACCGCCAAGCGCACCCGCACCGTCCCCGAGGCCCTCGCCGAGCTGGACTCCCTCACCCACGCCGAGCTGCTCGAACTGCCCATCGTGGCCCGGGCGCTGGGCTACAGCGGCTCGCCCGAGACGCTGGACTCCGCGGTCTCCCCGCGCGGCTACCGTCTGCTGGCGAAGGTGCCGCGGCTGCCCGGCGCCATCATCGAGCGGCTCGTGGACCACTTCGGGGGGCTGCAGAAGCTGCTCGCCGCGAGCGTGGACGACCTGCAGACGGTCGACGGCGTGGGCGAGGCGCGCGCCCGCTCGGTGCGCGAGGGCCTGTCGCGACTGGCGGAGTCCTCGATCCTCGAACGCTACGTGTAGGAACCGACATGGGTGAGGGGCCCCGCATCGCGGGGCCCCTCACCCATGTCGCGCGGTGCTCTCAGGCCCGCTCCAGGACGAAGTCGGCGTGCTCGGTCACCCCGGCCACCTTCACCTCGACCCGGTAGGTGCCCGACGTCACGGCCTGCGCACCGGACGGCGTGGCGCACTGCGGGGCGCTGGGCCGGCGGTCCCACTCCAGCGTGTGCCGGGACTCGCCCGCGCCGGGGACCTCGAAGAGGACGGCGCCGGTGGCGCGCGGGCAGTCGTCGGACTGCCACACGTGCGCCTCGCCCTTGCTGTCAGTGATCTTCAGCAGGGCGGCGGTGGCGCCGAAGTTCACCTTGCAGGCGCTGTTGCCGGCGTTCTTCACGACCAGCTCGAACTTCGGCTTCTCGTCGGGCTTGTAGGAGTCCTTGACGCTGCGGATGGCCAGCCGCACCGAGCCGGGCCCGCAGTCGGGCAGGGGCGAGGCGGCCGGCACCGCCCTGCCGCCGCCGCTGACCTGCACCCCGGCGCCGCCGCCGAAGCCGCCGGCCGCACCGCCGCCCGTACCACCGGTCCCGGTGCCGGCGGTCCCGCCGCCCCCGCCCGTACCGCCGCCACCGCCGCCGGTGGCGCCGCCCGTGCCGGAGTCGCCTCGGCCGCCGGGGCGTTGGCTGATGTGCGGGCCCGAGGGGGTGGGTCCGGGGGTGATGGTGCTCTCGGCCGGGGACTCGCCGTTCTTGGAGCCCTCGCTCTGGGCACCGCCCGACCCCCCGCCGTCACCCCCCAGGCTCATCAGCCACATGACCAGCAGGACGAGAAGAACGAGCAGACCAAGCGCAACTGCCCTCCGCCGCCAGTAGATGGAGGAGGGAAGCGGCCCGATCGGATTGCGCAGTGATCCCACGCGAAGACTCTACGAGAGAACCGGGGGCGGACCAGCCAGTACCCGCCGTTGGAGTGCCTACTTTTCCCATGATCTGCCCGCAAGCGGGCCCTAAGCGGGCGGCGTCCACTCGGTCTTGTGCCCGAAACCCCGTCCGTTGTCGACCAGGCGCAGCCAGTTCGGGCGCAGTTCCCACAATCCGGTGCGCGCCATGGCCTCTTTCAGTCGCTCGGTGCGTTCGACATAGGGGAAGCGCGAACTGTAGGCGGGCCAGGCCGCTTCGCGTGCGGCGCCGGTCAGCAGGCGGCAGTTGCCGCGTCCCTGAATACCGGTCAGCACCGTCCAGTCCTGGCCGTCGGCCTGCGCGGTGAAGGCGACACGCGCGTCGCCGGAGAGCAGGGCGCGGCCGTGGCGGGTGTTCTCGGCGGTGACGAAGAGCAGGGTGGGATCGGGGCTGTCCGCGAGGGCGTACAGCACGGCGCAGGCCTGCGGGCCCTGTTCGTCCACGTAGGCCAGGGTGAGTGTGGTGTGCGCCCGGAGGGCCGACCGGATCGCGTCGAGGGGCTGCTGTGACGGCTGGGGCGCTGCGGCAGTCATGGGAACCAGCGTAGGCGGGCCGGTTGCGCGCCGACGGTCACCCGAACGGGGCGGCTCATGGCGCTCGTGGCCGACGCGGGCCCCATCCGTTTCGCGGCATGGCGCGAGCGTGCCAGGATCGAAGGCGACATGACTGCGACGCCCGACACCACCGCGATGCCCCGCCCGGCGGCCCCCGTCCGGGCGGCCGTACCGGCCGCCACGCCCCAGACGTCCACCCTGCTGCACGCCCCGGTGATCGACTGGTTCGCCGTGCACGCCCGCGACCTGCCCTGGCGGCGCCCGGAGGCGGGCCCGTGGGGCGTGATGGTCAGCGAGTTCATGCTGCAGCAGACGCCGGTGAGCCGGGTCCTGCCCGTGTACGAGGAGTGGCTGGCCCGCTGGCCGCGCCCGGCCGACCTGGCGGCCGAGCCGCCGGGCGAGGCGGTGCGCGCCTGGGGACGGCTGGGCTACCCGCGGCGGGCGCTGCGGCTGCACGCGGCGGCCTCGGCGATCACCGAGCGGCACGGCGGCGAGGTGCCGCAGGACCACGCCAGGCTGCTGGCGCTGCCGGGCGTGGGCGAGTACACGGCGGCCGCCGTGGCCTCCTTCGCCTACGGGCAGCGGCACGCGGTGCTGGACACCAACGTCCGCCGGGTCCTGGCACGGGCGGTCAGCGGGGTGCAGTACCCGCCGAACGCCACGACGGCCGCCGAACGCCGGCTCGCCCGCGCCCTGCTGCCCGAGGACGAGCCCACGGCCGCCCGCTGGGCTGCGGCCACCATGGAACTGGGCGCACTGGTGTGCACGGCGCGCACGCCCTCATGCACGCGCTGCCCGATCGCCGCCGAGTGCGCCTGGCTGGCCGCCGGCTCCCCCGCCCACGACGGCCCGCCGCGGCGCGGTCAGACGTACGCGGGCACCGACCGCCAGGTGCGCGGCAAGCTGCTGGCGGTGCTGCGCGAGGCGGTGGCGCCGGTGCCGCAGGCGGCGCTGGACGCGGTGTGGCACGAGCCGGTGCAGCGCGCCCGGGCGCTGGACGGGCTGGTCGCGGACGGCCTCGTCGAGCCACTGGCGGACGGACGGTACCGGCTGCCGCTGACGTAGGTACCAGGGCGATGTGACCTTGGTTCCGAAACGGACAGAGCCGCTCTTTCTTTGATCTATGCCTCCGGCTGTTACACAACCTATGGACAGCTGTGCCTCAGCCGAAGGGCTGGTGCACATCGCGTCGCAACAGCCCCTCCGTAGCGTCCTACCCGTGCTGGAGGACCACCAGCGTGGCGCGGGGAACGCGAGTGGAATGGAGGCTGTGAGTATGGCCAGCAGCAGCGGTCAGGTTCTGGACTTCGAAGAGTACGTGCGCAACCGTCAGGACGCCCTCCTGCGCAGCGCCCGGCGACTCGTCCCGGACCCCATCGACGCGCAGGACCTGCTCCAGACCGCCCTCGTGCGCACCTACGGCCGCTGGGACGGCATAGCGGACAAGTCGCTGGCGGACGCCTACCTGCGCCGTGTCATGATCAACACTCGTACGGAGTGGTGGCGCGCCCGCAAGCTCGACGAGGTGCCCACCGAGCAGCTCCCCGACGCCAGCGTCGAGGACGGCACCGAGCAGCACGCCGACCGTGCGCTGCTCATGGACGTCCTCGGGGTGCTCGCGCCCAAGCAGCGCAGCGTCGTCGTGCTGCGACACTGGGAGCAGATGAGCACCGAGGAGACCGCGGAGGCGCTCGGCATGTCGACCGGCACGGTCAAGAGCACGCTGCACCGGGCCCTGGCCCGGCTGCGTCAGGAGCTGGAGAGCCGCGACCTGGACTTCCACGCCCTCGAGCGCGTCGACCGGGGGCGGGAACGGTGCGCCGCCTGAGCAACACCGCCGGCCGGGTGCCGGCTGCGATCACCGGTGGCACGGTCACGGCGTTGGCCGCTGCCGCCGGTCTTCTGCTTGCCGGGTGCGGCACCGGCAGCGAAGGCGTGCGCAAGGAGGGGCCCGCGCAGAACCAGCCCGCCGCCAAGGCCGCCACCCGCACCCCCTCCCCCTCGGCCTCGGCGAGCCCGGCCCAGAAGGTCGACGCGGTCGCCCTGATCAAGGCCGACCCCAAGGTCAGCGAGCAGGTCAAGAAGAACCTCAAGCCCTGCGTGAAGGACCAGTACCCGGTCGACGTCACCTACGGCCAGCTCACCGGCACCGGCCGCGCCGACGTCGTGGTCAACGTCCTGACGTGCGGGGATTCCCTCGGCATCGGCTCGTATGTGTACCGTCCCAAGGGTGAGTCGTACGAGAATGTGTTCACGGTCGAGCAGTCGCCCGTGTACGCGGACATCGACCGGCGGGAACTGACGGTCACCAAGCAGGTCTACGGCCCGGGCGACGCCGTGTGCTGCCCCTCCGGAGTGGACGTCCTGACGTACCACTGGTCGGGCGGCGCCTTCGAGGAGACCGGCCGTACGCACACCGACTACAACAAGGCCGGCAACACCGGCAAGGCGCCGAGCGAGGGATCGGAGGGCTGAGGGCAGCGTGGCCGATACGCATGTGCTCTTCGTCGAGGACGACGACGTCATCCGGGAGGCGACCCAGCTCGCCCTGGAGCGCGACGGTTTCACGGTCACCGCGGTGCCGGACGGCCTGCTGGGGCTGGAGAGCTTCCGGGCCCGCCGCCCCGACATCGCCCTGCTGGACGTGATGGTCCCCGGACTGGACGGCGTGAGCCTGTGCCGCCGGATCCGCGACGAGTCCACCGTTCCCGTGATCATGCTGTCCGCGCGGGCCGACTCCATCGACGTCGTGCTCGGCCTGGAGGCCGGCGCCGACGACTACGTGACCAAGCCCTTCGACGGCGCCGTGCTCGTCGCCCGCATACGCGCCGTCCTGCGCCGCTTCGGGCACGCCAGCGGCGCGGCCGGCGGCGGCGCCGGCAGCGACGCGGACGAGGGCATCGAGGGCGGCCTGCTGCGCTTCGGCGACCTGGAGGTCGACACCGAGGGCATGGAGGTCCGCAAGGCCGGCACGCCCGTCGCGCTGACCCCCACCGAGATGCGGCTGCTGCTGGAGTTCTCCGCCGCGCCCGGCACGGTGCTCTCCCGCGACCGGCTGCTGGAGCGCGTGTGGGACTACGGCTGGGGCGGCGACACCCGGGTCGTCGACGTCCACGTCCAGCGGCTGCGCGGCAAGATCGGCCAGGACCGCATCGAGACGGTCCGTGGCTTCGGCTACAAGCTGAGGGGCTGACGATCCCGGGACCGGCGGCCTTGGAGGTCGGCGGTCCCCCGAGGTTTTCGGTGACATGGTGAAGTCGTGGTGAAGCTCGCGCTCCGCAGTGGTCTGCGCTGGAAGGTCAGCCTGGCCATCGCGGGCGTCGGCGCGCTCGTCGCCGTCGCGCTCAGCCTCGTCGTCCACAACGCGGCCCGCGTCTCCATGCTCAACAGCAGCCGCGACCAGATGGACGACCGGGTCCAGATCGCCCAGCGCTACTACGAGTCCACGGGCGGCAAGCGCATGCTGCGCGCCCAGGTCAACGACCCCGCCCTGCCCAAGCCCCTGCGCGAGGCCGCCGAACTGGGCATGCGCGCCACCTACCTGCAGGACAACGGCAGCGAGGCACCCGAGGTGTGGGCCTCCACACCACTGCGCGACGGCAAGATCCTCTCGATCCACACCCGGTTCAAGGACCGCTACGACATCCTCAAGGACCTCGACCGCGCCCTGATCATCGGCTCGGTCTCCGTCGTGCTCGGCGGCACCGCCCTCGGCATCCTCGTCGGCGGCCAGCTCTCCAGCCGCCTGCGCAAGGCCGCCACCGCCGCCCGCAAGCTCGCCGACGGCGACCCCGACGTGCGCGTGCGCGACGCCATCGGCGGCCGCGTGCGCGACGAGACGGACGACCTCGCCCGGGCCGTCGACGGCATGGCCGAGGCCCTGCGCGACCGGCTGGAGGCCGAGCGGCGCGTCACCGCCGACATCGCCCACGAGCTGCGCACCCCCGTCACCGGCCTGCTCACCGCCGCCGAACTGCTGCCGCCCGGCCGGCCCAGCGAGCTCGTGCGCGACCGAGCCCAGGCCATGCGCACGCTGGTGGAGGACGTCCTGGAGGTCGCCCGCCTCGACGGCTTCGCCGAGCGGGCCGAGATGCAGGACATCGAGCTCGGCGAGTTCGTCCAGCGCCGGGTGCGCTCCGTCTCGCCGGAGGCCCAGGTCACGGTGGTGCGGCGGGCGTACGTCTCGACCGACCCGCGCCGCCTGGAGCGGATCCTCGGCAACCTGCTCGCGAACGCGGCCAAGCACGGCAAGGGCCCGGTCGAGGTCACCGTCGAGGGCCGGGTGCTGCGCGTGCGCGACCACGGCCCCGGCTTCCCCGAGGAGCTCCTGCGCGAGGGTCCCAGCCGCTTCCGCACGGGCAGCGAGGACCGCGCCGGCAAGGGCCACGGCCTGGGCCTGACGATCGCCGCCGGTCAGGCACGCGTCCTGGGGGCACGGCTGACCTTCCGCAACGCCGACCCCGGGACGGAGGGCGGCGGGGCGATCGCGGTGCTGTGGCTGCCGGAGTCGTCACCGACCAGTACGGGGACGTTCCCGATCATCCAGGTGCCGGACTGAGGCCTCGTATCGGGTGGAGCGGGCGGATCAGGCGGGTCAGAGCTCCCCGCCGCGCTCCTTGAGGAAGCCCACGGGCTCGACGGCGGTGCCGTAATTCGGGGTCGTACGGACCTCGAAGTGCAGGTGCGGGCCGGACGAATTGCCGGTGGAACCGGACAGGCCGATGACCTCGCCGGTGGACACGCTCTGGCCGACCGAGACGTTCACCTGCGACAGGTGGGCGTACTGCGAGTACGTGTTGTCGTCGTGCTTGACGACGATGGCATTGCCGTACGCGGGACCGTCACCGCCACCGTTGGGGCCGGCCTTGACGACGGTGCCGCCGTGCACGGACTTCACGGCCGTACCGGTGCCGACCACCAGGTCCTGGCCACTGTGCTTGTTGGCCCACATCGAACCGGCCTTACCGAACGGCTGGCCGATCTGATAGCCCTCCACGGGCGCCACCCACTCCGCGGTGCGCTTGCGCGAGGCCTCGGCCTTCTTACGGGCCTCCTCGGCCTCCTTGGCCCGCTTCTCCTGCTCGGCCCGCTTCTCCTGCTCGGCCGCCTTCCGCATGGTCTCCGCCTGCTTGTGCAGCGCGTCGCTCGCGGCGACGACGGAAGCGAACGCGGGGAACTCCGCGACCGGAGCGGCCTGCGCCTCGGCCTCCGTCCCGGCCGCCAGCGCAACCCCGGACCCCAGCACGACCGACGCGCCCACGCCTGCGGCGACGAAGCCGGCGACACGGGTACGGAAAGCGGCCTTGCTCGGATTACGGAAAACGGTGCGCTTCGACATACGGATGGAAACCTCCGGGAAAAAGACAGGTCCCGGCCTTCCGACCGGGATCGCCATTCCTTGGTAACCAGCGCTCGGGGGGCCTGCCAAGCCGGGCATTCACCGGGTCCGGTAGTAACGATCAGCTGGCGAATCCCCCGGAGTCCGGGCCTTTTGCGGGTCCCGCGCCGCTAAGCCGCCTAGTAGACGCCGAAACCCCTGTGCGTCTTGTCACCTCGCGGTACGCTCACCGTCATCCGGCAGGCACGCGGCGTCGCGGGGGGAGCCACAGGGATGGGCAACGCTTTCGAGGACATAGAGCTGGAGGAAGCGGTCCGCGCCATCCGGGCCGGCCTGACCAGCGCAGCAGCAGCCGGCGCCGACGAGGACCTGGCCTTCGACGTCGGCGACATCGCCCTGGAGTTCACGGTCGAGCTGCGGCGCGATGCGAAGGCGGGCGGCAAGGTGAAGGCCTGGGTCGTCGAATCGGGAGCCGACGCCTCCCGGTCCTCCGCCCGCACGCACAAGATCGCCTTCACGCTGACGCCGAAGGACCGGCGGACGGGCGAGGGCTGGAAGGTCGGCAACGACAGGCTGCCGGGCCTGTCGGGATTCGGGACGACGACACCCGACCGGTGAACACCGGGAAGGCGTTCCGCGCCAACGAGAGCCGCCTGGCGGCGGTTCTCGGGGAAAGACAGGGCAGCGGGGTGCTGCTCACGTCGGACCTGGTACTCACGAGCGCTCACGTCGTGGGCTCCCGGAGCACGGCGACGGTCCTGCCGATGGGCGGCTATACGCACAGCAATTGCGACGTCGTATGGCGCGACACGGAAGGTGACGCGGCGCTTCTGCACGCAGGCAAACCGGTGCTCCTGGCCGCAAGGCCGACGGTGCGTCTGGGCACCCTGGCCGGTGACTGGCCTGTTCCCGACTGCCAGGCCCTCGGCTTTCCGCAGGTGCAGCGCTACGCGGGCGGGCAGCTGGAAGCCGTGCAGGTCACAGGCACGGTCATGCCGGTGTCGGGGCGCGCGCGCAAACGGTACGTCCTGCGCAGCGAGCACCACCCGCCGGCCGATGTGCCGGACGGTTCCTCGCCGTGGGCCGGGCTGTCCGGCGGCCCGGTGTTCGCCGGTCCGGTACTTCTCGGGCTGATCACGGAGGACTCGGCGGGCTGGGACCACTCGGCTCTCGCCACGATCCCGATCGAATCCATCCTCTTCGCCCCCGGTTTCTCGGCCACGGCGCGGGCGCACGGCCTGCGCCATGCGCTGGAAATCGTCGGTTCCGGGGGCCCGGCGGACCTTTCCTACGAGGACCGTTACGCCAAGGCCGTCAAAGCCCGCTACAGCCGCATGGAAATCTTCGGCCTCGACGATCTGGGCACCAACGAGAACAGCTGGGATCTGGACACCGCCTATCTGAGCCTGGAAGCACTGACGTCCCACGGCACCGCCCACGTCCGGTCCGAGCCGCAGCGCATCGAGGAGGTGCTCGCCAGGCGCCCCCGGGCCGTCCTCCGCGGCGAGGCGGGCGCCGGAAAGACGACGCTCGTGTGGTGGCTGGCCTCCCACGCCATTTGCCGGACGATGCCGGAGGAACTCACGGCGCTCAACGGGCTCATTCCCTTCGTCGTCCCCATGCGCAGCCTGGCCGCCCGAGGCATCACCACTCCTGCTCCGGCGCAATTGCCGACCATCGCGCAGCTCCAGGTGGACGAGGCGCCCGCCGGATGGGCCGGCCGCGTCCTGGAAATGGGGCGCGCGCTGCTCCTGGTCGACGGCCTGGACGAACTGCCGCGGGCCGAACGCGGCACGGCCCGCCGGTGGCTCGCCGATCTGTTGCGGATGTACCCGGCCACCCGCTGCCTGGTGACCGCGCGCCCGCTGGCGGTCGAGCGCTCCTGGCTGGAATCCGAGGGATTCGAGGAGCTGCAGCTCCTGCCCATGAGCGACCACGACATCCAGGAGTTCGTGGCGGCCTGGCACAGAGCCGCCCGCCTGGAGTGCGGCGCTTTCGCCGACCCCCTGAGGGCCGAGCAGGAACGCAACCGGCTGATCGGACTCGAACGCGACCTCTCGCAGGAGTTCGAGCGCAGCCCGGCCCTGCGCGACCTGGCGCGTACGCCCCTGCTGTGCGCCGTCATCTGCGCCCTGCACCGCCGCCGCAGCGGTCTGCTCCCCCGCACGCGCTGGCACCTCTACGAGGCCGCCCTGGCCATGCTCCTCGGCAACCGTGACGCGCACCGCCGCATCGGTACGCCGGAAGGCATCGCCCTGGACGTCGAGGACGGCCGCCAGCTCCTGCAGCGGATCGCCATCTGGCTGGTGCGCAACGGACGCGCCGAGTTGTCGCACGAGCAGGCCGTCCGCCAGCTGGAAGCAGCGCTGCAGGGCCTGCGCAAGGTCCGCGAGCAGGGGTCGGCGGAGCAGGTCCTGGCGCATCTGCTCAACCGCAGCGGGCTTCTCCAGGAGCGCGCCACGGACTCCCTTCAATTCATTCACCGGACCTTCCAGGACTATCTCGCCGCGAAGGAATTCCAGGACAGCGACAGCCTCGGCGAACTGCTGTCGCACGCGGCGGAGGAGCAGTGGCAGGACGTCGTCCGGCTGGTGATCGGCCACTGCGGACGCGGCGAGGTGCGCCGGGTCGTGGCCGGGCTGATCGCGGCCGGTGACGCGGCGACCGAGCGGGAGGCCCGCTGGTCGCTGCGCACGCTGGCGGCGGAGTGCGCGCAAAGCGCGCGATATCTCGACGACGAGCAGCACGAGGCGGTGTGGGAGAAGGTCAAGGAGCTCGGCCCGCCTCTCGGCGACCGGGACGTCGAGCTCCTGAGCTCGCTCGGGCCGGACGTCCTGTCGGTTCTGCCGAGTGCCGAGGGCCTGCACAGGAGGGCCGCATTGCACGTGGTGCACGTACTGACGCGGCTCGGTGACGCGGCGATCCCGTCGCTCGCGCTCTTCGGAAGGCTCAATTCGAGGACCGTTCGGCACAAGGTGGCCGACGCGTGGGCGCGCATGGACGCCCGCACATACGCGGAGCAGGTTCTCGCCCGTATGAAACTGAGCAACATCCTGCTTGCCGTGGGGTCCTCGTCCAGGCTCGAACTGCTTCCCGGTCTGGGGCCGGTCGGTTCTCTGCTGATCCGGGGCGACCACCCGCCCGAGAGTCTGGCCCGGGCGTTCGCCGGGCGGGCGATCCGCTCGTTGGACATCAGGGGGAATCAGGCGCTGCGCGATCTCGACTTCCTCGCGGACCATCCGGACATCCAAGAGCTGAGGCTTTCCGACTGCCCGGAAGTCCGCGACATCACCGCTCTGCAGAGGACTTCCGTGCGCGCCCTCCATCTGCGGCACGTACGACTCCCCCACCCGGCCGTGGAAACCATCGCCGGTCTGCCCGCTCTCTCGCTCCTGTCCTTGGACTCCGTGTGGAGCGATGAGAGGAACAGGCTTCCGCCACCGCATCCGGGGGTGTCAAGGCTCTGGGTGACCGGGGACACCGCCTCCCCGCTCGATCTGAACGGCATCGATTCGTGGACGGGGCTTCAGTCGCTGAGCCTCGCCGTACCGCTGGCCGCTCCCAAAGATCTCGGAAAACTGGCCGGGCTTTCGCAGCTGCGCAGCCTGAAGGTCCGATTGGACAGCGCTCGCGTTCTCGTCGGGGTCGCTCCCCTGCCCGAAGTCAGGTCACTGGCTCTCACCCTGTGCGAAGAGCCCCGCGTGGACACCACGCTTTTCACGGTTTTCCCCGGTCTTCGCACGCTGCGCCTGACGAGTCTCCTGCCCGGTTCCATCGTGCTCGATCTCTCCGGTCTGCCGGTGCTTCCCGAGCCCCTGGAAGTGTGGCCGGGGCAGTCGAACAACGAGCTGGAGCTGATCGACGCCGACCGTTTCGGCGACCGCCTGGAGGTCAGGGGTGCCGGGCTCGACGCCGGCGATTAGCCGAAAAACGGGTCGGCCCCGGAAACCGTGGTGCACACGGTTTCCGGGGCCGCCTGTTTACTGGGCCGCCAGAGGGCGCTGTGCGCCCTTACGCGTCCTTCGAGAGGTTCGGGCCGGCACCGCCGGTCGCCGACTCCACCGGCGGGGTGTCGGGCAGGGCCGACTTCTCCTCGCCGCGGAAGGTGAACTTCTTCTCCTCGCCTTCGCCCTCCGTGCCGACGACCACGATGTGGCCGGGGCGCAGGTCGCCGAAGAGGATCTTCTCCGAGAGGACGTCCTCGATCTCGCGCTGGATGGTCCGGCGCAGCGGGCGGGCGCCCAGGATCGGGTCGTAGCCCTTCTTCGCCAGGAGCTGCTTGGCGTCCGCGCTGAGCTCGATGCCCATGTCGCGGTCCTTCAGCCGCTCGTCCACCTTGGCGATCATCAGGTCGACGATCTGGATGATGTCTTCCTGCGACAGCTGGTGGAAGACCACCGTGTCGTCGACGCGGTTGAGGAACTCGGGCCGGAAGTGCTGCTTGAGCTCCTCGTTGACCTTCGCCTTCATCCGCTCGTACCCGGTCTTGACGTCGCCCTGGGCGGCGAAGCCCAGGTTGAAGCCCTTGGAGATGTCCCGGGTGCCGAGGTTCGTCGTCATGATGATGACGGTGTTCTTGAAGTCGACCACGCGGCCCTGGGAGTCGGTCAGGCGACCGTCCTCCAGAATCTGCAGGAGCGAGTTGAAGATGTCCGGGTGGGCCTTCTCGACCTCGTCGAAGAGGACGACGGAGAACGGCTTGCGGCGCACCTTCTCGGTGAGCTGGCCGCCCTCCTCGTAGCCCACGTAGCCGGGCGGGGAACCGAAGAGGCGGGAGACGGTGTGCTTCTCGCTGAACTCCGACATGTCGAGGGAGATCAGCGCGTCCTCGTCGCCGAAGAGGAACTCCGCGAGCGTCTTGGACAGCTCGGTCTTACCGACACCGGAGGGGCCGGCGAAGATGAACGATCCGCCCGGACGCTTGGGGTCCTTCAGGCCCGCACGCGTGCGCCGGATGGCCTGGGAGAGCGCCTTGATGGCGTCCTTCTGGCCGATGACGCGCTTGTGCAGCTCGTCCTCCATGCGCAGCAGACGCGAGGACTCCTCCTCGGTGAGCTTGAAGACCGGGATGCCCGTGGCCGTGGCCAGCACCTCGGCGATCAGCTCGCCGTCGACCTCGGCGACGACGTCCATGTCGCCGGCCTTCCACTCCTTCTCCCGCTTGGCCTTGGCGGCCAGGAGCTGCTTCTCCTTGTCGCGCAGGGAGGCGGCCTTCTCGAAGTCCTGGGAGTCGATGGCCGACTCCTTATCCCGGCGCACGTCGGCGATCTTCTCGTCGAACTCGCGGAGGTCCGGCGGAGCGGTCATCCGGCGGATGCGCATCCGGGAACCGGCCTCGTCGATCAGGTCGATCGCCTTGTCCGGCAGGAAGCGGTCGGAGATGTAGCGGTCGGCGAGGGTGGCCGCCTGGACCAGGGCCTCGTCGGTGATGGAGACGCGGTGGTGCGCCTCGTAGCGGTCGCGCAGACCCTTGAGGATCTCGATGGTGTGCGGCAGCGACGGCTCGGCGACCTGGATGGGCTGGAAGCGGCGCTCGAGCGCGGCGTCCTTCTCCAGGTGCTTGCGGTACTCGTCGAGCGTGGTGGCACCGATGGTCTGCAGCTCGCCGCGGGCCAGCATCGGCTTGAGGATGCTGGCGGCGTCGATGGCGCCCTCGGCGGCGCCCGCGCCGACCAGGGTGTGCAGCTCGTCGATGAACAGGATGATGTCGCCGCGGGTGCGGATCTCCTTGAGCACCTTCTTCAGGCGCTCCTCGAAGTCACCGCGGTAGCGGGAGCCGGCGACCAGGGCGCCGAGGTCGAGGGTGTAGAGGTGCTTGTCCTTGAGGGTCTCGGGCACCTCCCCCTTGACGATGGCCTGGGCCAGGCCCTCGACGACGGCGGTCTTGCCGACGCCGGGCTCGCCGATGAGGACGGGGTTGTTCTTGGTGCGGCGGGACAGCACCTGCATGACCCGCTCGATCTCCTTCTCGCGCCCGATGACCGGGTCGAGCTTGGATTCGCGGGCCGCCTGGGTGAGGTTGCGGCCGAACTGGTCCAGAACGAGGGACGTCGAGGGGGTGCCCTCGGCGGGGCCGCCGGCCGTGGCGGCTTCCTTGCCCTGGTAACCGGAGAGCAGCTGGATGACCTGCTGCCGCACCCGGTTCAGGTCGGCGCCCAGCTTCACGAGGACCTGGGCGGCGACGCCCTCGCCCTCGCGGATCAGGCCGAGCAGGATGTGCTCGGTGCCGATGTAGTTGTGGCCGAGCTGAAGGGCCTCGCGGAGCGACAGCTCCAGGACCTTCTTGGCACGGGGGGTGAAAGGAATGTGACCGGACGGGGCCTGCTGGCCCTGGCCGATGATCTCCTCCACCTGCTGGCGGACCGCCTCGAGCGAAATCCCGAGGCTCTCCAGGGCCTTAGCGGCGACACCCTCACCCTCGTGGATCAGGCCCAGGAGGATGTGCTCGGTGCCGATGTAGTTGTGGTTGAGCATCCGGGCTTCTTCCTGAGCCAGGACGACAACCCGCCGCGCGCGGTCGGTGAACCTCTCGAACATCGTTAATCGCTCCTCAGAGCGGTCAGGCAGTAAGGGGTCGGTCCCCTCCCTGTCCTTCCGCATGCTAGTCCCGCTGGGCGGGACAGCTCATTCCAACTGCCGACACCCGTCCGGATCACCCCCGCGTTGGCGGGGAAACCTGCTGCCGAACAGCCGACATCTCCTCCAACCCGATGGTGGGAGACGATGTTCCCGCAGGCCAGGCATATACGCCCACCACCACTACGCCGACGGCGAACGCCGGGCCTTCCCGGCGCGCCCGCCCGCGACGGGGCGGAACCCCCCGGCAATACGCCCCAGCCCCCGCATTACCGCCTCTTCCTACGGGGAATGTCCTACCCCCGGCCACCGGCACTCCATGCGGCGCGACCCCTCCGCATCCGCTACGGGCGAACACCCCTGCACCACCCGGAGCGCCTGTGCGCCCCGGAGGTCTTATACGCAGCGTGCCCAACTCTCCACACTGCGTAACCTCTTGGGCTTTCCACAGTTGCACCGTTCATGACGGTAGTCCTTCCGCGCCCGTGCCGCCCCTTGGACGAGCCGCCCCCGGCAGGGGCGGGCCCGGGGCACTGGCGCCGCCGGCGTCAGTGGTACGAGTGCGTCCTTGGCTGGCCCACCGCGCCGACCGCGGCCGGGCGGCCCGTCGAGCTGCTCACCGGCGTCCGGTTCGACGCCCTCGGGATGCCCGCCGAGGCGGGCGTCGCGGTGCTCGCCCGCGTCCCGGCCACCGGGCCGGTGGCGCTGGACGGGCGGGCCGGGAGGATGTGGTTCCTGACCGCCCCGGGAAGCGCGGAGGAGCTGCCCGGCCTGCTCACCTGGCTGGAGTGGAGCGGCGTCGCCCTGGAGCTGACCGCACTGGGCCGCGGCGGCAGGATCCCCGCTCCGGCCCCGGTGGGCGCGGCGGGGCCCGGCTGCGCTCCGGACGGCGGGGCCGCCGCCCACGGCGCCGTGGGCGGCCCCGGAAGGGCTGTGGAGGCCGTCTGGGTGCGGCCTCCGGAGCCCGGGTGCGAGGTCGAGACCACGTTGCCGGTCACCGGCCTCGGGGACGGGGCGGGCGCCCCCGATCTCGTACGGCTCGTGGGCGCGGCGGCCACGGAGTGCCACCGGACCCGGCTGCTGCGCGCCGCGGCGGCGCGCAGTGATCGGCCACCGGACGGGGCGGACGGTCAGCCGTTGGCCTTCTCGTACGCCTCGCGGATGTCGGCGGGGACACGGCCACGGTCGTTGACGTTGTAGCCGTTCTCCTTCGCCCAGGCGCGGATCTTGGCGGTGTCCTGGGCGCCGGCGGTGGCCACGGCACGGCCCTTGCCACGGGCGGCGGCGGCACGGCCACCGGTGCGACGGGCGGCCTTCACGTAGTCGGCGAGGGCCTCGCGCAGCTTGTCCGCGTTGTCCGTGGTGAGGTCGATCTCGTAGGACTTGCCATCCAGGGCGAACGTCACCGTCTCGTCGGCCTCGCCGCCGTCGAGGTCGTCGACAAGAAGGACCTGAACCTTCTGCGCCACGGGGGATTCCTTTCGTCAGCGGAAAAGGGATTACGGAGGAATAGCAAACCGCCTTTCCCGGAAAAACACAAACCCCCCGGGAAGGTTCAGCCGGGCATCCGCATGGGAACGATGGCTTCCGGGCCCGCGCGATAGGGGCGCGATTCGGACATAGGGACCGCGATCACAGATGCAGAAGCATCCGGCTGTTGCCAAGGGTGTTCGGCTTCACTCGTTCGAGACCCAGGAACTCGGCAACGCCCTCGTCATAGGAACGCAGCAGCTCGCTGTAGACATCACGGTCCACGGGGGTCTCGCCGATCTCGACGAAGCCGTGCTTCGCGAAGAAGTCCACTTCGAAGGTGAGGCAGAAAATGCGCCGCACGCCCAGCCAGCGCGCGGTCCGGACGAGCTTCTCCAGCAGCTGGTGGCCCACTCCGGCGCCCCTGGCCTCCGGGTCGACGGCCAGCGTGCGTACCTCGGCGAGGTCTTCCCACATCACGTGCAGGGCCCCGCAGCCGATGACGGTGGCGTCCTCGTCCCGCTCGGCCACCCAGAACTCCTGGATGTCCTCGTAAAGCGTCACCGTGGCTTTGTCGAGGAGGATGCGGTCGCGCGCGTAGGCGTTGATGAGCCGGCGGACGGCGGGCACATCGCTGGTGCGGGCCCTGCGGACGGTGACGGCTTTTGAGAGACGCGGCATGTCCGGACGCTATCGCCCCGGCTCTCCCGGGGTCTCGTCGGGCCCGTCCAGTTGCACGACCCGGATCGCGTCGCGCAGCGCTTCGCGTTGTTCGGCCGACATCATGCCGAAGAAGGCGACGAGAGCAGCCGCGGGGTTGTCGCTGAGCGACCAGGCTTCGTTCATCAGTGCGGCCGAGTAGGCGGCGCGGTTCGAGACCGCCTCATATCGATAGGCCCGCCCTTCGGCTTCCCGGCGCAGCCAGCCCTTCTGATACAGGTTGTCCATTACGGTCATCACCGTGGTGTAGGCGATGGACCGTTCCTGCTGAAGGTCTTCCAGGACTTCCCGAACAGTGACCGGCCGGTTCCACTCCCACACGCGCGTCATCACGGCGTCTTCCAGTTCACCCAGGCGTCGAACCACACGCGAATAATAGTGGGAGATGTCTTGAATGCCGGTTTATCGGCGCGGCAATCCGGGCGTCAAAAAGGGCGTACGGACCGCTCCTCGGTCCGTACGCCCGGTGCCGGTGCGGGGGCGGGCCCCCGGACGGCTCAGGCGCCGGCCTGCTTCGCCGCCTCGGCGCGGGCGAGGGCCGCGTCGACGATGGCGTCCTCCTTGGCCTTGTTCGCCCCGCCCTGGCTCTTGACGATCGTGACGACGAGCGCGGTGAAGGCGACCGCCATCACCACGGGCGGGACCAGCGCGGCGACATAGTCCATGGCCGTCGGCTCCTTCTGGATCGGTGGTGCTGCGAGCGACCCGTCCAGAGTACGCGCCCGCCCGTTTCGCCCCACCGACCGGGTGGGGCGAAACGGGCGGGCGCGCGGCGTACGTCAGCGGCGGGCGTCGGCCAGGCGGGACCCGGTCGGCGGTACGGGTTTGCGGCGGGGCGGGAAGACCTCGCCCGGCGTGGGAATGGGCCGGTCCGGCCGGGGCGGATTGGGTGAGGGCGCCGCCGGCGGCGGCGTCGGGGCGGGCTTGGAGGGCGGGGCCGGACGGGGCTGCCGCGCGGGCTCCTGCTCGCCGGCCAGCTCCGTGCAGCGGGCCAGCAGGGCCTGCCGGCGCGCGCTCTCCCGGGGCCCGGCGGGCAGGGCGCACAGCGAGCGCAGGGCGGCGAGATCCGCCCGCTCGGGCCGGTGGCCGCCCGCCAGGGCGTCCTGCAGGCGCCGCAGGTAGCCGGGGGCGGCGCCGGGCAGGGCGGAGCGGTGCCGGTCGAGGTCGGCGACCAGGAAGGCGTGCAGCCGATCGCCTTCCCGGCCGGCCTCGGCCACGGCCTCGGCGAGCCGGAGGCAGTCCCTGACCTCCGCGTCCCGGGCGGGCCCGGGACGGCCGGTGGAGGGGTGGGGGCGAAGTGCGATGTCGAGGGCACGGCGCAGCACGCGCAGCTCGTCCGCGCTGAACGCCATGCCGCCGCGGGATCCATAGGGCGTGGGCATGGGGCGACTTTAAGTGCTAAACGGACAAAATCCGCTGAGCCCCGCCTCCCGGCGTGGCACGGCCGCGGGCGCGGGCGCGGGCGCGGGCCGGCCGGGGCCGGCCGGGGACAGCCGGCTGCAGGTCGGCCGCGAGGACCGTCAGCCGGGGGACGACCAGCCACGGGGACGGTCAGCCAGGAGGACGGCCAGCCACCAGGACGATCAGCCGCGCATCATGTTGCGCTCGTAGACCAGACGCAGGCCGATCAGCGTCAGCCACGGCTCGTGCTCGTCGATGACCGTCGCCTCGCCCAGCACCAGCGGAGCCAGGCCGCCGGTGGCGATGACGGTGACGTCGTCCGGGTCGTCCGCCAGCTCCCTCGCCATCCGGCCGACGACGCCGTCCACCTGGCCGGCGAAGCCGTACAGGATGCCGGACTGCATGGCCTCGACGGTGTTCTTGCCGATGACGCTGCGCGGCCGGGCAATCTCGATCTTGCGCAGCTGGGCACCGCGTACGCCCAGCGCCTCCGTGGAGATCTCGATGCCCGGGGCGATCACACCGCCGGCGTACTCCCCGCGGGCGCTGACCGCGTCGAACGTGGTGGCGGTGCCGAAGTCGACGACGATCGACGGGCCGCCGTACAGCTCGACGGCCGCCACCGCGTTGATGATGCGGTCGGCGCCGACCTCCTTGGGGTTGTCCATCAGGATCGGCACGCCGGTCTTCACGCCGGGCTCGATCAGCAGCGCGGGCACGTCGCCGTAGTAGCGGCGGGTCACCTCGCGCATCTCGTGCAGCACCGAGGGCACGGTCGAGCAGATGCAGATGCCCTCGATGCCGTCGCCCAGCTCGTCGCCGAGCAGCGGGTGGCGGCCCATCAGGCCCTGCAGAAGGACGGCCAGCTCGTCGGCGGTGCGGCGCGGGTCGGTGGAGATGCGCCAGTGCTCGACGATGTCCTCGCCGTCGAACAGGCCGAGGACGGTCTGGGTGTTGCCGACGTCGATCGTGAGCAGCATCAGGCGCTCTCTTCCCTCAGGTCCAGCCCGATGTCCAGGATGGGCGACGAGTGGGTGAGCCCGCCGACCGCCAGGTAGTCGACGCCGGTGCCGGCGTAGGCCCGGGCGTTGGCCAGCGTCAGCCGTCCGGAGGACTCCAGCTTGGCACGGCCCGCGACCAGTTCCACGGCCTCGCGGGTCTGCTCGGGGGTGAAGTTGTCGAGCATGATCAGGTCGGCGCCCTCGGCGAGCACCGGCTCGATCTGGTCGATCCGGTCGACCTCGACCTCGATCGGCAGGCCCGGGAACTCCCTGCGCACCGCGCGGAACGCCTCGGCCACCCCGCCGGCGGCGACGACGTGGTTGTCCTTGACCAGCGCGGCGTCCGACAGCGACATGCGGTGGTTGACGCCGCCGCCGCAGCGCACCGCGTACTTCTCCAGGGCGCGCAGGCCGACCGTCGTCTTGCGGGTGTCGCGCACCGCGGCGCCCGTGCCCTCCAGCGCGTCGGCCCAGGCACGGGTCGCGGTGGCGATGCCGGACAGGCGGCACAGGATGTTGAGCATGCTGCGCTCGGCGGTCAGCAGGTCGCGGGTGCGCGTGCGCACGGTCAGCAGCTTCTGGCCGGCCTCCACCCGGTCGCCGTCCGCGACGTGCCGCTCGACCTCGAACTCGTCGGTGGCCACCACCGACAGGATCGCCTCCGCCACGCGCAGGCCGGCGATCGTGCCGGCCTCGCGGGCGGTGAAGTCGCCGGTGGCCACCGCGTCCTCGGCGATGGTGGCGACGCTGGTGACGTCGACGCCGCCGTCGAGGTCCTCCTCGATGGCCAGGTGCGCGATGTCCTCGACCTGCAGCGGGTCCAGACCGGAGGCGACCAGCAGGGCCGCCAGCTCCGGGTCGAGGCCGCACTCGAGGGTGCCCTCGCCGAACTCCTCGCCCGCGCAGCCGCAGGCGTCGCCGCAGCCGCCGGCCGTGGCCTCGGCGGCCTCCTGGCCGGCGCGGCCGATCTGGTGCAGGGGACGGTCTTCGGACGTGCTCACGGTGTTCTCCTCGGAGGCGGCGGCAGGAGTGACGGGTGGGAAGGCGGCCGTTGCCGTGGCGGACACGGCGAGGGTGCGGTCCGGGCGCAGGGCCAGCAGCAGGTGACGGCGGGAGTGCTCGTCGTCGCGGTCCGGGTGGTCCTCGCGCCAGTGGCAGCCGCGGGTCTCCTCGCGGCGCAGCGCGGCTTCGACAAGTACTTGTGAGACCAGCAGGAGGTTGGTGGTCTCCCACGCCTCCGTGCCCGGGACGACGGCCTTGTCGACGCCGTCGCGGATGCGGGCGAGCTCGGCGGCCGTACGGGCCAGGGACTGCGCGGACCGCAGGACGCCGGCGCCCTGGGTCATGGCGCGCTGGATCGCCGTACGGGCCTCGGGCGCGACGAGCCGCAGCTCGGTGCCCTGCGGGGCCGACCCGGCGGCGGACGCGGGCTGCGGGGCCTCGGACAGGGGGTCGCCGGTTCGCCCGTCGATGTGGTCGGCGATGTGCGCACCGATGTGGTCGGCGATGCGCTCGGCGAAGACCAGGCCCTCCAGCAGCGAGTTCGACGCCAGGCGGTTCGCGCCGTGCACACCGGTGCAGGCGACCTCGCCGCACGCGTACAGCCCCTGCACGGTCGTACGACCGTGCAGGTCGGTGCGCACCCCGCCGGAGGCGTAGTGGGCCGCCGGCGCGACCGGGACGAGCTGGGTGACCGGGTCGATGCCGTGCGAGCGACAGGCGGCGAGGATCGTGGGGAAGCGCTGCTCCCACTTCTGGGCGCCGAAGTGGCGGGCGTCGAGGTACATGTGCTCGGCGCCCTTCTCCTGCATGCGCCGCATGATGCCCTTGGCGACGATGTCGCGCGGGGCGAGCTCGGCCAGCTCGTGCGCGCCGACCATGAAGCGGTGGCCGTCGGCGTCCACCAGGTGGGCGCCCTCGCCCCGCACCGCCTCGGAGACCAGCGGCTGCTGGCCCTCCGCGTCGGGACCCAGCCACAGGACGGTGGGGTGGAACTGCACGAACTCCAGGTCCGAGACCTCGGCACCGGCGCGCAGGGCCAGCGCCACGCCGTCGCCGGTGGAGACCGCCGGGTTGGTGGTCGCGGAGAACACCTGGCCCATGCCGCCGGTGGCCAGCACCACGGACCGGGCGCGCACCGCGCCGACGCCGTCGTGCTGCCCCTCGCCCATGACGTGCAGAGAGACGCCGGCCGCGCGGCCCTCGGCGTCCTTGAGCAGGTCCAGCACGAGGGCGTGCTCGATCGTCTCGATGCCCGCGGCGCGCACGGCCTCGACCAGGGCGCGGGAGATCTCGGCGCCGGTGGCGTCGCCGCCGGCGTGGGCGATGCGGTTGCGGTGGTGGCCGCCCTCGCGGGTCAGCAGGATCTCGCCGGTGCCGGCGTCGGTGTCGAAGCGGGCGCCGGTGGCGATGAGGCGGCGCACGGCGTCGGGGCCCTCGCTGACCAGGGCGCGCACGGCCTCCTCGGAGCACAGCCCGGCGCCGGCGACCAGTGTGTCGTCGAGGTGCTGCTCGGGGGTGTCGCCCTCGCCGAGCGCGGCGGCTATGCCGCCCTGGGCCCAGCGGGTGGAGCCGGCGTCCAGGCGTGCCTTGGTGACGACCGTGACCCGGGCGCCCGCGGCGGCGCAGCGCAGTGCGACGGTCAGCCCTGCGACGCCGGAACCGATGACGACGACGTCGGCGTCGACCGCCCAGCCGGGGCGGGGGGCGGTCAGTCGTATGCCGGTCATCGCGTCGCTCCCAGCGTGGTCGCGCCCAGGGTCAGGGGAAGGTTGTCGATCAGGCGGGTGGTGCCCACCTTGGCGGCGACGGCCAGGACGGCCTCGCCGGTGTGGTCGTCGGGGACCTCGATGAAGTCGGCCGGGTCGACCAGGGCGACGTAGTCCAGCTGCAGGGGCGGCTGGAGGCCGGCCGCCTCCTTCAGCACGCCCTGCGCCGCCTGCCGTACGGCCGAGGCGCCGCGCGGCGCCTCGGCCTGGGCGGCGAACAGGGCACGGGACAGGGCGAGCGCGGTGGCCCGGTCGGCCTCGGAGAGGTACCGGTTGCGGCTCGACAGGGCGAGGTTGTCGCGTTCGCGGACGGTGGGCACGCCGAGGATCTCTACGGGGAAGTTCAGGTCGCGCACCATGCGCCGGATCAGGGCGAGCTGCTGGGCGTCCTTCTGCCCGAAGAGGGCGACGTCGGGCCGGGTCAGGTGCAGCAGCTTGGCGACGACGGTGAGCATGCCGTCGAAGTGGCCGGGGCGCGAGGCGCCTTCCAGGCGCTCGCCCATGGGGCCCGCGGTGACGCGCACCTGGGGCTCGCCACCGGGGTAGACCTCGTCGACGGCAGGGGCGAGGACGAGGTCGGCGCCGGCCTCCCGGGCGACGACCATGTCGGCGTCGAGGGTGCGGGGATAGCGGTCGAGGTCCTCGCCGGCCCCGAACTGCAGGGGATTGACGAAGACGGTGACGACGACCTGGCCCTCGGGGCCGGCGGCCTCGCGCGCGGTGCGGATCAAGGTGGCGTGGCCCTCGTGCAGGGCGCCCATGGTCATCACGACGGCGCGGCGGCCGCGGCCCGGGAGCGCCTGCAGCTCCTCGGCGGTGCGGATGAGCCGGGTGGTCACTGGTTGCCTCCGTCCGCGAGGACGCCGAGCAGGTCCTCCGCCAGTTCGGGTTTGAGCAGGCCGTGCGCGAGCGCGCGGTCGGCGGTCGTACGGGCCATGGCCAGGTACCCGGCAACGGCCTGGGGCGCGTGGGTGCGCAGCTGCTCGATGTGGGCGGCCACGGTGCCGGCGTCGCCGCGGGCGACCGGGCCGGTCAGGGCGGCGTCACCGCTGCGCAGCGCGTTGTCGAGGGCGGCGCCCAGGAGCGGGCCGAGCATGCGGGCGGGGTGCTCGACGCCCGCGGTGCGCAGCAGCTCCATGGACTGGGCCACCAGGGTGACCAGGTGGTTGGCGCCGATGGCGAGGGCCGCGTGGTAGAGCGGGCGGGCGGATTCCTCGATCCACTCCGGCTCGCCGCCCATCTCGATGACGAGGGCCTCCGCCGCCAGCCGCAGCTCCTGAGGGGCTGTGACGCCGAACGAGCAGCCGGCCAGGCGCTGGACGTCGACGGGGGTGCCGGTGAAGGTCATGGCCGGGTGCAGGGCCAGCGGCAGGGCGCCGGCGCGGGTGGCCGGGGCGAGCACGGCGGTGCCGTGGCGGCCGGAGGTGTGCACCAGGAGCTGGCCGGGCCGCACGGCGCCGGTCTCGGCGAGCCCGGCGACCAGGCCGGGCAGCGCGTCGTCGGGCACGGTGAGCAGCACGAGGTCGGCGTGGGCGAGCACGTCGGCGGGCGCCATGACGGGGACGTCGGGCAGCAGGGCGGCAGCGCGGCGCAGGGAGGCGTCCGAGACCGCCGAGACCGCGACCGGGCGGTGCCCGGCGAGCTGCAGCGAGGCGGCGAGGGCGGGGCCCACGCGGCCGGCGCCGACGACGCCGACGGCGAGCCGGGCCGGGCGGTCCTGGGGGCCCGGGTGGTCCGGGGAATGAGGTGCGTTCACGCGGCGGGGTGCCTTCCGTTCCAGTCCGCGGGGGTACCGGACGATTCCTTTGTCATGCTACGCGAGGCGTGGCGCGCGCCCTCCGGGTCGTCCACAGGGGTGGGCGGACCATCACACCGCACGGTGGATTGTCGTACTGCAGCCCGTGCCTGTGGATATCCCGTCGCGGCCGGACCGGGGGCTGGGCCATGCTCGCCCCATGAGCGACGAGACGACCTTGGCCCGCAGGATCGCCGCCCTGCGCGGCTCCGAACGGGTGCTGTCGGGCGGCCGGATGGGGGTGCCCCTGGGCGGGCTCCTGAGCGACCTGGTCGAGACGGCCCCGGAGCTGTACGACATGGATGCGCTGCCCGACATGTACGGCGACGGTGTCGTGGCCCGGCTGGAGGAGCGGGTCGCCGAGCTGCTCGGCATGGAGGCGGCCGCGTTCTTCCCCACGGGCACGATGGCCCAGCAGGTGGCGCTGCGCTGCTGGGCGGGGCGCACGGGCAACCCGACGGTGGCGCTGCACCCGCTCTCGCACCTGGAGAGATTCGAGCGCAGCGCCTATGTGCAGGTCAGTGGCCTGCGCGGGGTGCACACCACCGATGAGCCGCGCACGCCGACGGCCGCGGAGATCCGTGAGCTGGCGGAGCCCTTCGGCACGCTGACCCTGGAGCTGCCCCTGCGCGATGCCGGGTTCCTGCTGCCGACCTGGGAGGAGCTGGTCGAGGTCGTCGAGGCCGCCCGGGAGCGGGAGGCGGTCGTCCACTTCGACGGGGCGCGACTGTGGGAGTGCACCGAGCACTTCGGGGTGGGGCTGCAGGAGATAGCGGCCCTGGCGGACTCGGTGTACGTCTCCTTCTACAAGTCGATCGGGGGCATCTCGGGCGCTGCGCTGGCGGGCCCGGCTACGCTGATCGAGGAGGCGAGGACCTGGCGGCACCGCTACGGCGGCACCGTCTTCCAGCAGTGGCCGGCGGCGCTGTCCGCGCTGGCGGGGCTGGAGCGGGAGCTGCCCCGGCTGCCGGAATACGTGGCCCATGCCAAGGTGGTCGCGAAGGCCCTGCGGGAGGGGTTCGCCGAGGCGGGGGTCCCGTGGTCGCGGGTGCACCCGGAGGTGCCGCACACCCATCGGTTCCAGGTGTGGCTGCCCTACGAGGCGGACGCGCTCACCGCGGCAGGGACACGGCTGGCGGAGGAGACCCGCACGACGCTCTTCGGCGGCCGCTGGATGCCGGTGCCGGTGCCGGGGCTGTCGTTCACGGAGGTCACCGTGGCCGACTCAGCGCTGGCCTGGACGGCTGCAGACGTCCGCGAGGCGGTCGGCGCCCTGCTGGAGCGGCTCGACCGGCCGGAGCGGGAGGGCGGAGGCAGGTGAGGAAGGGGCAGCGGCCGGGCGGGGCGTCGTGGCCGGGCGGAGCCTGGAGAGCAGGGCCGTCCAGCGTGCGCGGTGAGCGGCGACGCGCTCGTCCACCACTGCCCGGAACCGCCACCAGGTGCGCACCTCCTGCAGGGTCCGCAGGTCGGCGGTGCCCGGCGCCGGAGGGGCCGGGTCCTGGTGGGAGGCGGTGCGGTAGAGGTCGAGCAGGTGCTGCTGAGTGGCGTTCATGCACTCCACGGTGGGCCGTGCCCGACGCCGCTGCGCATGGATTGACGAGGAACGTCAAATGACGGCCCGGCCCGCCGGGAGAGAGGCACGATGAGCCCATGAGCGTCATGATCGACATCGCGGGGCTGCCGCCCGAGCGCATGGTCTTCCGGGCGTCCCCGCTGGCCGAGCTGTGCGCCGCCCTGCACGCGCTGGCCGAGCCGGTGCACCACCCGGGGCTGCACGGCTGGACCACCGCGACGAACTCCGCCCTCAAGCCGGACCTCGCGGACCGCCTGTGCGAGGCGGACTTCCTGTGGCGTTCGACGTTCTCCGACATCTCCCTGCCGTTCGCCGCACTGCCGCACACGCAGGGCGTGCCCGGCGCCACCCTCGCCGAGGACCTGGACCTGCTCGACCGGCTCGACGACCAGGTGTTCGTCGACGCCGCGCTGGAGATCTCGTGCTCCAGCCGCTACAGCCGGCCCGGACCGTCTCCCCTGGTGGACGCCGAGGCCCGGCATTACGCGATGGAGCGCGCCATGGCGCGCGGGCCCCGGGCGGTGGAGTTCGCCCGCCGGATCCTGGACGACCCGCCGACCGTGCGCGCCTGGCTGCGGCGACTCTTCGAGGACTGCGCCGAGGCGTTCTTCAACGACACCTGGCAGCGGGTGCGCGTACAACTGACCGCCGATGCCCGGCACAAGACCGAGGTGCTGCGCCGCAAGGGCCTGACCGAGGCCCTCGCGGAGGTCTCGCCCGCGGTGACGCTGACCGAGGACGGCACCCGGATCAACGTCGACAAGCTCGGCAACGGCCGGACGACGGCACTCGACCCCGCCATCGGCCCGGGCGTGACCTTTGTGCCGTCCTCCTTCGGCTGGCCCCATGTGTGGGTGCTGCACGCCCCCGGCTGGCGGCCGGTGGTCCACTACCCCGTGGCCGCGGCGGAGCTGCCCGGGCCGGAGTCCCTGGAGCTGCTGAAGCTGCGCCTGGAGGCCCTCGCCCACCCGATGCGCATCCGGATGTGCCGCTACCTGGCCCGCTCCGCGTACACCACGGGCGAGCTCGCCACGGCGCACGACATCAGCGCGCCGGAGGTCTCGCGGCACATATCCGTGCTGAAGAAGGCGGGCCTGCTGACCACCCGGCGCCGCGGCCGGTACGTGCTCCACCAGCTCGACCTGACGGTGGTGGCACGGCTCGGCAGCGACTTCCTGGAGGGCGTGCTGCGCTAGGTCGTGTCCGGCGGATCGTGTGCAGCGCCCCGTCAGGGGCGCGGGGGTGCTACTGGGCGGCGGCCCCGCCGCCTCCGGCCCGTACCAGACCGCTCTCGTAGGCCATCACCACGACCTGCACGCGGTCCCGCAGGCCGAGCTTGGTGAGGATCCGGCCGACATGGGTCTTCACCGTCGCTTCGGACAGCACCAGGCGGGCGGCGATCTCGCCGTTGGACAGGCCCTGGGCCACCAGCAGCATGACCTCGCGCTCCCGCTCGGTCAGGCGGGAGACCTCGGCGCTGACCGGCTCGGCGCCGGTGCTCGGCAGCATGGGGCTGAAGCGGTCGAGCAGCCGGCGGGTGGTGCTCGGCGCGACCACCGCGTCGCCGCTGTGCACCGCCCGGATGGCGCCCAGCAGCTCGTTGGGCGGCACGTCCTTGAGCATGAAGCCGCTGGCCCCGACCTTGAGCGCGGAGAAGGCGTACTCGTCGAGGTCGAAGGTGGTCAGGATCAGCACCTTGGGCGGATCGTCCTGGACGCAGATGCGGCGGGTCGCCTCCACCCCGTCCAGCCGCGGCATGCGGACGTCCATCAGCACCACGTCCACCTCGGTGCCGGCCAGCACCTCGAGCGCCTCGGCGCCGTCCCCGGCCTCGGCGACGACCTCCATGTCGGGCTGGGCGGCCAGCACCATGCGGAAGCCGGTGCGCAGCAGCACCTGGTCGTCGACGAGCATCACGCGGATCGCCATGCGGGGTTCCCTTTCACAGGTTCACGGATCGAGCAGGAGCGGGGGTATCGATGGAGGGTTCCATGGTGGCGGCGGGGTCAGCGGCCCGGCCTGTTCGGCAGCAGCACGCTGATGCGGAAGCCACCGCCCGGGCGGGGCCCCGCGTCCAGAGTGCCGCCGACCATGCCGACGCGCTCGCGCATGCCGATCAGGCCGTGGCCCATGCCGTCGGCGCCACCCGCCTCGTACAGCTCCTGCTGTGCGCCCCGGCCGTCGTCCTCCACCAGCAGGCCCAGGCCGTCGTCGAAGTACGTCAGCCGCACGCTGGCGCCCACGTCCGGGCCGCCGTGCTTACGGGTGTTGGTCAGGGCCTCCTGCACGATGCGGTAGGCGGTCAGCTCCACGCCGCTGGGCAGCGGGCGCGGCGCGCCCTCGATCTTGAAGTCCACCGGCAGGCCCGCGCTGCGGACCTGCTCGACCAGCTCGCCGATCCGCTCCACGTCCGGCTGCGGCACGTACTCGCCGCCGGTCTCGCCGCCCTCCTCGGTGCGCAGCACGCCCAGCAGCCGGCGCATCTCGGCGAGGGCCTGACGGCCGGTGGCGGAGATCGTCGACAGCGCCTGTTTCGCCTGATCGGGCGAGGCGTCCAGCACGTACGCCGCGCCGTCGGCCTGCACCACCATGACCGACACGTTGTGGGCGACGACGTCGTGCAGCTCGCGGGCGATCCGGGCGCGCTCGGCCGTGACCGCCATCCGCGCCTGCTGCTCGCGCTCCTTCTCCAGCCTCTTCGCCCGTTCCTCCACTTGTGCCCAGTAGGCGCGGCGGGTGCGCATCGAGTCGCCGAGCACCCAGGCGAGCAGGAAGGGCACCGCGAGGAAGACGGTCACCAGGAGGTTGGTGGACAGGGAGTTGTGCGGGTTGGGCCAGCGCAGCTGGGCGAGCGGTGCCGCCACGAAGCTGCCGGCCAGGGCGAAGCGCGAGGCCCAGCGGACGTGCCCGGACGCCACCGTGTACACGATCACGAGCATGGCGAAGTCGGCGACGCCCGCGGGCTGGTTCAGCGCCAGCTGGGCCACGCCGGTGGCGGTGGCGAGCAGCAGCATCTTCTGCGGGGCCCGGCGGCGCAGCGCCACGACGAGGCACAGCGGCAGGGACAGCAGGGCCGGCACCGCCGGGGATCCCCCGCTGAAATCCGCCGCAGACAGCAGACTCATCCCCAGCAGCAGGACGGCCCAGAAGCTGTCCACACAGGTGGGGTGTCTGCGGAGGAAGTCGTAGAGACGCTGCACGTCACCCAGCGTAGGCATGCGGAGTCGGTGCCCGGGTCAGCCCGGGGGGCGATCCATGCCCCGGGCGACTACTCCCCAAGGTGGAGGGTCGCCCCCGGACGCCCCCGCTTACCGTGGGCACATGGCGAGTGCGAGCAGCGGCCCGGACGGGACGCGGACCTGGCGGGAGGCGGCCGATGCCGCCCTGTACGGCCCCGGAGGCTTCTACCGGCGCCCCGAGGGGCCGGCGGGCCACTTCCGTACGTCGGTCCATGCCTCGCCGCTGTTCGCCGGGGCGGTCGTGGAGTTGCTGCGGCGGGTGGACGCGGCCCTGGGGCACCCGGAGGAGCTGGCCTTCACCGATGTGGGCGCCGGCCGGGGCGAGCTGGTGCGCGCGGTGCTGGAGCGGTGCCCGCAGGACCTTGCGGCGCGGCTGCGCCCGTACGCGGTCGAGATCGCGGACCGCCCGGCCGGGCTGGACCCGCGGGTCGTCTGGCTGGAAAAGGTCCCCGAAGGCGTCGAGGGGCTGCTGTTCGCGAACGAGTGGCTGGACAACGTTCCGGTGGACGTGGCCGAGGCCGACGGCGCGGGCAGCGCCCGCCGGGTGTTCGTCGGCGAGGACGGTGAGGAGATGCTGGGCGAGCCGGTCGCCGGAGAGGACGCCGCGTGGCTGGCCCGCTGGTGGCCGCTGGAAGGCGCGCCGCCCGGGAGCCGGGCGGAGATCGGGCACCCGCGCGACGCCGCCTGGGCGCACGCGGTCGGCAGCCTGCGGGCCGGGCTCGCGGTGGCCGTGGACTACGCCCACGAGCGCGCCACCCGGCCGCCCTTCGGCACCCTCGCCGGCTTCCGCGACGGCCGCGAGGTGCGGCCGGTGCCGGACGGCAGCTGCGACATCACCGCGCACGTCGCCCTGGACGCCTGCGCCGCGGCCGGGCCCGGCACGGGCGCCGCGGTGACCACGCAGCGCCGGGCGCTGCACGCCCTGGGCGTGGACGGCGGCAGGCCGCCGCTCTCGCTGGCCTCCTCCGACCCCGCCGCCTACGTGCGGGCGCTGGGCACCGCCGGGGAGGCGGCGGAGCTGACGGCACCGGGCGGGTTGGGCGGCTTCGGCTGGCTGCTGCAGCCGGTCGGAGACGCCTGTGCGCCGGTGGTGGCCGAGGTGCTGGGCGCGCCCGGCGGCGACGGCCGGGGCGGGTCGTCCGGCGGGGCTGAGAAACTGTTCCCATGACGGAGACGACAGTCGGCATCGGCGGCGCGGCGGAGAGCACCGACATGGTGCTCAACATCGGGCCTCAGCACCCGTCCACCCATGGCGTGCTGCGGCTGCGCCTCGTCCTGGACGGCGAGCGGATCATCTCGGCGGAGCCGGTGATCGGCTACATGCACCGGGGGGCGGAGAAGCTCTTCGAGGCCCGCGACTACCGGCAGATCGTCATGCTCGCCAACCGTCACGACTGGCTGTCGGCGTTCTCCAACGAGCTGGGCGTGGTCATCGCCGTCGAGCGCATGCTGGGCATGGAGGTGCCCGAGCGCGCGGTGTGGACGCGGACCCTGCTGGCCGAGCTGAACCGGGTGCTCAACCATCTGATGTTCCTCGGCTCCTATCCGCTGGAGCTCGGCGGGATCACGCCCGTCTTCCACGCGTTCCGCGAGCGCGAGGAGCTGCAGACGGTCATGGAGGAGGTCTCCGGTGGCCGGATGCACTACATGTTCAACCGCGTCGGCGGCCTGAAGGAGGACCTGCCGGCCGGCTGGCTCGGGCGGGCCCGGCATGCGGTGGCCGAGGTGCGCTCCCGGATGGACGTCTACGACCGGCTGGTGCTCGGCAACGAGATCTTCCGCGGCCGTACGCGCGGGGTCGGGGTGCTGACGCCGGAGACGGTGCACGCCTACGGGGTGAGCGGGCCGATCGCCCGGGCCTCCGGCGTCGACTTCGACCTGCGCCGTGACGAGCCGTACCTGGCCTACGGCGAGCTGGGCGACGTGCTGAAGGTCGTCACCCGGCAGGAGGGCGACTGCCTGGCGCGCTTCGAGTGCCTGCTGGAGCAGACGCACAACGCGCTGGAGCTGGCGGACGCCTGCCTGGACCGACTGGCGGAGCTGGCCCCGGGCCCCATCAACCAGCGGCTGCCCAAGGTGCTCAAGGCACCGGAGGGCTCGACGTACGTGTGGACGGAGAACCCCCTGGGGCTCAACGGCTACTACCTGGTGTCCAAGGGTGAGAAGACGCCGTACCGGCTGAAGCTGCGGTCGGCGTCCTTCAACAACATCCAGGCGCTGGTGGAGCTGCTGCCGGGGACGCTCGTCGCCGACATGGTGGCGATCCTGGGATCGCTGTTCTTCGTCGTCGGCGACATCGACAAGTAGACGTCCCCGGCCGGGGCTCCGTCAGGAGATCGCGGTGCGCAGTTCGGCCACGTCGATCTGCTCGGTCTCGTCGTGGGCGGTGAGGTCTATGACCTTGCCGTCCTCGTCGACGCCGGCCGCCTCGGCGAGGGCCTCCTCGCCGACCACGTCGGCCAGGTCCTGCTCGTCCACCGGCTTGTCCTTCTTCGCGTTGCCGAAGAAGTCGAAGCCGCCCTGGGTGCGGGCCACCTTTCGGCGTGCGGCCGGCACCGGCGGGGCCGCGTCGGCCTTCGCGATCTTCTTGGCGGCCGGCTTCTGCTTCTTCGCGGCGTCCTTCACGGCGTCCTGCGCAGCGGCCTTCTCGGCGGCTTTCGCAGAGGCCTTCTCGGCGGTCTTCGCCGCAGCCGTGGCCTCGGCCTTGCGCTCCAAGGTGCGCAGGGCGTCGGCGGCCCGCCGGTAGGCGTCGGGGCCGATCCCGGCCGGGGGCAGGGCCTTGGCCTCGCCCGCTGCCGCGGGCTTCGCCCCGGCGCCCTTCTCCAGCAGGCGGCGGCCCTCCAGGGCGCTGGCCCGCTCGGTCTCGGCGGTGGCGTAACGGCGCAGCAGGTCGGCGTGCTCGGTGCGCAGGCGGGCGAGCTCGGCGCGCTTGTTGCGGAGCTTGACCTCGACCCTGGTGCGGGCCAGCCGGGTCTCCTCGAGGTCCGTCTCCAGCTCGGCGATGCGCTCCTCGGTCTTCCACTCGTCCCGGGTGCGGGCGGCGGAGAGCTGGGCGACGCGCTTGCCTGCCGCGCGGTCCCAGCGGCGCATCATCACCGAGCCGACGACGGCCGCGGCCGCGGAGGCCGCGGCCAGGGCGCGTATGACGAGCGGCTCGCCCACCACCAGAGCACCGGCGGCGCACGCGACGGATGTCGCGGCGACCGACAGCGGGGGAAGAAGCCGGTGCAGGGGTGCGGAATGGCGGTGGCGTCCTCGTGGCATGGCCTGAAACTTACCGTGCGTTGCCTCGGGAGTGTGACCCCGCCACCAAACTCGTCCCTTGATCTTACTTCTCCCCTACACCGTCACTTGCTCGCCGTCACGTCGGTCCGTCACTTCGTCAGGAGCTTCTTCTCCTTGAGGTACTGCGCGGCGACATCGGCGGGCTTGAGCCGCTCGGCGTCGACCTTCTTGTTGAGTTCGGTGAGATCGGCCGTGGTCAGGACCCTGTTGAGCCGTTCCAGCGCTTCCGTGATCTTCTCCGAGCCGGCCTTCTTGGCATTCACCACGGGCAGCACGTTGTCGGAGTTCTGCAGCTTCTTGTCGTCTTCGAGGAGCACCAGTCCGAACTGCTTCAGGGTGGCGTCCGTGGTGGTGGTCAGGAGCAGCTGCGCCTTGCCGTCCTTGACCGCCTGCTTGGCCTGGGGGCTGCCGACCTCCAGCGGCACGATGCCGGAGACCTCGATGCCGTAGGTCTTCTCCAGCCCGGGCCTGCAGAAGGGCCGCTCCCGGCATTCGTCGCCCGCGGCCAGCTTGACCTGCTGCTTCGACTTTCCGAGGTCGGAAAGCGTCTTGAGGTGGTGTTCGTTTGCGAACTCGCCGGTAACGGCGAAGGCGTTCTGGTCGACCGCCCGGCCCGGTTCGAGCACCTTCAGACCGCGCGGCTCGGCGAGTTTCCGCAGGGCCTTCACCGTGGCCTCCGGATCGGAGGAGGCGACCTGCGGGGCATCCTTGCCGTTCTGCTTCTTGTTGAGGAATTCGGTGAGCGTCGCCGCGTACTCCGGGACGACGTCGATCTCGCCCCGCTCCAGCGCCGGCTCGTACAGCTCGCGCGCATCGACGGTGTGCACCGTCGTGGAATACCCGGCGTTCTTCAGCAGCCCCGCGTATATCTCCGCCAGAACCTTCGATTCGGTGAAGGACGCGGAGCCGATGACCAGGGACTTCTCCCCCGAGCCGGCGCCGGAGCCACCCGCCCCGCCGGACTTCTCCAGGCTGTCGCCGCCGCAGCCGGCGAGCCCCGCGGTCAGGGCCGCGACGCCGGCGGCCGCCAGCAGGGCGCGGGCGCGGCGCGCCCGGCGCGCCGTTCCCGGCAGCAACGGCAGCGTTGTCCTGGGCATAGGTGACTCCATCCGTCCGATTGGTTCGCTCGTCATGCGCGTGCGGTCGCCACCTGCCCGCGCATCGGGTCCAGCAACCGCTGCAGCAGCACGAACGCGCCCTCCACCGCCAGCGCCAGCACCGCCACCAGCAGGGCGCCCGCCACCACCTGGGCGGTGTCGGTGAGCCGGAAGCCGGCCGTGATGATGCGGCCGAGCCCGCCGCCGCCGGGCAGCGCCGCCAGCGTCGTCGTGGCCACGACCTGCACGGCGGCGGACCGGATGCCGGTCATGATCAGGGGGAAGGCCAGCGGCAGCTCGACGCGCGCCATTACCTGACGGCCCGTCATCCCCATGCCGCGCGCGGCTTCCACCGTCCCCCGGTCGACACCGCGCATGCCCACATAGGCGTTGGTGAGCACCGGGGGTATCGCGAACAGCACGAGCGCAATGACCGTCGGCCAGGATCCGTGCGTACCGAGCGGGCTGAGCAGCAACAGCACCAACACCGCGAAAGTCGGCACCGCACGGCCCACGTTGGAGATGTTGATGGCCAGCGCGCCGCCCTTGCCCAGGTGGCCGAGCAGCAGGGCGACGGGCAGCGCGATCGCGCAGGAGATCAGAAGGCAGACGACGGTGAGGAAGAGGTGCTCACCGAGCCGGTGCCACACCCCGTCCGTGCCGGACCAGTGGGCGGAGGTGCTCAGCCACTCCCACGTACGTCCCAGGACGTCCATCAGGCCACCGCCTCGCCCGGCAGGTCGTTCGCCGGCCGCCGCGCCGACATCCGCTTCTTCGGCCGCGCTCCCGCCCGCGCCCACGGTGTGAGCAACCGCTGGACGCCCAGCAGCAGCACGTCCGCCACCACGGCCAGCAGGACGCACAGCACGGATGCCGTCAGCACCTGGGCCTTGAAGTAGCTGTGCATGCCCTCGTAGATGAGGTTGCCCAGGCCGCCGTAGCCGATGATGGCACCCACCGTCGTCAGCGAGACCGTCGAGACCGTGGCGATCCTCAGACCCGCCATCAGAGCCGGTACGGACAAGGGCAGTTCGACCTGGAACAGCAGCCGGGCCGGACCGAACCCCATGCCCCGCGCCGCCTCCCGTGCCTCCTCCGGGACGGACGCGAGGCCGGCGAGTATGTTGCGCACCAGGATCGTCAGCGAATACAGCACCAGACCGGTGACCACCACCGCCGCCGAGAGCCCGAACACCGGCACCAGCAAGGAGAACATCGCCAGGGAGGGCACCGTGTACAGGATCGTGGTCGCCCCCAGCACCGGCGCCGCGATCCCCCGCCACCTGCGGGCCAGCAGCGCCAACGGGAAGGCCACGAACAGGCCGATCAGCACGGACGAAAGAGTGATGCCGATGTGCTGGAGGGTCGCTTCCGTCAGCTCCGTGCCGCGCGTGCGGACGTACTCCCCGCAGACCCAGTCGTTGGCGATCAGGCAGTTCTGACCAGCCATCCGTGCCCTCACCTCCCCCTCGGCTTTCACGGTCGGTTACCAGCGACCCTAACCCGGCGCACTGACATTCGCCTCCGGCGGTCATTCGACGGCAACATGTTCGAAGGCCGTCCCGACGGCCGACGGGCAGCCAACCGGGCAACAATGGGGAACCATGATCCGCTTCGAGCACGTCACCAAGCGCTACGCCGATGGCACGACCGCCGTCGACGACCTCTCCTTCGAGGTCGCGGAAGGAGAGCTGGTCACGCTCGTCGGACCGTCCGGCTGCGGCAAGACCACGACCATGAAGATGGTCAACCGGCTGATCGAGCCCACCAGCGGCCGCATCCTCGTCGACGGCCGGGACATCGCCGACGTCGACCCCGTCGAACTGCGCCGACGCATCGGGTACGTCATCCAGCAGGTCGGCCTCTTCCCCCACAAGACCGTGCTCGACAACACCGCCACCGTGCCGCACCTGCTGGGCTGGTCGCGCAAGAAGGCCCGCGCGCGAGCCGCCGAACTGCTGGAACTGGTCGGGCTCGACCCCGCCCTGTACGGGGACCGCTACCCCGAACAGCTCTCCGGCGGACAACGCCAGCGCGTCGGGGTGGCCCGGGCCCTGGCCGCCGACCCGCCCGTCCTCCTGATGGACGAACCCTTCGGAGCCGTCGACCCCGTCGTGCGGGAACGACTGCAGTCCGAATTCCTGCGACTGCAGTCGCAGGTGCGCAAGACGGTGCTCTTCGTGACGCACGACATCGAGGAAGCCGTACGGCTCGGCGACCGCATCGCGGTGTACGGGAACGGGCGCATCGAACAGTTCGACGCACCGGCCGCGGTGCTGGGCGCGCCCGCCACGCCGTACGTCGCGGACTTCGTGGGCGCCGACCGGGGGCTCAAGCGGTTGTCGGTCACGCCCATCGAGGCGGGCGACCTGGAACAGCCGCCGGTCGTGCACCTCGACGACCGGCTGGCCGACGCCGCGGAGCGGCTGACCGCCGACGGGGCGCGGTGGGCCGTCGTCCTCGACGACGCGGATCGGCTGCACGGGTGGGTCTCCGCGGAGGCGGTCTCCTCCGGTGGCGGAGTCGTGCGGGACGTGGCACGGCGGATGGATGCCTGGCTGCCGCTGGGGGCGTCACTGAAGCAGGCGTTCAGCACGATGCTGCAGCACGATGCGGGGTGGATTGCGGTGGTGGACGGGGAGGGGGCGGATCACTTCTTGGGCGTGCTCACGCCGGGGGGATTGCATGCGGCGTTGCGGCGGTCGGTGGGTGGGGACGCGGACGTGCGCACCGTCAGTGGTGCGTGACCCGCACCCGGGGTGCGGGCGGGGTGGTTCCGCCCGGTGGGCGGGTTTGTGCCCACCCGTTCCTCCCCCAGCTACCGCTGGGAGGTGCCCCCACCCCAGCTACCGCTGGGAGGTGCCCCCACCCCAGCTACCGCTGGGAGGTGCCCCCATGCGGAACGATTGCCCACAAACGCGCGGGCGGCGGAAGCCTGCCCGCAAACCGGCCGTCAGGCTCGGCTCGCCCCGCCGTCTTCGTCGTCGTCTTCCGGGAGGCGGCAGACTCGTTCCATGAAGAAGGCCGCTGCCACCACGCAGGCGCCGGCCAGGACCGAGGCGCCGGCGTAGATGGCCTGGTCGCGGCGGACGGGGACGTCGAGGCCGTCCATGAGCAGGAAGACGCCGACGCCGCCGTACATGCCGGCCACCAGGGCCGCGACCAGGGCGCTCGCCTGGCCGAAGACGACGGCTCGCGCCGCCAGGAGCGGGTCGACGCCCTTGGCGCCGGGGCGGCGCTCCCGCTGGGCGCGCAGGCGTGCCCGGATCGAGAGGCCGGTGGCGAAGAGGACGACGGCGATGACGGCCAGCACGATGGGCGCGGCCACGGGCACGCTGGGCAGCGTGCCGAAGGAGTCCCACAGCCGGGCCGCCGCCCAGGACAGCACCCCGGCCACGGCGAACAGCCCTGCCAGCATCCCGATCCGCAGTTGTTTCACGTGGCTGTCGCCCCTTTGTTTTTTGTCGCTCGCCGCCACCCGCCCAACGGCTACTCGGGCAGACGGAGTTCCAGGTCGGTCCGGACGGACACACCTTCCTTGCCGACCGTCGTCAGCAGGTCGGCCAGTGCACCGTGGCCCGGGACGACGGCCTCGGGGTCCACGTCGTACCACGGGACGAGGACAAAGGCACGCTCGTGGGCACGCGGGTGGGGCAGGGTGAGTCGCGGGTCGTCGGAGACGACGTCCTGGTAGGTGACGATGTCGACGTCCAGGGTGCGCGGGCCCCAGCGCTCGTCCCGCACCCGCTCGAAGGCCTCCTCGATCGCGTGACCGCGCTCCAGCAGGGAGTCCGGCGGAAGAGTGGTCTTCACCAGCACGACGGCGTTGAAGTACGACGGCTGGGAGCCCGCCTCTACGCCCCACGGCTCGGTCTCGTAGACGTGGGAGACGGCTTTGACGCGCAGGCCGGGGGTGTCCTCCAAGGCGTCGATGGCGCCCTGGAGGGTCTCCAGGCGGTTGCCCAGGTTGCTGCCGATGGAGATCACGGCGCGCTTGGGGTTGTGCAGGGTGATGTCGGCGGCGTCCACCTGTTCCACCACGGAGGCGGGCACCGGCTGCACGGTCGGGTCGCTGCTGCTCATACTCGGCTCCGGGTGATCGTGACGGTCACGTCGTCGAAGGGAACGGTGATCGGGGCGTCCGGCTTGTGGACGACGACCTCGACCTGCTGCACGGGCTCGTGCGCGAGGCACTGCTGGGCGATGCGCTCGGCGAGGGTCTCGATGAGGTCGACGGGCTCGCCCTCGACGATGCCCACGACCTCCTCGGCCACGATGCCGTAGTGCACGGTCTTCGTGAGGTCGTCGCCGGCCGCGGCAGGCCGGGTGTCCAGGCTCAGCACCAGGTCCACGATGAAGGTCTGGCCCTCCTCGCGCTCCCGCGGGAACACCCCGTGGTTGCCGCGAGCCTTCAAGCCGCGCAGCGCGACACGATCCACACGAATCACTCCTGCTGGTCGTCGGTACGGGCCCGGCGCGGCAGGCGGCCGCCGGGTGGCCCACTTCGAATCTACCTGCGGGCACCGACACGACCGGTCCTCGGGTGCTATGGACAGGGCCTTCGGGCGGTGCTAAGCACCGCCCTCGCTCTCCGCCCCCGTCCCCGCCTTTCCACCCCCGGCCTGGGCCGACGCGCCTGCGGGGTGGTCCGGCCAGGGGTGACATACCCGTGCGGGGGACGTGTCGTACGCCACATCACCCCGACGGGTCAGCCCGCCCGGGTCAGGATGATTCGTCCCCGTCGTCCTCCTCGTCCTCCTCGCCCGCCAGCACCGGCGAGCCGTGGTGGGACCAGACCTTCCACTCGCCGCCGGCCGTGCGCCGGAAGACGTTGGT
Source organism: Streptomyces sp. NPDC049585 (assembly GCF_040675615.1). Classification (NCBI taxonomy): domain Bacteria; kingdom Bacillati; phylum Actinomycetota; class Actinomycetes; order Kitasatosporales; family Streptomycetaceae; genus Streptomyces; species Streptomyces sp. NPDC049585. Next base: position 48,581 of record NZ_JBFAPE010000024.1, on the reverse strand, counting down.
GGCCACGACCAGCTGGCCGACCAGCGGGCCGAGCTCGCCCTCGTTCTCGGCGGGGGCGCCGCTGAGGATGTTCTCCGTGCAGGTCACCAGGGCGGTGTCGCCGGTGACGGAGACCTCCACGTCCGTCAGGAAGAACTGGATGTAGTCCGTGCTCGCCATGATCAGGGCGTACGAGCGCAGGACCTCGCTGCGGCCGCGCAGCACCGGCCAGCCGGGGTGCACGCACGAGACCTCGACGCCGGGCTCGTTCAGCCACAGCTGCTCCATGGCCACGGTGTCGCCGCGCTCGACCGCCTCGTACAGCGCGGTGTTGGCCAGCTCGACCCGCTCGCTCTCGGTGCGGGCGGTGCTCACACCGCCCCCTCGGCGGCCGCGGCACCGGTGACGGCGGCGACCACACGCACGGCATCCGCGCTGGCCCGCACCTCGTGCACCCGTACCGCCCAGGCGCCGTCGCGGGCGGCGAGGGCCGAGACGGCGGCGGTGGCGCCGTCCCGCTCGCGGGCCGGCGGCGGTTCGGCCCCGGGGCCGGCCAGCACCCGGCCGAGGAAGCGCTTGCGGGAGGCCGCGACCAGCACCGGCAGGTCGTCGAGCTCCCGGCGGAACCTGCGCAGCCCGGCGACCAGGGCCAGGTCGTGCTCGGCGTTCTTGGCGAAGCCCAGGCCCGGGTCGACCACGATGCGCTCGGGCTCGACGCCGCCGGCGACGACGGCGTCCAGCCGCTGCCGCAGCTCGTCGATCACCTCGCCGGCGACGTCCGGGCCGTAGACGGCCCGGCTGTTCATGTCGGCACTGAAGCCACGCCAGTGCATGACCACGAACGGCACCCGGGCGTCGGCGACCACCGGCACCATGGCCGGGTCCGCCAGGCCTCCGCTGACGTCGTTGACGAGCACCGCGCCGGCCTCGACGGCGGCCTCGGCGACGGCGGCGCGCATGGTGTCCACGGAGACGACGATGCCCTCGCCGGCCAGCTCGCGGACGACCGGGATCACCCGGCGCAGCTCCTCGTCCTCGTCGATCCGCGTCGCCCCGGGCCGGGTGGACTCGCCGCCCACGTCGACGAGGTCGGCGCCGGCCGCGGCGAGCTCCAGGCCCCGCTTGACCGCCAGGGCGGTGTCGAACCAGTGGCCGCCGTCCGAGAAGGAATCGGGCGTGACGTTCACCACGCCCATCACGGCACAGCGGTCCCACGCGGGCAGTCCGACCGGCCCCACCCGGCCGCGCAACGTACTCATACCAACCAGCCTAGGGCGTGGGGGCGCCCCGTTCACCGCCCGCCCGGGGGCGCGGGAGAAGCGAGGGCGCGGGAAACGGCACGGGAAAAGCGAGGGGCCCCCGCCCGGACGGTGTCCGGTGCGGGGGCCCACGGGGCCGGCTGCGGTCAGGCCGCGCGCGTGACCTCGCTCTGCTCGACGGCTTCCTCGTCGTCCACGATCACCGAGGGGTCGGCCGGGCGGCGGCGCAGCAGGCGCGGCAGCTCCAGGAAGCCCTCGGCCTGCATCATCGCGAAGCCGATGCGCGGCAGGTCGCGGCTGTTGGGGAAGACCACGAAGCGGGGCTCCCAGATCGGGCGGAACTTCTCGTTGAACTTGTACAGCGACTCGATCTGGAACCAGCGCGACAGGAAGATCAGCACCGCGCGCTGGATGCGGACGACCGGGCCGGCGCCCAGCTTGCCGCCGCGCTCCAGGGCGGAGCGGAAGAAGGCGAAGTTCAGCGACATGCGCTTGATGCCCAGCTCCGGCGCGGCCTGCAGGAAGGCGACGATCAGGAGCTCGTTCATGCCGGGGTCGGCGCTGCGGTCGCGGCGCATGAGCTCCAGGGAGCTGCCGTCCGGGCCCCAGGGGACGTAGTGCTGCATGGCCCGCAGGTCACCGAAGGGCAGGTCCTCGCCCTCCTCCGGGTCCTTGTGGGCGGTGGCGATGATCGCGTCCAGGTCCTTGGGGTCGCCGATGCGGCCCAGGGCCATGGAGAAGCCGCGCTCGTCCTCGGTGTCCCGCCAGGCGTTGGCGGCCTTCTGGACGGCAGCCAGCTCCTCGGGGTTCAGGTCGCCCACGCGGCGCACCTTGGTGGTGTAGCCATTGCGCTCGATGCGCTTGACCATCTGGCGGACGTTGCGCATGGAGCGGCCGCTCAGGCTGAAGTCGGCGACCTCGACGATGGCCTCGTCGCCCATCTCCAGGGCGTCCAGGCCGGTCTCGCGGGTCCACACCTCGCCACCGGTCTGGCTGCAGCCGGCGACGGCGGGGGTCCAGGAGTGGCGCTTGGCCAGCTCCATGAACTTCTCGATCGCGCCGGGCCACGCCTCGACGTCACCGATCGGGTCGCCACTGGCGAGCATCACGCCGGAGACGACGCGGTAGGAGACGGCGGCCTTGCCGGACGGCGAGAAGACCACGCTCTTGTCGCGGCGCAGCGCAAAGTGGCCGAGGGAGTCGCGGGCACCGTGCTTGGCCAGCAGCTCGCGCAGCCGGTCCTCGTCCTGCTCGGTCAGCAGCGGGGCCGGGTACTCGGGGCGGAAGAGCAGGTACGCGGTGGAGAGCACGGTCAGCAGGCCGAGGGCGCCCAGCGAGTAGCCGACGACGTAGTCGGTGCCGCCGGTGTAGCGGACGGAGCCCTCGAAGCCGAACAGACCCCACACGACGTGCTCGATCTGCTCCAGCACCGGCGGGTCGCCGACCATCTGGTTGGCGTGCGAGCCGACGATCACCCAACCGAGGGCGAAGCTGACGCCACCCATGACGATCAGGTTGGCGAGCGCCTTCCAGCGGCTGCGCGAGTCCGGCAGCGCGTCGAACGCCTTCTTGTGCCGCAGCAGGTAGACGAAGAGCAGCAGCGAGAGGATCGTGCCGATCCTGGAGTGGCGGTAGATCAGCTGGGCCGCGGCGCCGATGGGCAGCAGGACCACGGCGGCCATCCAGGCCCGCTTCTTGGCCCGCTTCAGGCCGTGGGCCAGCATCAGCAGCAGGATGCCGACGATGATCGAACCGGCGGCGGCCAGCTGGGTCACCGTACCCGGCAGCACCTCGGCGAGGGCGTGCACCTTGCTCCAGCGCCACCGGGGGATGACTCCGGCCGCGACGTCGGCGAGGCCGATGAGCGCCGCGATCGTGCCCACGACGGCGGGTACGTTCTCGGGCTTCGGGCCTTTGACGACTCGCGCAAGCCCCGTGAGCCACTTCGAACGCGAAGCAACCTCGTCGGACTTATTGCCATCTTCCCTGACAGACATCTCTTCCCGTCGTCCTGTCGACTGGAGCTGCGCCGTTCGGCAGCAGCACCCGTGCAATGTGCGCCCTGTAGGACGACGGTTTCGGGGTTGAGGTTCCGCGGGGGGCCGAGCCCGGAAAGAAGTAACCATTCCGCGACTCGGCGCCGGGTCGCTCGGCAGAAAGCACCTCATGGGTCTCACCAGCATGGCAGTACTGCTGCTTGCCATCGCGGCTGCGGTAGTGCTCTTCGCGTTGACCATTTGGCTCTGGCCCCGGCTGGGCAGGAAGAGCGTGGGCGCCGTGGCCGCCCGCGTGGGCATGATGCTGGCCACGCAGCTCTCCCTGTTCGCCGCGATCGGACTGTGGGCGAACCAGTCCTTCGGCTTCTACGGCTCGTGGGCCGACCTCTTCGGCCAGGTCAAGGACGAGGGCGTGGTCGTCGACCACAGCATGGGCGCCAAGCGCGTCCAGGTGGTCGGTGCGCAGGCGGTCAAGGTCCCGCGGGGCAACGTGCCGCGCGTCGGCGGCAAGATCGAGAAGATCAACGTCGTCGGCATCGAGTCCAAGATCAGCAGCCCGGCGTACGTCTACCTGCCGCCGGAGTACTTCCAGCCGGAGTACGCGAACAAGACCTTTCCGGCATCGGTCGCCCTGACCGGCTACCCGGGCACCGCCGAGGCGCTCATCAAGGGCCTGGACTACCCCGTGCGCGCACACAAGCTCGCCAAAGAGAAGAAGATGCAGCCCACCATCCTCGTGATGATGCGGCCCACCGTCGCCCCGCCGCGCGACACCGAATGCATGGACATACCCGGCGGCCCTCAGACCGAGACCTTCTTCGCCAAGGACCTGCGCAAGGCCATCTCCGAGCAGTACCGCGTCGGCACCAAGGCCGCGAACTGGGGCATGATCGGCGACTCCACCGGCGGCTACTGCGCGCTGAAGATCGCCATGCGCCACCCGGACTCCTACAGCGCCGCCGCCTCCCTCTCCGGCTACTTCAAGGCCCCGCAGGACCCGACCACCGGCTCCCTCTTCGGCGGCAGCAAGCAGGTGGAGAACGAGAACGACCTGCTGTGGCGGCTGAAGAACAAGCCGCTCCCGCCGGTCTCGCTGCTGGTGACCAGCAGCAAGAAGGGCGAGCACAACTACAAGGACACCCTGAAGTTCATCGACATGGCCTCGAAGTCCCCGACCCGGGTCTCGTCGATCATCCTCGACAGCGGCGGGCACAACTTCAACACGTGGCGGCGCGAGCTGAACCCCACGCTGAAGTGGATGGGCAGCCGGCTTTCCGCTTAGCGGATTCCTTGCCGGCTCCCGGGGTACGGGGTCCTGCCGTCAGCCGACTGCGCGTCGTTGGTGGCTGATCGCGCAGTTCCCCGCGCCCCTTTCGGGCGCCCTCGCCGCGGCCGCGACAGAGAAAGGGCCCGCCATTTGGCGGGCCCTTTCTCATGTCCTGGTTCAGCGCGCCGCCATGATGAGGCTCATCGCCTCCGCGCGCGTTGCGGGGTCGCGGAGCTGGCCGCGGACGGCGGAGGTGAGGGTCTTGGCGCCGGGCTTGCGGATGCCGCGCATCGACATGCACATGTGCTCGCACTCGACGACCACGACCACGCCGCGCGGCTCCAGGATCTCCATCAGGGAGTCGGCGATCTGCGTGGTCAGCCGCTCCTGCACCTGCGGCCGGCGGGCGTAGACGTCCACCAGGCGGGCCAGCTTCGACAGGCCGGTGATCTTGCCGGTTGTGGACGGGATGTAGCCCACATGGGCGACGCCGTGGAAGGGCACCAGGTGGTGCTCGCACGTGCTGTAGACCTCGATGTCGCGGACGAGCACCATCTCGTCGTGGCCCAGGTCGAAGGTCGTGGTGAGCACGTCCTCCGGCTTCTGCCAGAGGCCGGCGAATATCTCGCGGTACGCCCGTGCCACTCGCGCCGGGGTTTCTCGGAGGCCCTCGCGGTCGGGGTCCTCACCCACCGCGAGCAGCAGTTCGCGGACCGCGTTCTCGGCCCGCTTCTCGTCGAATTCTCCGATGGTGCCCTCGGCGTCCAGTGTCACCGGGTCGGTCATGGGCTTGCCTCGTTCTCTCGTCCGTCAGCGCCGAAATGCGCGATGCCGCGCCCCCAGGCTAAAACCTGGGTGACGCGGCATCCATTCCGGGCCTTGCTACGGGGCCGATCAGCTCTCCGGGCCGGCGGGGCTGTCCTTCGACAGCTCGACGGTGTCCACGGAGGCGGCGCCGTTGTTGCTGGGGGCGAGCTCCTTGGGGGAGAGCACCGGCGGGCGCGTGGAGGGCGTACGCCGCGAGGAGCCGGTCCAGGCCGGGCGCGGCGGGCGCTTGACCACGTGCTTGAAGATCTCGGCGATCTCCTCCTTGTTGAGCGTCTCCTTCTCCAGGAGCGCCAGCACAAGGTTGTCGAGGATGTCGCGGTTCTCGACGAGGATCTCCCACGCCTCGTTGTGGGCGTTCTCGATCAGCTTCTTGACCTCTTCGTCCACCAGGGCGGCGACCTCTTCCGAGTAGTCGCGCTGGTGGGCCATCTCACGGCCCAGGAAGGGCTCGGAGTTGTCGGAGCCGAACTTGATCGCACCGAGGCGCTCGGTCATGCCGTACTGGGTGACCATCGCGCGGGCCGTGGCGGTGGCCTTCTCGATGTCGTTCGCGGCGCCCGTGGTGGGGTCGTGGAAGACGAGCTCCTCGGCCGCGCGGCCGCCCAGCATGTAGGCCAGCTGGTCGAGCATCTCGTTGCGCGTGGTCGAGTACTTGTCCTCGTCGGGCAGGACCATGGTGTAGCCCAGGGCCCGGCCGCGGGACAGGATCGTGATCTTGTGGACCGGGTCGGAGTTCGGGGAGGCCGCCGCGACCAGGGCGTGACCGCCCTCGTGGTACGCGGTGATCTTCTTCTCCTTGTCGCTCATGATCCGGGTCCGCTTCTGCGGGCCGGCCACGACGCGGTCGATCGCCTCGTCCAGCATGTGGTTGTCGATCAGCTTGCGGTCGCTGCGGGCCGTCAGCAGAGCGGCCTCGTTCAGCACGTTCGATAGATCGGCACCGGTGAAGCCGGGCGTACGGCGGGCGACGGCCGAGAGGTCGACGTCCGGGGCGACCGGCTTGCCCTTCTGGTGGACCTTGAGGATCTCCAGACGGCCCTGCATGTCCGGGCGGTCGACGGCGATCTGCCGGTCGAAGCGGCCGGGGCGCAGCAGTGCGGGGTCGAGGATGTCGGGCCGGTTGGTGGCCGCGATCAGGATGACGCCGCCCTTGACGTCGAAGCCGTCCATCTCGACGAGCAGCTGGTTCAGCGTCTGCTCGCGCTCGTCGTGGCCGCCGCCGAGGCCCGCGCCGCGGTGCCGGCCGACGGCGTCGATCTCGTCGACGAAGACGATGGCCGGGGCGTTGGCCTTGGCCTGCTCGAACAGGTCGCGGACGCGGGAGGCGCCCACACCGACGAACATCTCGACGAAGTCGGAGCCGGAGATCGAGTAGAACGGCACGCCCGCCTCGCCGGCGACGGCGCGCGCGAGCAGCGTCTTGCCCGTACCGGGCGGGCCGTACAGCAGCACACCCTTGGGGATCTTGGCGCCCACGGCCTGGAACTTCGCGGGCTCCTGCAGGAACTCCTTGATCTCGTGGAGCTCCTCGACGGCCTCGTCGGCACCGGCCACGTCGGCGAAGGTGGTCTTCGGGGTGTCCTTGGTGATCAGCTTGGCCTTGGACTTCCCGAAGTTCATCACTCGGGAGCCGCCGCCCTGCATCTGGTTCATCAGGAACAGGAAGACCACGACGATCAGGACGAAGGGCAGCAGCGAGAGCAGGACACCGATGAAGGGGTTCTGCTTGGAGGTCGAGACGTTGTAACCCTCGGGCAGCGTGCTCGAGTCGTCGTCGTCGGCCTTGGCCTGCAGATCCTTGGAGATCTCCACGCCCTGGTCGCCGATGTAGTTGGCCTGGACCTTGCTCGAGCCCTTGATCTTGACGCCGCTCTTGAGCTCGACCTTGATCTTGTTCTCGTCGCCGGTCGTCAGCTCGGCCGACTTCACCTGGTTCTTGTCGATCGCGTGTACGACCTGGCTGGTGTCCACCGACTTGTAGCCGCCGGACGAGCCGACGACCTGCATCAACACGACCACGGCGAGGACGGCCAGCACGATCCACATGACCGGCCCACGGAAGTAGCGCTTCACGTCCATCCATACGGGGCGCGAGCGCCCCGTCCCTCCTGCCACAGTGAGGCACGGTCACCCCGGAACGAGGTGCTGTGCGTGCGGTGTCCTGCTCGACCTTGAAAGCTTGAAAAAAGACTGACCTTCGGACGGTACCCCAGCATTGTCACCCGATGACGCCGCGGACGGTCAACAAACCCGCCTTCCCCTGCTCCAACGGCGGGAAACCGCGAAGGGTTCCCGCGCGCCGGAACACACGACTGCACCGGGCCCCACCAGGGCCCGCGAACCGCTCTAGCCGCCGTAGACGTGCGGCGCGAGCGTGCCCACGAAGGGCAGGTTGCGGTATTTCTCCGCGAAGTCGAGACCATAACCGACGACGAACTCGTTCGGGATGTCGAAGCCGACCCACTTCACGTCGATCGCGACCTTCGCCGCCTCCGGCTTGCGCAGCAGCGTCACGACATTGAGCGACTCCGGCTCGCGCGAGCCGAGGTTCGACAGCAGCCACGACAGGGTCAGGCCGGAGTCGATGATGTCCTCGACGATCAGGACGTGCTTGCCCTTGATGTCGGTGTCGAGGTCCTTGAGGATGCGCACCACGCCCGAGGACTGGGTGCCCGCGCCGTAGGAGGACACGGCCATCCAGTCCATGGTGACGGGGTTCGACAGCGCCCGCGCCAGGTCCGCCATGACCATCACGGCGCCCTTGAGGACGCCGACGAGGAGCAGGTCCTTGCCCGCGTACTCCTCGTCGATGAGCGCGGCCAGCTCGGCCAGCTTCGCGTCGATCTCTTCCTTGGTGATGAGCACCGACTTCAGATCGGTGCCCATGTCCTTCACGTCCACCCGCGCCACTCTCGCTCGTACGACTCGTCCGGCCCGGCGGCGCGTCGATCGCCCCGCTCGCGTCAGCCCTGCCGGAGCACCAGTCTGCCACCCTGCCTGCGAACGGCCACGCGCCCGGGCAGGTTGATCGCCCCCTGACCGCGCCAACCGGTGATCAGCCGGTCGACTTCCTCCAGGTGACGGGCGAAGAGCGAACCCGGCGGCGAGCCCGCGGCGATGGCCGCGCGGCGCAGCACGCGACGGCGCACGGCGACGGGCAGGGCGTAGAGCTTGGCGACCTCCAGGTCGCCCGCGTCGTCCCGGACGGAGGGCTCGACCGCGGCGGCCCAGGAGTCCAGGGCGTCGGCGTCGTCCCGGGAGAGCTGGGCGGTACGGGCGAGGGCCTCCACGACGCCCTTGCCGAGCGCCTTCTCCAGGACGGGCAGGGCCTCGTGCCGCACCCGGGAGCGGGTGTAGGCGGGGTCGGCGTTGTGGGGGTCGTCCCAGACGGGGAGCGCCTGGACCATGCACGCCTTGCGCGCGGTCTGCCGGTCCAGACCGAGGAACGGCCTGCGGTAGCGGCCGCCGTGGCCGGAGGTGATGGCCATCCCGGACAGCGAACGGATGCCGGAGCCGCGGGCGAGGCCCAGCAGAACCGTCTCGGCCTGGTCGTCGCGGGTGTGGCCGAGGAGGACCGCGGTGGCACCGTGCCGCTCGGCGACGGCGTCCAGCGCGGCGTAACGGGCGTCACGGGCGGCGGCCTCCGGACCGCCGTCCCGGCCCACGTCGACCTGCACGGCCTCCACCGGATCGAGACCGAGGGCCCGCAGGCGGCTGGCGACCTCGGCTGCACGCAGGTCGGAACCCGGCTGGAGACCGTGGTCCACGGTCACCCCGCCGGCCCGCAGGCCCAGCCGGGGAGCCTCGAAGGCGAGCGCGGAGGCGAGCGCCATGGAGTCGGCGCCGCCGGAGCACGCGCACAGGACGAGCGGGGGGCGACCGTCCTGTACGAGGGGCTTCGGGGAGGAGTCGGGGGGCATGGTCAGGACGTCGTGGAGGACGCGGCGAACCGCCAGGCGTATCGCCGCGACCGCGGGGTGTGGACCCATGTCCGTGTGTCCAATCGTTCCATTCGGAGGGGATGCCCGAGGAAGTATCGCGAGACTTCCGCTGCCTTCCGTCACGCTGTGTACGTCGATGGTGACAGAGACGAGCCTTTACCCGAGCATCGCACGCCCACCCTTGCCTTACGGTCCCTCGGACGGGTGATTACGGGAGCGTTCTTCCGGTACGGCCCGCGACCACGGGGCGTGACCGGGTCACCCGGCCGTCGTGCCGTGCACCCGTGCGACCCAGTCCGCCGGTTTGGCGATCTCGGCCTTCGTCGGCAGCGTGTTCGGCGACGTCCAGACCCTGTTGAACCCGTCCATGCCGACCTCGTCCACCACGGCCCGTACGAACCGCTCCCCATCACGGTACTGCCGCAGTTTGGCGTCCAGACCCAGCAACTTGCGCAGCGCCGCGTCCAGCCGGCCGGCCCCGCTGGCCCGCCGCTTCTGGAACTTCTCCCGGATCTCCGCGACCGACGGCACCACCTGCGGGCCCACCCCGTCCATCACATAGTCCGCGTGCCCCTCCAACAGCGACATCACCGCCGTCAACCGGGCCAGCACCTCCCGCTGCGCCGGAGTCTGCACCAGCTCCACGATGCTGCGCCCCTCCCCCTCCGGCGGCCGGCCCCCCGCCAGCGACTGCGCCGCCTCCCGCACCCGCTCCAGCAGCGTCGCCGGATCGACGTCCGTCTCGCTCAGGAACGTCCGGATCTCGCCCTCGATGTGATCCCGCAGCCACGGCACCGCCGCGAACTGCGTCCGGTGCGTCTCCTCGTGCAGGCACACCCACAGGCGGAAGTCGTGCGGATCCACCTCCAGCTCGCGCTCGACCTGGACGATGTTCGGCGCGACGAGCAGAAGACGGCCGCCACCGCCCGGGAGATCCTCACTGCCGGGCGCGAACGTCTCGTACTGCCCCAGCACGCGCGAGGCCAGGAACGACAGCAGCATCCCCAGCTCCACGCCCGTCACCTTGCCGCCGACGGCCCCCAGCACCGCCCCGCCCGGCAGGTTGCTGCGCCGGTCGGACATCTTGTCCAGGAGCGGCGTCAGCAGCGCGCGGAAACCGGCGACGTTGGCGCGGATCCAGCCGGGCCGGTCCACGACGAGGACGGGGACGGGGGTGTCGGACGCCGCCACCATCCGGGTGAACCCGCGGACGTGCTCCTCCGCGGCGGTCGCATGCCGCCGGAGCTCGGCGACGATGTCACGGGCCTCGTCACGGGTGACCTCCGGCCCGGGGCGGACGAGACGGGCCGCGGTCGCGGCTGCGAGCTTCCAGTCGACCATTTCCGGTGCGTTGCCGTTGCCGCTTGTCATGCCTTTCACGGTACGTGCGCCGCACGGTGGTTGGGGCGGTGGTCTTTCCCCAATCCCGCCCCTCCCCGCTCCCCGGGGCTCCGCCCCGGACCCCGGAGCGGTCACTGGAGGGGTCCACTTCCAGCCAGGCCGGCGTTCGAGGCCACCGGGCGGAGCCCGGTACGGGGGTGCCAGGCCGTGTCCGGCGGATCTTCGTCACGCGCCACCACGGCGCCCCGTAAGGGGCGCGGGGCGGTGTCGATCTGCGGCTGCCGCCGCGTGGGCGCGATCGGCCACCGACGGCCCGCAGTCGACGCGCCGGGGGCGAAGCGCGGCACCCCCTGTGCGGGCCGTCGTGGCTTGTCGCGCAGTTCCCCGCGCCCCTTACGGGGCGCCGCGGTGGCTGCTTGACGAAGATCCGCCGGACACGGCCTAGGGGCGGAGCCCCGCGAGTGGGGGCTCAGCCCGTGGTGGCCAGCGTCGTCGCCAGGCGGTCGAGCGCCTTCTGGGCCGCGTCCGCGTCCGTCGTGCCCGAGGCCAGGAACGCAAACGCCAGCAGGCGGCCCGACGGCGTCACCACCGTGCCGGCCAGCGTGTTCACGCCCGTCAGCGTGCCCGTCTTGGCCCGTACGAGGCCGCGTCCCTGCATTCCCGCCGCGTACCGCTCCCGCAGGGTGCCCGTGAAGCCCGCCACCGGCAGGCCCGTGAGGACCGGCCGCAGGCCGGGGCGGCCGGGGTCGGCGGCCCGTACGAGCAGGTGCGCCAGGAAGTCCGCGGTCGCGCGGTCCGCGCGGTCGAGGCCGCTGCCGTCCGCGATGTGAACACCGTCCATCGGCAGGCCCAGCTTCGTCAGCTGGGCCGTCACGGCCCGTGCCGCGCCGGCGAAGCTGACCTCCTCCCCGCCCGCGACCGCCGTCTGCCGGGCGAGGGCCTCGGCGATGTCGTTGTCGCTGTTGGTGAGGGCCCGTTCCACCAGGGCCGACAGCGGCGCGGAGGAGACGGAGGCCAGGCGGGGCGCGCCCGCCTGCGCCCGGCCCTCGGCGACGTCGCCGTCGATCTCGACGCCCCGCTCCCGCAGCATCGTCGCGAAGGTGCGCGCCGCGGCGCCCGCCGGGTCCGCCGTACGGTCGGCGGGGCCGCGGTCGGAATCATCGAGGCGGCCCTCGTCGACCATGAGGGCGCTGACCGGTGCGAGGTTCTCGTTCGGCCCGATGACGTGCAGCCCCGGCCCCGCGTACCGCGAGGCGTCGTACGCCAGCCGGACCCGCTCGGTGCCGCGCGCCTTGAGCGCCCCCGCCGTCGCGTCGGCGAGCTCGGCGAGGCTGGCGCCGGCGGAGCCGCCGTCGTGCTCCGGCCGGGCGGTCAGGGTGGGGTCTCCGCCGCCGACGAGCACGATGCCGCCGTCCGGGCCGCCGCCGAGCACCGTCGTCGCGATGCGGTGCTCCGGGCCGAGCGCGGCCAGCGCGGCGGCCGCCGTGGCGAGCTTGATCGTAGAGGCGGGGGTGTACGCGTCGCGCTCCCCGGAGCCGTACAGCTTCTCGCCCGTCAACGCGTCGACCACGGCCGCCGCCCGCCCGGCGGAACCGAGCGCCGGATCCTGCAGGAGCGGCTCCAGGGCCGCCGCGAGTCCCACCGGTTCGCCGCGACCTGCGCGCAGGGCGCCCAGTACCGGCGGTACGGGCGCGGCCTGCGGTCCGGCGTGACGCGCGCCACCCCCGACACCCGCCCGGACGTGCTCCGCACGGGCCCGTTCGGCCGTACGCTGACCTCCGTCCCAGGGCCCGGCCACGGCCGCCGCACCGGTCCCGAGCGCCAGGCCGGCCACGGCCGACGCGGCGACGAACCGCACGGTCCGACGCCGCGCCGCAGGGGTGTCACGCCATGCCCCACGCCACCGCCCGACCTGCCAGCGCCCGGCCTCCGGCACCACGGACCAGCCCCTTTCGCCACCACACACCTGCGTGGGGGACACTTAATCACCAGACGTATGTGTTGATCATGAAGGAGCCACCCGTGGAGTTCGACGTCACCATCGAGATCCCGAAGGGTTCGCGGAACAAGTACGAGGTGGACCACGAGACCGGTCGCATCCGTCTGGACCGCCGCCTGTTCACCTCCACCAGCTACCCGGCCGACTACGGCTTCGTCGAGAACACCCTCGGCGAGGACGGCGACCCGCTGGACGCCATGGTCATCCTGGACGAGCCCACCTTCCCGGGCTGCCTCATCAAGTGCCGCGCCATCGGCATGTTCCGCATGACGGACGAGGCCGGCGGCGACGACAAGCTGCTGTGCGTGCCGGCGAACGACCCGCGCATGGAGCACCTGCGCGACATCCACCACGTGTCGGAGTTCGACCGCCTGGAGATCCAGCACTTCTTCGAGGTCTACAAGGACCTGGAGCCCGGCAAGTCCGTCGAGGGTGCGGACTGGGTCGGTCGCGCGGAGGCCGAGGCGGAGATCGAGGCGTCCTACAAGCGCCTCGAGGCGGCGGGCGGCGCCCACCACTGACCCCTGCGGGGTCGCTTTGCGGGTAGGGGTGCCCCCGTGGGCCCCCTACCCCGCACGCCATGCCGGGGCTCGGGGCTTCGCCCCGGGCCCTGCGCCATGCCGCGGAATCTGCGGGCGCGTCGTGGCTTGTCGCGCAGTTCCCCGCGCCCCTATGGGGCGCTGTCGCTAGAAGCCGCGGGTGCGCTTCGCCGCTCGGCGGAGGGCCGCTTCGCCCGGGACCTTCAGGAAGAGGCGCGCCATCTCGCTTCCGAGGTTCACCCCGATCGCAATGGCCAGCGCCAGCGCCGCTGCCTTCGTCAGGCTCGCAATCCCCGTGTTGAGCTCGTTCTTCGCAAAGTTCAGCAGCGCGAAGTACATCGCACTACCCGGCAGCAGCGGCCCGATCGCCGCCGTCACGTACGGCAGTGCGGACGTGTACCAGTAGCGCGACATCAGCTGCCCGAAGAGGCCCACCAGTCCCGCCGCGATGGCGGTGGCCGGCACCGGGTCGAGTCCGGCCGTGTCGGCGAGCGCGCCGTAGACGGTCCAGGCCACGGCCCCGTTCAGAGTGGCCGCGAGCACGGTGTGCCGTTCCTGCTGCAGCAGGACCGCGAAGGCCGCGACCAGCAGCATCGCCGCCACGATCTGGATGACGGGCCGTTCCTGACGTTGTAGGACCGCTTCCGGGTTGAGCGTGCCGCCGCCGATGTGGACGCCGCCGTAGAGGACGACGAGTACGCCGCAGACGATGCCGACGACCAGGTAGACGACTTCGAGCAGGCGCGCGGCAGCGGTGATGTAGAAGCCGGTCAGGCCGTCCTGGACGCCCGCGACCAGTGCCCGTCCGGGCAGCAGCGCGAACAGCCCACCGGTGATCACCGCCGACGCCTGGACGTGCACGTACTGCTGGCCGGCGCTCAGCGCCACACCCATCGCCGCCGGCGGCATGGCCGCCGCCACGAACTGGTAGAACTCCGGCAGCCCGCGCCCCGATGCCAGCCACGCCAGCCGGTCGCCGAGCATCGCCCCGGCGGCCGCCGCGAGGAACACCACGATCCCGCCCCCGACGAGCAGGGACGCCCCGCCCGCCAGCAGGCCGGCCGCGGCTGTCAGTGCCCAGCTGGGGTACGGGTGGCGGTTGCGCCGTATCTCGGCGAGCCGCCGGTACGCCTCCTCCAGGGTCAGCCCCTGGGTGGTGATGTCGTGGACGAGCCGGAAGACCGCCGACAGCCGCGTGTAGTCCGTACCGCGCCGCCGCACGGTACGGCTGGCGGTGACCGGATCCTCGACCAGCGACGGCTGGTAGCTGACGGACAGCAACGTGAACGTCACCGTCGGCTCGCAGCGCGCCAGCCCGTACGCGTGGGCGACGCCGAACATCGCCGCCTCGACGTCCTCGGCCCCCTCGCCGCCGGCGAGCAGCAGTTCCCCGATGCGCAGCGTCAGGTCGAGGATGCGGGGCACCGGCAGGGCCGGTGCCTCCTCTTCCTGCTTCTCCATCCGCTCGGGCACCGGCCGCTCGGCGAGCGGCATGCGCAGCATGGTGCGCATGCGGTCCTGCCAGGGGGTTTCCTTGGTCAGGCTGATCAGGGGCATGCCGTACGGCGGGGTGAAGGCGGGGTGGACGGGCGGTCCCTGCACGCCGGCCGGTACGCCGCGCCCGCGGGGCGGGGCAAAGGCGGAACGTTCCTCCGGCTCGGTCTCGGGCTCCGCCACCCCGTTCGGCAGGGCGAACTCCGAGGTCGGATGCTCGTCCTCCGGCGGTGGGGGCAGCGGCACGCCCAAGGGCGGGGTGAAGGCGCTGCGCGCCTCGTCGGACTGCGGCTTGCGGTCATCCGGTTCGGAAGCGTCGCCGCCGCGCTGCCGATCAGTCACCACGTGCTCCACGTGCTCCTCGTCAGGCACTCCTGTTACCGCCAGCATGCATGGCGGCCGGAACGGCCGCGCACCGGGGGCCCATAAACGGAATGAGAGGCCCCGGAGGGGCCCCTCATTCGTCACAAACGACCGATATCAGTAGCGGGCGTGCCGCCCGTGCCCGTCGTGGGGCCAGTCGTCATTGGGGTCGCGCTGCTGAGGCTGCTGGGGGTACTGCTGCTGCGCCTGCTGGGGGTACTGCTGTTGCGGCTGCTGGGGCTGCTGCGGGTACTGCTGGTAGTCCTGGTAACCCTGATGGTCACCGTTCTGGTAGCCGCCGTAGGCGCCGTTCCCGTACGCACCGCCCCCGTACGCAGCGTCCCCGTACGCACCGCCCTGGTAGTCGCCGCCGCCCTGCTGATAACCGCCACCCTGCGGCTGGTAACCACCGGCCTGCTGCGGGTATCCGCCCGGCTGCTGGTACCCGTAGCCGTCCTGCTGCTGGTAGCCACCCTGGTACTGCTGGTACTGGTACTCGTACCCGCCCGGGGCCTCCATCCCGGGAGCGGGCGCCGGCACCGCAGCCGGCACCGCGGCCGGGGCCGGCTCGTACGACGCAGGCGCCGGCACCCGCACCGGCACGGGCTCGGGCTCCGGCTCCGCCGCCGCCTTCTTCGCCTTGCTCCGCGCCCGCAGGAACTCGATCGCGATCGGCACCACCGACACCAGCACGATCGCGACGAGCATCGCCTCGATGTTCTTGTGGACGAACTCCACGTTGCCCAGCGCCGCCCCCAGCAGCGTCACGCCGGCACCCCACAGCGCGCCGCCGATCATGTTGAAGATCAGGAAGGAGCGGTAGTTCATCCGGCTCACGCCGGCGATGATCGGCGTGAAGGTGCGCACGATGGGCACGAAGCGCGCCAGGACCAGCGACTTCGGTCCGTATTTCTCGAAGAATTCGTGCGCCTTCTCGACGTTCTCCTGCTTGAACAGCTTCGAGTCGGGCCGCCGGAACAGCGCCGGGCCCACCTTCCGCCCGAACAGGTAGCCCGCCTGATCGCCCAGCACCGCCGCCAGCCAGACCATGACGCACACGGCCCACAGCGGGTAGTGCAGCTTGCCCGTCGTGACCAGGAGCCCCGTCGTGAACAGCAGCGAGTCGCCGGGCAGGAAGAAGCCGATGAGCAGGCCGGACTCGGCGAAGACGATGGCCAGGACACCGAAGATGCCGAATTGGCCGATCAGGTAATCCGAGTCCAGCCACTGTGGGCCGAGCGCGAGGGTGATCGGGGTCACGGGGTGAGCTCCTGGGTGGAGGAGAAGAGAGGAGGCGGAGGCGAGAGGCGAAAGTACGAAAGTACGGCCGTGCGGCTCAAAGGTACCAACGCGGACCGCCACCCCCCGGGTTCCACCGTACGGCGCAACCCCGCCGCTGCGGCGTGCGTCACGGACAGCAGACGGCAAAACTGCACATACAGACGGAAGAGGTGGCTCACATGGGCATCGACGAGTACGGCGGCGGCCAGGCGGAGAACCCCGATGTCCTCGTGGTCACGACCAACGACATCCCCGGCTACCGCGTGGACAAGGTCATCGGCGAGGTCTTCGGCCTGACCGTCCGCTCCCGTCACATCGGCAGCCAGATCGGCGCCGGTCTGAAGTCGCTGATCGGCGGCGAGCTGCGGGGCCTGACCAAGACCCTCGTCGAGACCCGCAACCAGGCCATGGAGCGCCTCGTCGAGCAGGCCCGCGCGCGGGGAGCGAACGCCGTGCTCATGTTCCGCTTCGACGTCACCGAGGCGGCGGACGTCGGCACGGAGGTCTGCGCCTACGGCACGGCGGTCGTGGTCTCCCCGCACGCATAGGACACCCCCGTCCCCGACCCCGGACGGCCGGCACCCCCTCACGGGCACACGCCAGGTCGTGTCCGGCGGATCTTCGTCACGCGCCACCACGGCGCCCCGTAGGGGCGCGGGGAACTGCGCGATCAGCCGGACACGCCCTAGGCGCCCCGTAAGGGGCGCCCCCTTACGCGGCGCTGTGGCGCGCCGCGTTCGCGGTGATCGCGTCCTTCAGGTAGGCCGCCATGCCCGGCCGGATCGCCTCGTACGTGGCGGTGAACCGCTCGTCCGCCACGTACATCTCCCCCAGGCAGCTGTGCATCTCGTACGAGCAGTCGTAGTAGAACTGCGCGATCTGCTGCCGGTGCTCCTCGGCGAGGTCCATCGCCGCCTCCGAGTCGGCCGCCGCGCCCGAGGCCATCAGCTCGGCGATCCGCCGGTTGAGGTCGTCGGCCGCGGCCTGGATGCGCAGCCAGTCCTCCTTCGTGTACTTGGCCGTGCGCTGCTGCGACTGCCGGTACGCGTCGGTGTCGCCCCAGCGCTCCTGGACCTCGTCCTTGTACTGGTCCGGGTCGAAGTCCCCGAACACCTCGAACTTCTCCTCCGGCGTGAGGTTGATTCCCATCTTTCGCGCCTCCATGGCGTGCTCCACGGCGGCGGCCATCTGCTGCAACCGGTCGATCCGTCCCTGCAGCAGCTCGTGCTGCCGGCGCAGGTGCGCCATCGGATCGGCGCCCGGGTCGTCCAGCAGTGCCGCCACCTCGTCGAGCGGGAACCCGAGCTCCCGGTAGAACAGGATCTGCTGCAGCCGGTCGAGATCGGCGTCCTCGTACCGCCGGTGCCCGGCATGACTCCGGCCGGACGGCACGAGCAGCCCGATCTCGTCGTAGTGGTGCAGCGTCCGCACGGTGACACCGGCGAAATCGGCGACCTGTCCCACGGAATAACTCACGTCCGCGCTCCTTCTTTCTCTGGCGCGCTCCACGATGCGTCCTCACGTGACGTGAGGTGCAAGCCGAATACCGATCACCCTTGCGGGTTGGTCTTCACAGGGTTCACGAACCCGCGCCGCCGCCTCCCTGCACCATCAGGCTCATGGAACAGCTGCAGCGGGCTACTCGGGCCAACTGGATGTACCCACCGATCGACGGCTGGACTGTCGATCAAGTGGAGGAGCTGTACCTGCCCTACGACACTGATTGGGAACTGATCGACGGCAGGATCGTGACCTACAGTGACACCTCCTGGTGGCACAACCATGTGCGCGACGAGTTGTACATCGCTCTGAGGACGGCGCTGCGCCGCCCCTACACGGTCGGCATGAGCCGGTGGACGGAGATCAACAACCGCACGGCGGTCTCACCGGACCTCGTGGTGTTCGACCACCGAGGTCTCGACATCCACACCCTCGTCGCCACGCCGGTCGCCAATGTGGCACTCGTGGTCGAGGTCCACTCACCCTGCTCCCACGCGGCTGACCGCCACCTCCGGCCGGGGCTCTTCGCCGAGGCGGGCATCGGCCTCTTCTGGCGGGTGGAACGGGGGGAGGATGCTGTTCCTGAGATCCACGAGCACCAGCTCGACCCTTCAACCGGACGCTATGGCGAGGCAACCCGCCACACCAGCACGCTCAAGACCCACGTCCCCTTCCCCATCGAGGTCGATCTGCGCAGCCTGATCGATTTCTGACGCCCCGCTCACGCCCCCCGCGGGTAGAACTGCCGGGCCCATCGCCGCAGCTCCCCCACCGGCCCGTCGTCGGGCGTGAGGCACGGCTCCGCCAGGTACCGCTTGCGGTGCCAGATCTCCACGTCCCGCCGTACGTCCTTCGCCAGCCACGCCACCCCGCACCGTGTCACCAGCCACGCCGCCATCGCCGCCGGCGGCTCCCACGGCAGGGTCACCGCGCTGCACACGAACACCCGGAACTGCGTCCGCCACGCTCCCACCGGCGTCGGGTTCACCCACATCCGCATCGACAGGCCCAGCGGCGCGATCTCCACCTCCGCCAGCACCAGCCCCAGCCCGAACTGCCGCACCGTGTACTCCACCGGTACCCGCCCCACCACCGGCAGGTTCCGCAGCGCCCGCAGCCGTACGCTGCGCACCGGGCCCTCCGTCCGCGTCGACAGCAGTTCCTGCGTCTCCGCGAACCCGTGCACCGGCCCCATGTGGCCGTAGTCGGAGATGTTCTCCGCCACCTCCTGCGGATGCGTGTCCGCCAGCAGCAGCCGCTGCCCCGGCACGCTGTAGCAGCCCGGTTCCGGCAGCTCCGGCGGGTGCCAGTCCGGCTCCGCGCCCCGCTCGTCGTACCAGACGTACACCATGCCGTTCGCCTCGCGCACCGGCAGCATCGACAGCCGCGCCGCGTCCGGCGGCTCCCCGCCGCCCGGCCTGCGCCGGCACGTGCCGTCCAGCCCGTACGCGAACCCGTGGAATGGGCAGACCAGGTACTCCCCGTCCACCCTCCCCCCGAACCCCAGGTGCGCCCCGAGGTGCGGGCAGTACGGGCGCGTCGCCCGCACCCGCCCGCCCCGCGTCCGGTACAGCACCACGTCCTCGCCGGCCAGCCGCCGCGTAGCCACCGTCCCCGCCTTCAGCTCCTTGCTCGACGCCAGGCAGAACCAGCCGCGCGGGTACGGCAGCGGCGCGGGGCGATTGGGGTTCGCGGACGGGATGACCTCCACGGCCAAATACTGCCGTTGCGCATACTCACCCAAACGAGGAGCGATCACCCCCGCCCTCTGAATGATGCATTCCGTTTTCGTGCGCCCCCGCGTGCGCCCCCGAGCCGTCCGGCCCGATCGTCAGCTCGCACCACACCGTCTTCCCGATCCCGTACGGCCGCGGAACCGCGCCCCACGCATCCGCCAGCGCCGCCACCACGCGCAACCCGCGCCCGGCCTCCGCCAGCGGCCTCAGCTCCCTCACGCACGGGAAGCCGTCACCCGCATCCGACACCTCGATGCGCAGTTTTTCGCCACGGACCACGCACAAGGCGTGGATCTGCCTGCCGGGCGACACGCGCGCATGTCGGCATGCGTTGGCGACGAGCTCACTGAGCAGCAGCACAGCGGTCTCGGCGGTCCCGGCCGGCAGTTGCCACAGCCGGGCCCGCTCCCGGAGAAGGGCACGCGCCCGCGCAGCACTACGAGCGTGCCGCGGAAGGCGCCACCAGACGTACTGGGCGGGTGCGTCTACGGAGACGAGGGTGGGCATGAGGGGTCCTCGGATGGGGGTCTGTTTTCGCAAGTACGCGGCTCAAACCCTCCTGTCCTGCGATCGTCGGACGGGAGTACCGACGTTGGTACGGATCGCGTGCGTACGCACGGGACCCGGGGAGGGCAGCACGGTGAGGAACGGAAACCCCGAGCCGCCAATTGCTTGGCGCTACTGCGGGCACCAGATGAAGATGTGGCGCACGCTCGCCGGCGTCAGCCGGGAGCAATTGGCGGAAGAAGCGGGATTCAGCGTCGAGTTCATCAAGTCGGTCGAGCAGGGGCGGCGCCGGGCGAACCTACACCTGCTGCAGGTGACGGATGACTTGTGCGGGGCACGGGGGCTTGTGGTGGCGGCACATGAGTACCTGGAGCCGAGCCGTCATGCTTCCCAGTACCGGGCGTTCTTCGCGGCGGAGGCGGAGGCAGTATCGCTCTCGTCCTACCAGAGCCTGTACATCCCGGGGTTGCTGCAGACGGAGGACTACGCCCGTGCCCTGATGAGCAAGGCCTGGCCGCCCGTCGACGACGAGATCGTCGAGCAACGCGTCACTCAACGGCTGCAGCGGCAGGAGAAGCTGCACCGAAAGCCCCTAGTGCCGTTCCACTTCGCCATCTACGAGGCGGCCCTACGTACGAACGTCGGTGGGCCGGGGGTCATGAAGGCGCAGCTGGATCATCTGCAGAAGGCCAGCGAGCTGCGCAACGTCTGCTTGCAGGTCCTGCCGGTGGGCAGGTACACGCCGTCCAGCCTCTGCGGACCGTTCACCTTGCTGGAGACACCCACTCACCGACACATCGCCTATGTGGAGGGCCAGAACACCAGCGCGCTGCATTCCGAGGCGAGCATGGTCAGCGACTTCATCCACGGCTACGGATTGATCCGCACACAGGCGCTGAGCGCGGAAGAGACAGTCGAGTTCATCGGAAAGGTCTCACAGGAGCTATGAGATGGCGCAAGTCCAGCTACAGCAATACCGGAGGAGGGGAGTGCGTCGAGGTGGCCATGCCGCCGGACGGCGTACTCGTCCGGGACTCGAAGCTCGGGTCCTCCCGAATACGGATCGCGCCCGCGAGCTGGGCCCGGTTCACGGCCGAGCTTCGGGCGTCGGGGGTCGAGCGACCCAATAAGGAATGGGCGGTGGGTTGAAACCCACCCACCCTCCCAAGTCCCGCTCAAGCACACGCACATGACTTTGCGCAAGCGGGTCGCGACTCACCGCACTTGGCCTGTAGCGTGCGCAGCAACAAGCAACCCCCGCCGGTGTTGGCGCACCGAAACGGGGGTCTGACCACCAAGATCGAAGCGAGAGCGATCCCGTGGCTGAAGCCAAGACTATCCCTGCCCCTCCCATGGCCGCAGCCGGCTACGGCAAGCGGTCGGCGCCGGACCAGGCGCCTCGTGCGCGTGAGATGTTCGCGCACCTTCCCGCCCGCGAGGCGTACATCGCCACGTACGTGGACCGGCTCCCCGACGGGGCCGCGATGGACGTGAAGACGCTGGCCAGGACGTTGCCGTACGGCCAGCAGGCCATCCGCAGCGCGCTGACGAACCTGTCCGAGGCCGGGCACCTGCGGCGCGTGCGGGAGATGGTGGGCGAGGGGCGTACGCAGTGGGTGTGGCGTACGTACTTCTCGCGTACCGCGCGCGACGACGCGTGGTGGGAGGAGCACCTGGAGGTTGACGCCCCGCCCGAGCCGAAGGCGCAGGCCGCGCCCACCGAGGAACCCGAGGCGTACGAGGCGCTGGCCGCCGTCGGGCGGGCCGACAGCCGGATGGGCCTCTCGCACGCCGAGTGCGTCGCCCTGGCGCCGCTGGCGGCGCTGTGGCTGGCGAGAGGGGCCACGCGGGAGGCGCTGGTACGGGCGCTGACCGCCGGGCTACCGGCGGTGGTGCACGCGCCCGGGGCCCTGGCCCGTACCCGGTTGCGGGGCAAGCTGCCGCCCGAACCGCCGCAGCCGGCGGCCCCCGTCGTACGGCTGCTGGAGTGCACGGGGTGCGGGACGCCCGGGCGCCCGGAGGCGCTGGCGGGCGGCCTGTGCCGGGCCTGTCACGGCCGTCCGCCGGAGGAACCGGCCACCGTGGACGTCGCCGCCCTGGCCGCCGCCGCGAGGGCGGCGAGCCGGGCGGGGCGGGACCGGTTCGTCACGTCGCTCAGCCGGTGAGCGGGCCGCCGACGTCGGACTCCGGTACGGCCTGGGCGTCCGCGGGCGCGGCCGGCGTGTCCACGGGCTTGCCGAAGTCGGCGAAGTCGAGGGTGGCCACCATCTTGGTGCCGCCCACGTCGAAGGTGAGGCGGGACCGGACGAGGTGTCCGGCCTTGTCGACCCAGGCGTCGGCGGTGACGGGGAGGTCGGCGTTGAGGATGTCCCGCATCGAGTCGACCTTGGTGCGGCGTTCCGCAGCCATGCGGAGGACGAGCGTCTGGTGGTCCAGCCTGCCGCGGTAGTGGACGGTGGGCGTGCCGTTGACCTTCTCCTCGCCCGCCTTGACGGGACTGCGCATCTGCGCGATCTGGCGCAGGGTGTGCGCGGGGTCGTTCACGGGTGCGCGCAGGAGGTAATGGGCCTCGGCCTTCTCCCGCGGGATCGAACGCCAGGCGGTGTCGCCGTCGGTGGCCTTGGGCATCCGGAAGTACACGGTGCCGTCGGTGAAGACCTCGTCGAGGGTTGCGGCGCCGCCACCGCCGCCGCCCTGGGGGTCGTCGAGGCCGGCCGTCAGGCGCCCCTTGCCGCCCGCCAGGTCCATGCCGCCGCGGACGGAGACCGTGAAGCTCTGTCCTTCACCGCTCATGTCGACGCGTTGGTCAATGCGGACGGTGGACTTCTCGGTGGCGGCCACCGCGGCCCGTACGGCCGCGGCGGGCGCCGCCGAGGAATCGCCGGACGAGCCGGATGAGCCCGCTGAGCCGGACGAGCAGGCCGAGCACAGCAGGATGGCGGCAGTACCGACAAGGACGGCGGATCGCCGCATCGTTACCCCAGAGGACTCAGGAAGGGGCCATACCGACATGCCCCATATCGAACACTGATCCTAACGGGGGGTGCGCTCCACTTCGCTGCGCGCGGGGTGGCGGAGTGTGCGCTGCGCCGCTGCGCGGCTTGGGGGGCGGAGGGCCGGGCTGCGCCCTGGGCGGTCCACCCGCTGCGCGGCTGGAAGCGCGTACTCGGCACGGGAGCGGTGCGCGGCACCGGGGTGGGTGATGAAGCGAGCTACGCCGCTGCGCGGCTCAAGGCCGAACCCCGCAAGCGAAGGGAACCGCACTTCGCAGTGAAGCCCGCCGCTGCGCGGCTTGGCGGCGTTACCCCGCACCGTCACGGGTGCCCCGCGAGGGTTTCCGCTACCAAGACGGCACCCGCCCCGGTCCGGGCATCCTGCCAGCGCAGCGAAGCGGAGCGGCCCACCAACGAGGAAGGGAAACGCTGCCGCTACGGGACAAGCGACTCAAGCCGCGCAGCGAAGCGGAGCGCACCCACGAAAAGCCGCAACCCACACGTGCCGGGCCCGCCCTTCCAGCCGCGCAGCGGGTGGGCCCCCAGGGCGCAGCCCGGCCCTCCGCCCCCCAAGCCGCGCAGCGGCGCAGCGCACACTCCACCACCAAACCCACCCACCCGCACCCGCACCCACCCGCACGCCGGTCACCAGCTCAGCGCGCTCTCCGCATCCGTCTGCCAGTACGTGACCCAGGCCGTGTCGTCGATCCACGTCTTCTGCGGGAGGCGGACGGCGACGGTGGCCGTGCTCTCCCCGTCGCCGGCATCGAGCGCGATGCGCGCGGTCTCCGCGAAGTAACCCCAACTGGCGCTGTCGTCCGCCGCGGACGTCTTGATGCCCGCGTAGGCGGACTGCCCCGGCCGCAAGGTGACGGCTGCCTGCGGCGCGGACGCTTCGAGGGAGCCGATGACGTACTGGCTGTCGTCGAAGCCGACGAACGGCGCGCGCACGGCATTGCAGGGAGCGGAGCCGGTGTTGGTGGCGACGAGCAGCGCGTGGTTGATCGGGCGGCTGACGTTCCGGACCGTGAAGGACAGGTCCTTCACGTCGCAGGTGGCGGTGACCGCGCCGTGCGTCACCTGCGGGACGGGGGCGGCGGCATGCGCCTGCGGCGTGGCCGTCAGGGCACCGGCGAGGAGCGCGGCGGCGAGGGGGGTGACGGCAGCGGACGTACGGATACGCATGAGTGCTCCTCCTGTGACGGGTTGGCGGTGCCCTCAGCTTTCGAGATGACCGATTCCGGCTTCAACCCCCGCCGTGTCCTACGGGACATTCGAACGCTTCCACCTAGGCTGACCTGGGAGGATTCCGGGCCCTGGAACACGGGAGCGGAACGGTGGACGTCGTACGAGGGGGTTGCCCGGCGGTGGCCGGACAGACGCAGGAGCTGGCGCGTGCGCTCAGCGAACTGAAGGACCGGGCGGGCCTGAGCTACGGGGCGCTGGCGAAACGGCTGCATACGAGCACGTCGACGCTGCACCGGTACTGCCACGGGGCGGCTGTGCCGGGCGAGTACGCGGCGGTGGAACGGTTCGCGCGAGCGTGCGGGGCGGAGCGGGAACAGCTGGTGGAACTCCATCGGTTGTGGATCCTCGCGGATGCGGAACGCGAGGCGGCGCGCAAGGCGCCGACGCCCGCGCCTCCGGCGGATCCGGAGCCCGTGGCTCCCGTGGCCGCGTCGGGTTCCGGCCAACGCCGGGTCCGCCTGGCGCTGATAGCCGCGATGGCGGTCGGGGTGGCGACCGTGGGGACCGCCGTCGCCGGCAGCTACTTCTCCTCCGACCGCGGCACGGCGGCGACGCCTCGTGCCACTGCCGGATCCGCGTCCGATGGCGGCAGCGCGAACCCATGGAACGTGGAACCGAACCGCGGCGCACTCCCGAGCGCGAACGCATCCCGCTCCCCCGGGCTGCCGTTCCCCCAGTGGGACCCGACCGGCCCACCGGCCCTGCCCACTATTCCTCCCCCGGCCACCGCCCCGGGGCCGCCCCCGCCGGCGGCGGACGTCCGCGCGTACTCGCTGGAGGACCGGTGCGGTTCCATGTACGTCTCGGGGCGCACCCCCGGCGAAGTACCGGCACCTCCGGAGGGAACCGACGCCCGCGGCTGGGTGACGGGCATGCGCGCGGTGGCGGGCGGGCGGATGCAGATCCAGGTGACCGTGCAGGGGACAGGGCGGGAGGCCGTCGTGCTGCACGGCCTGAACGTTCATGTCGTCGACCACACCGACCCCCTGGAATGGACCGGCTACTCCATGGGAGAAGGATGCGGCAGCGGACTGACACCGCGAACCTTCGACATCGACCTGGACACGGACCGTCCGGTCGCCCAACCGAAGGCGGGAGTCCAGAACGACGTCGAACTCCCGGCGGCCCACTTCCCGTTGCGGGTCTCGTCCGCCGACCCGGAAGTCCTCGACGTGGTGGCCCACACGGACAAGCGGGCGGTCGCCTGGTACCTCGACCTGGAGTGGAGCAGCGGCGCGAGGCGCGGGACTTTGCGCATCGACGACAACGGCCGGCCGTTCCGCACGAGCGCGGTGAAGTCGCGGCCGCAGTACACGTACAACATGGCGAAGAAGGTGTGGGAGCCGCTGGAGGACTACGCGCGGCACTAGCGCGATGGCGGCGCAGACGGCCACCCTCGACCGCATCTCGGGCGGCCGGTTCACGCTCGGCATCGGCATCGGCATCGGCATCGGCGGTCGCGAGGACGACTGCCTGGCCGCGGGCATCGACATCCGACGCCGGGGCCGCCGCCTCGACGAGCAGATGCCCCTGCTCCGGCGGACGTGGCGCGGCGAGGCGTACGGCGAAGGCGTCGGCCCGATCGGCCCCGCGCCCGCGACGCCCGGCGGACCGGACGTGCTCTTCGGCGGCTTCGCCCCGGCGGCGATCGAGCGGGTCGGCCGATTCGGCGACGCGCTGTTCTGAGGGCACCACTGCGCCACCCGATCAGCCGCTGCGCCGCGGAGTGGTACGGAACGGCTGCACCATCGAGGATGGATCTGCATGACCATCTGACCGAAGGAAGGCCGGCTCATGGAGTTCGCAGTCATCGGCGGGACCGGGCTCATCGGGTCCCGGGTCGTGGAGAACCTCAACGGGGCCGGGCACCACGCCGTCCCGCACGCGCTGTCCACCGGCGTGGACGTCATCAGCGGCGACGGGGTGGAGGCGGCCGTCAACGGCGCCGACGTCGTCGTCAACCTCACGAATTCCCCGACCTTCGACGACGCCTCGCTCTCCTTCTTCCGGACCTCGATGGACAACCTTCTCGCCGCGAGCGCGAAGGGCGGGGTCCGGCACTTCGTCATCCTCTCGATCGTCGGCGTCGACCGCGTGCCCGGCCTGGACTACTACCGCGCGAAGGTCCTCCAGGAGGACGTTTTGAGGGCCGGGCCGATCCCTTACTCGATCGTCCGCGCCACGCAGTTCATGGAGTTCATGGAGGCGACCATGGCCATGACCACGGACGGCAGCACGGTGCGCTTGCCGCGCACTCCTGTGCAGCCGATCGCTGCGGCGGACGTCGCGGCGGTGGTGGCCGAGGTCGCCGCGGGCAGCCCCTTGAACGGCGTCCTCAACGTCGCGGGGCCCGATGTCTATCCCCTCGACGAGTTGGGGCGCCTTACGGTGGCGACAAAGGGGGACGGGCGATCCGTCGTGACCGAGGACGGTGCCGGGCTGTTCGGGGCCGTCGAGGGTGACGTCCTCACGGTGCCGGAGGGCGGCGGCGCCCGCATTGCGCCCACGCGCTATGCCGACTGGCTGTCCTGAGGGGCTCCGGGTTCTCGCGCAGTTCCCCGCGCCCCCTGGGGGTGGGCCTGTGCGTGGGGCGGTGCGGCGCCGTCGGGGCTTGTCGCGCAGTTCCCCGCGCCCCTTCGGGTGGGCCTGTGCGTGGGGCGGTGCGGCACCGTCGGGGCTTGTCGCGCAGTTCCCCGCGCCCCTGGGGGGCGCGCGGTTCCTCGCGTCCCTATGGGGTGACCGTTAGTTTGAAGCCCTCGTGGGTGGGGGTGAAGCCCAACGTGGAGTAGAAGCGGTGTGCGTCCTTCCGTTGTTTGTTGCTGGTCAGCTGGACCAGGGCGCACCCGCGGGCACGGGCACGCTCCGTCGCCAGCTCCATCAGGACCCGGCCGAGGCCGCCACCGCGCCGGTCCGCCCGGATCCGTACCGCCTCGATCAGGGCCCGCTCGGCCCCGCCCTTGCCGAGCCCCGGGATGTACGTCGCCTGCAGGCAACCCAGCACCGTGCCGTCGCGATCGACGAGGACGAGCATCTCGTTGCGCGGGTCCGCGTCGATCGCCGCGAACGCGCGCTCGTACTCCTCCGTGACCGTGATCGTCGCCGGGTCGATCACCGTGTCCTCGTCGGCGAGCAACGCGAGGACGGCCGGCAGATCGGTGCGCGTGGCGGGACGCAGGGTCGGCATGCTCATGACCGGAAGATTACTCCCACGGCTCGTTGAACGAACGGCCCGGCACCGGCTTGGCTATGAGCGCGATCGGGATGAAGAAGTTCACCTGCCCGATGGCGATCATGAGCGTGGCCAGGGCCTTCTCGTCGTAGTGCTCCGCCACCGCGGCGTACAGCTCGTCGGAGACCCGCTCGCCCTGGGCCGAGGGCTGCAGCACGGCCTCCACCAGGGCCAGCGCGGCGCGCTCCGGCGCCGTGAAGTACGGCGAGTCCTGCCAGGAGGACACCGAGGTGATCCGCTCCTCCGACTCCCCCATCTTGCGCAGGAACCCCGTGTGCAGAACGGTCAGGTAGGTGTTGGCCACGATCTGCCCGGCGCGCAGCTGCACCAGGCTGATCGTGCTCCGCGGCACCGACTGGTTGCCGGCGGCCTTGAACAGGGCCGCGGACACCTCCGCGAGCTCGGGCACGAGCTTCACCGGATCGGACATCCGCGGCCCCACCTGCACCTCAGCAGTGATCGAACGCGCAGCCGTCGTCGTCATCGTCGTCTCCCCTTCGGGCGTCTCGGCGTCTTCGAGTTGCTCTCACTGCTTTGACGGATGGCGACGCACGAGTGTGACGAGGGCCGGCGAGAACTTTCAGGGGTTGTCGGTGAAGGACACGTCACAGTCCGCGCACTCGCAGTACGCGGACCCGTCTTCCTGCGGGAAGACGGTGATGTTGTCGCTCCCACAGTTGGGGCAGTTCATGGCTGGCGATCCTCCGCTTCTCGACTCCTCGTCCCCCGCTCCTTTCTATGCCCAGGCGCGGGGGCGCATGCGCGTCGCGCGGGGGCATGGTGTGCGGTACGGTGCGCATCCACGCTGGGTCAGGATGCGCGCGGGATCCGCGGGATCGCTTCGCGGAGGACGCGGGGGAGGTCGATCACGGGGAGGCCGAGGGCCCGGTACCAGTGCCATGTCTGTTCGATGGTGGCGCCGATGCGGCGGGAGTTCTCAATGAGGCGGACGAGCGGGGCGGGAAGCGAAACCCCGTTCATGTCCACCAGGTCCGATCCGCCGATCAGCTCGATGGCAGCCTCCCTCGACAGGCCGTCCGGCATCCGCCGGCACGAGAGCTCCACCCCGTAGTGGTCCAGCAGACGCACCAGTTCCTCAGGAGCGGTCGCAACGACACGCGACATCAGCAGGACGCGGGCGAAGGGCATGGTGTCCTCGGTGTTCAGGTCGTCCCAGAAGTCCTCGTTGAAGAGCAGGACCCGGTCCAGGATCGTCAGCCGACGCGGAATGGACAGGGGGATGTCGAACCCGTACACCTCCAGCCGTTCAATGGCGGCTCGCACCCCGGTCGGACCCGCCTGGAACAAATGTGCATAACGGATGGGCCTGCCAGGGCGCAGGAATGGATCGTCGCTGTTCACGATGTCGTAGAGCAGCTCCAAGTCGTCGCGGCGAACATCCGCAGGGAAGCGGGACGGAATCTTGAATCCCAGCCCAGCCAGCCGTTCGCAGACGACCGGGAGCTCCATGCCCAGGTCGCCGGCCACAGCAATCACATGTCCGGGCGGCACCTCTTCCGAACGGTCCAGCCACGGCGGCCCGACCTCCAGGCCCTCGCTGAGAAACCGCAGCAGATCCTCGTCGGGCCGATCGGGCAGACAGCCCGGATCAATCCGAAACCCGTAGCGTCGGAACCGATCGCAGACTTCGGGAACGCCGAGGCCCAGGGCCAGGGAAGCAGCTGCAATCTGCCCGGGTGCGATCGGGCCGGTATCGGGCAAGTAGCCCATGCGCTCCACGGTCTCGCGAGAGAACAGGGGGTGATCAACGGCCTCGTTGTGCAGCGTCAGAATGTCGTCCGGAACGTGTGCACCCATACAGCGCCATGCCTCGACAACCTCCTCCGCGCTCACTCGAAACCTTCTCGCCACATCCATCAGACGCGCGACCGTTACCTCATATCCTGGCCCGACACGGTTTCCCGCGCGGTCGAACAAGACCATGAGGGCCGGACCGCCGCCGGAAGCCACAGCGGCGACCATCTCAGGCGTCCGTTCGTGGCTCCGGAAATCGAGTACCCGCTCCAGGACCTCCTCGGGCGATGCGCCGGTTGCCTCGGAGATCCGCACCATGTCGGTTCCGAGGATGTCGCGGGGGCGCCAAGACCACAGAAAATGCCCATCGGTCTCGGCGGCCAGCATTTCCATGTCGGACGGCAACGCCAGTCGTACCTCGCCGACCTCTGCGAGCTCCGGGCAGACCGCCGTGAGCTCTTCCAGGACGGCTTCGGCCCGGTGAGCCAACAGCCGCCACAGCACGATGTCGTCAGGTGGGTAGCCGGATACCCAGAACCGTGGGTCCCGGTCCATGAGCGTCTCGGCGACAATCGACAGGTCGGCAGGGAAGCACCCTTGGTGCTCCATCGAGAACGTCAGCCCATCGAGGTGGAACGTCCGGCCGGCGCTCACCGCCGCAACCGTTATCAGATCCCCAAGCGCCCCATTGGCGCTCGCCACTTGAACGATCCACTCGTAACTGGGCAGTGGCGCATCGACGCGCACCAAGTCGTGGACGGCGCTGCCGAGGATCTCCTGCAGTGTGGCGGAGACGTCGTCCAGGACGTTCGCCCTGTCCGCCGAGAGCCGGTTCGGAGCCAGTGGACCGAAAAGGTTGACGACGAATCCCCTGGGCCGGCTGTCCCGTGTCGCCAGCACGCCACGCCGCACCGTCGGCTGGACGACCAGGCCGTCGACGAGAAGGGCCCCGCCTTCCTCGCACCAGATCACCTGGGCCCCGGCCGGCGGGTCGGCCCAAGCGACCACGGAGCCGTGCGCGTTGATCCCGAGGGCCTCGCCCTTCGGGCCTTCCCGGGGCCGGAACACGCCCCGTTCCCAATCGGTCGTACGGCCCCCGTGCCGGACCTCCGTCGGGAACTCCGCAATTCCCAGGAGCCGTTCCAGCACGTCCACGCACGACCAGCCCGGCCCCCGCTCTCCCTCCCGCAAATACAGCCGCACCCGCGTCCCCGCGTCCGCCTCCTCCCCCCGCGCCTTCACCTCCACGATCCGGAACAGGTGCCCAGGCCCGAAGACCCGGACCTCCAGCACCGGCCCCAGTTCCCCCTTCGCGTCCATG
Source organism: Streptomyces sp. NPDC049585 (assembly GCF_040675615.1). Classification (NCBI taxonomy): domain Bacteria; kingdom Bacillati; phylum Actinomycetota; class Actinomycetes; order Kitasatosporales; family Streptomycetaceae; genus Streptomyces; species Streptomyces sp. NPDC049585. The sequence goes on along the minus strand of NZ_JBFAPE010000024.1, from coordinate 18,004 downwards.
CGGCACGTCCGCACCCGCATCTCATCGGCCAGCATGAAGTAGCTCAGTACGCCGATGCCGAAGCGGCTGTTCGGGTAGAACGCCACCGGTGGCTCGACCCGACCCCAATCCGCTCGCTCCAGCTTGAAGTCCAGCTGGTCGACGAAGCGCGAGCCCGCCTTGCAGAAGACCCCGCGGAGTTCGGATTCGCCCATGCCGATGCCGTTGTCATGGCATTCGACGTATTCGCGGCCGTCCTCGTCCGTGGCCTGGTCGAAGGTGATGCGGCCCTCGTACGCGTACGTCGCCGTTCTCGTCCGATCCAGGTATTCGGTCCGGGCTCGTCGGTAACGGCAGGCGTCCAGGGCGTTCTGATACAGCTCGCGAATCGCCAGGTCGCGGTCCTTGTAGAGCTGGACGCCCAGGAGGAGGTCACGGACGCGGCGTTCGTCGAGGCGGAAGCCCGCCCAGCCCTTGACGACGTCGTCGGCCGGGCTGACCTCGTCGGAGGAGAGGCGGGCGGGGAGGGTGGGGAAGGGGTGGGTGACGCGTTCGTGGGCCGTGCGGCGTACCGCCGCCAGGAGCTCGTCCGTGCGCGTCACGTACTCGCGCAGGCCCTCGATCACCGCCGCGTGGCGGCACTCCGCGCGGAGTACCGGCAGGTCGCGGGAGCCGCCCCAGCCGGAGCGGGAGAGGGTGCGGTGGAGTTGGTCCAGGTCGACGGGGTCGGGAATGCCCACGTGTTCCACCACGATCTGCGGGAGCGCGGTGACGTCGCGGCTCATGCCGTAGGCGAGGGCCAGCAGGAGCACCAGGCGCTGGTCGCGGATGCGCTGCGGGCCGCCGCGGCGGACGCGGACGGCGTCGTCGGCGGGCAGGGTGTCGAGGAACTCGCGGTTGCACACGTCCGCGCCGCGCCGCAGTCCGTGCAGGAGGCGGCAGACACGGCGTACGTCCAGGATCTCGCCCATCGCATCGGCCGGGTCGCCGATGTCGTCCAGGAGCCGGCGGACCTGCTGCGGGCCCGCGAACTCCTCTCCCTGTACCAACCAGCGGTGGAAGAGCCAGCTGGTGAGGGGTCGTGCGTCCTCGTCGGAGCTCTGTCTGGCCCGGCCCATGAGGAAGTCGTGGCTCTCCGCGAACGCCGTGAACGACGGGCCGGCTGCGTCGCGCATCGCCGCCGTCAGTTGCAGATAGTGCGTTCGGTAGAGGAACGGGGTCAGGATGAGGAGTGCCGCCTCCGCCGGGTGGAAGTCGAGCTCCCCGTCACCGGCCAGCAGGTACTCCACGCACTCCGCGAACCGGTACACGACGCCCTCGTCCCGTACCCATGGGTCGTCCGGGACGTCCGTCCCGTCCCGCAGGCCGGTCAGTGCCGTCACCACGTCCACCACCAGTTGCCGTAACGGCTCGGCGCCGCGGTCGGGCGGGACGTGGCGCCAGACGTTCGACTCCGCTGCCAGTTCCACCCAGGGATCGCGCGGGGCCGGGGGGCCGTCGGGCAGGGGGCCGTACACGTTCACCGTGTGGCCCTGCGCGATCACTGCGGCCTGTGAATTCGCCACCGTACTGCGCGTGTTGTGGCCCTGCATCCCGGCCCGGCCTCCCTTCCGCAACGGTGGCTACAGACTAGGAGCCCGTCGCGGCGAAGAAGGCCTCCGCCTCCTCGATCGCCGTCCGCAGGGTGTCGGGGTCGGGCTTCAGGCCCGCGAGGACACCGTCGACGTCGCGCAGGCCGGCCCGCCCGAGAAGGGTCTTCTCGTTGGTGACCCACTCCCCGCGCGCCGCCAGCACCGCGTGCGCGGTCTGCAGGGCGGCGGTGGAGAGGGCTCCCGCCACCTCGGTGAGCCTGCCATGGGGGGCGTGGTTCGCGCGGGCGTACGCGAGAGTGAGGTGCGCGTTGCCGCGCCAGAAGGCGGGGGCGGACTCGCGCAGGGCCTGCGGGTACGGCGGGCGCGGAAGCGTACCGTGCAGGACGCGGTTGATCGCGAGCTCGGCGACGACGAGATAGCTGGGGATGCCGGCCAGGTGGAACATCAGCGGCTCCCAGTGGAAGCGGCCCTTCTCCGCCTCGGCGAGTTCGTGCTCGACGACGTCGAGGTCGCGGTAGTGGACGTCCACCCGGCGCCCTTCGACGGTCAGCCACGCGCCGCCATTGAACACCCCGCCGCCCCAGTCGCCGATCCCGGACACCTCCCCCGGCCAGCCGAGGGCGCGCAGGTCGGCAGGGTCGAAGGCGCCGCGGTAGTAGACGGCGGTGTCCCAGTCGCTGTCGGGCGTGTGCGTGCCCTGTGCGCGCGAGCCGCCCAGCGTGACGGCCTCCACGGCCGGCAGCGCGGACAGGCGTTCCGTGAGGCGGCCGAGGAATGCTTCGTCCTGATCATTGACCGGATCTGCGTCCTGATCGTTGCGATCGTCGTCGCGGGACTTGTCGGGCATTGCGCCTTCACCTCTCCTGCCGCGCTCGGTTGCACGCCATACTTCTTCTCACACCGGTGAGTTGTTGCCATCATCCGCCACGACGACGGGGGCGCGACCTGATGAGGCCTTTGCTGCCCGCTGATCCACGGGAGGTCGGGCCGTACCGTCTGCTCGCGCGTTTGGGCAGTGGGGGGATGGGCCGGGTGTTCCTGGGGCGCTCGCGCGGGGGGCGGGCGGTCGCGGTGAAGCTGGTGCGGGCGGAGCTCGCCGAGAACGCGGTGTTCCGCCGCCGGTTCGCCCAGGAAGTCGCGGCGGCCCGCCGGGTCAACGGTTTCTACACGGCGCAGGTCGTGGAAGCGGACACCGACGCCGATCCGCCCTGGCTGGTGACGTCCTACATCCCCGGCCCCTCCCTGCAGGAGGCGGTCGAGCGGTGCGGCCCGATGCCGGCGGCTGCCGTGGCGGCGCTGGGTGCGGGGCTGGCCGAGGGGCTCGGGGCCGTACACGCCTGCGGGGTGGTGCACCGCGACCTCAAGCCCGGCAACGTCGTCCTCGCCGACGACGGGCCCCGCGTGATCGACTTCGGTATCGCCCGGGCACTGGATGCCACCTCCCACCTGACGCAATCGGGCGTCATCGGCACCGCGGCCTTCATGTCGCCGGAACAGATGCTGGGGCGGGAGGCGACACCGGCGAGCGACGTCTTCTGCCTCGCCGGTGTGCTGGTGTACGCGGCCAGCGGGCACAGCCCCTTCGGGGTGGGGCCGGCGGCGGCCGTGGCGTACCGCGTCGTCCACGACGAACCGGACCTCTCGGGCGTGCCGGCGGGGATCGCCCCGCTGATCCGTGCCGCTCTGGGCAAGGACCCGGGCGACCGGCCGGCCCTGTCCCACGTCCTGGACCACTGCGCCGCGCAGGCCGGTGGTGCCGGCGTGTGGCCCGCCGACGTCACGACGTTCATCGCCGAGCAGGTCGCGAAGACGAAGTACCTGACCACGCAGCGCGTCCCTCCGCCGCCTGCTCCGCCTCCCCCGCCCCTTGCGGCCGTGCCGGCGCATTTCGGCATTGTCGCGGGCCGTGACACGCTCTTCATGCCGGCGCTCCCCGGCCGGAACGGGAACGGTCAGGGGCAGGGGCAGCGGCACGGTCAGGCAGTCACCGTGGTCCTTCGGTACAAGGTGCCGGGAGAACCCGTGGCCCATGGTGAACCGCTGTTGCGGGTGTCCACGACCCAGGGCGAATTCCTGATCACCTCGCCGGTTCGTGGCGTACTTCACGCCATGGACCACGCCGTCGGCTCGTCGATACCCGTCGGGGCGACATTCGCGGCCTTCGGCTCGCGCACCATCCGTTCCTAGGGTTTGCCGTGGCTCCGGGGAGGAAGACGAACCGGAGTCAACGACGCCGACGCGAATCCTGGAGGCATCGTATGAGTGCCGAGAAGAAGGCGCAGAACCTGGCCGACAAGGCCAAGGGCAAGGCCAAGGAGGCAGCCGGATCGCTCACGGGCAACGACGCCAAGCGGGCGCGCGGAAAGGCCGAGCAGAGCAAGGCGGACGCCAAGCAGGCCGCTGAGCACGCCAAGGACGCGTTCCGGCATTAGCCGGCATTAGGGCGTGTCCACGGCGCCGCCCTGCAAGGGGCGCGGGCAACTGCGCGACAAGCCGCCCTGCGCCCGCAGGGAGAGTGCCGTGCTTCGCCCGGGCCCCGGGGTGGCCCCGGGGTGGCTCGTCGACTGCGGGCCGCCGGTGGCCGATCGGGCCCACGCGGCGCCAGCCGCAGATCGATACTGCCCCGCGCCCCTACGGGGCGCTGCATGATCCGCCGGGCACGCCCCAGGTGTGTCCGCGGCGCCCGTAAAGGGGCGCGAATCCTGCCGGCCGGGGACCCCGGGCCCCCGGCCGGCAGGCGTTGTGACCGGATTCAGCCCAGTCCCAGTTCGCGTTCCGCCAGTGCCGTGCCCTCGATCCGGGCGCGGATCTTGGCGAAGGCGGTCTCCCGGGACGTCGAGGTGTCGTCCGCGAACGGGGAGAAGCCGCAGTCGTCGCAGGTGCCCAGGCGGTCGGCCGGGATGTGGCGCGCGGCCGCGAGGACGCGGTCGCGGACCTCTTCGGGGGTCTCGACGCGCGGGTCGACAGGGTCGGTCACGCCGACGAACAGCCGTACGCCGTCCGGCAGATGGTCGGCCAGGACGCTCAGCACTTTGTCCGGATCCGGTTCACTCGCCAGCTGGACGGAGAAGGCCCCGGCCTTCAGCCGGAGGAGCTTGGGTACGAGGGCCGCGTAGTCGACGTCCAGGCTGTGGGTGGAGTCCTGGTCGCCGCCGGGACAGGTGTGGACGCCGATCCTGGCGCGTTCGGCGTCCGAGAAGCGCTCCAGGACGCGGTTGTTCAGGTCGATGAAGGAGTCCAGGACGCCGCCCGAGGGGTCGAGCTTCAGGGACAGTCGGGCCTCGGTGAAGTCGAGCTGGACCGCGTGGGCGCCGGCGTCGAGGCATGTGCGGATGTCCGCCTCGGCCTCGTTCGCCAGGTCGTCGAGGAAGGCCTCCCTCGGGTAGCCGTCGATGCCGCTCGGCGGGTAGAGCAGGCTGAGCGCCGAGGGGGCGATCACCGCCTGCTTCACGGGTACGGTCGCGTGGGCCTGCGCCGCCCGCAGGTAGGTGTCGGCCCGCACGCCGTAGTGGAAGGGACCGGAGGTCAGGGCGGGGAGCTGCCGGGTGTGGCCGTCCGCGAAGGGGATGACCACGCCGTCGGGCGACAGGCTGGGCAGCCCCGCCAGGGGGTAGGTCGCGAAGCTCGGCTTGGACTGTTCGCCGTCGGTGACCACCGCGGAGCCGAGCTCCTCCAGGCGCCGGATCGTGTCACGGACCGCGCGGTCCCGGGCGGCGGCGAGATCGGCGTCGTCGATCTTGCCGGAATCGTGGGCTGCCATGGCTTCGAGCAGCTCAGGGGGTCGAGGGATGCTGCCGATGGGTTCGGTGGGAATCCTCACGCGGGGAGCGTAGGGAAGGGGCGTCGGCCCCTCAATCGGTTGCGCGGCACTGTCAGTACGTGCGAACGCAACCGGCCAGGCGCCGCCGTGCGCGCCCCGGGGCGCGTGCTCAGCGCACGATGCCGCGGCGCGCGATCAGCGCGCGACGCCCGGGTGCGGGCTCGGCGCACACCTCCGGGGCGCGTGCTCAGCGCGCGATGCCGTCCCACGGGTCGCCCTCGTCCGCCATCACGTACGCCCCCGCCTCCAGCCGCTCGATCAGGCCGCGCGCCCAGCGGGCGCCGCCGGCGGCGATGTCCTCCCACAGGACGCCGATCTCGGCGATGTGCCCCCAGTCCTCGCCCTCCCCCGGTGTCCAGCGGCGCCGGATGTCCTCCCGCCACGCCTCCAGGGCCGCCACGCGCTGCCGCAGCAGGGCGACGGCCTCGGCGCGCGGCAGGTCGACCAGGAAGCCGACGCAGGCGGTCAGCACGTCGACCCGCTGGTCGTGGGAGGCCAGGGCGGTGCGCAGGAGGGAGAAGTACTCCGCCTCGCCCGCCGCCGTCAGCTCGTACTCCGTACGGGGCGGGCCGCCGGCCTCGCTGGGGGCCGTGTCGTGGGCGACGAGCAGGCCCTGCTTGGCCATGGTCTTCAGGGCGTGGTAGATCGAGCCGGGCTTGGCGTTGGACCACTCCTGGGCGCCCCACATCTCCAGGTCGCCACGCACCTGGTAGCCGTGGGCGCGGCCGTGCTGCCGCACCGAGCCCAGGACCAGCAGCCGGATCGCCGACATCTCTCGTACCGCTCTCGTACCGCTTCGCGCGGCCGCTTCTCGTGCCGCTCGGGTTCTGACCCGGTCAAGCCTAGGCGGTTGTGCCCCGGCCCTCCGCCTCGACCGCCACCAGTTCGAAGGCGGTCTTCCCGTCGAGCGACTCGCGGATGATGTCCGCATGGCCCGCGTGCCGGGCGATCTCCTCGATCAGGTGCAGCACCACCCAGCGCACGGAGACCCGCTCGCCCGGCGGGAACCAGGGGGCCTCCGGCAGAGCGAACGTTTCCTCCAGGCTCTGCACCGAGTACACGTAGCGCTCGGTCTCTGCCGCGACGGCGGCCCAGTGGGCCAGCAGCCCCGTGACCGACTCGCCCTCGAGGAGGCGGAAGGACTCTCCCCAGTTCGATTCGTCGCGGGCGACGGCCGGCGGCAGGCCCTCGGCGCGGCGCACCCAGGACTGCTCGGTCTCGACCACGTGCTTGAGGAGCCCGGACAGCGACAGCTCGCTGGCGCTGGGCCTCGTGGCCGCCTGCTCCTCCGTGAGGCCCAGGACGGCGCGGCGGAGACCGCCGCGCTGGGCGTCGAGGAAGGCGAGCAGGGTGCTGCGCTCGTCGGCCGGGTCCTTCTCGATCACATGCGTGGGCATGGGTGACGTCGCCTTTCGTCCACCGCGGCTGTTGCGTGCTGACAGATCAACAGTAGGGCGGATGTAGGTCGGAGGCGGTCCTATATGCGGCCCGCACGCCCGGCATGTCTCGCAGCGGGAACCGGAGCAGGAACCGGAGCGGAAATCAGAAGGGGAATCTGCTGCGGCCGTGCTGGATCGAGACCCACTTCGTCGTGGTGAACGCCTCCACCATCGACTCCCCGTTCAGCCGCCCCACCCCCGAGTGCTTCTCGCCGCCGAACGGCACGATCGGCTCGTCGTGCACGGTCGCGTCGTTCACGTGCACCATGCCGGTCTCGATGCGCATGGCCACGCGCACGCCCCGCTCCACGTCGCCCGTGTGGACGGCCCCGCTCAGCCCGTACGGGGTGGCGTTGGCGATGCGTACGGCCTCCTCCTCGCCGTCGAAGGGGACGATCACCGCGACCGGGCCGAAGATCTCCTGCCCGTGGACGGGCGAATCGGGCGGCAGCCCGGTCAGAACGGTCGGGGCGACGAGGTTGCCGTCCGTCACCCCGCGCAGCAGGGCCGTGGCACCGTCCGCGACCGACTGCTCCACCAGGCTGGTGATCGCCTCCGCCTGTCCCGAGTTGATGAGCGGGCCGATGTGCGTAGCGGGGTCGCACGGGTCGCCGACTTTCAGGGTGCGCACCTTGGCGACGAACTTCCGCGTGAACTCCTCCTCCACCGTCCGGTCGACGAGGATGCGGTTGGCGGCCATGCACACCTGGCCCTGGTGGATGAAGCGACTGAAGACGGCGGCGTCGACCGCGTAGTCGACGTCCGCGTCGTCGAGGACGATCAGCGCGCTGTTGCCGCCGAGCTCCAGGATGGTGCGCTTGAAGTGGGACGCGGCGACGGTGGCGACGTGCCGGCCGACCTTGTCGGAGCCGGTGAAGGAGATGACCTTGGGCACCGGGTGCTCGATGAGGGCATCACCGATCTCGGCGATGTCGGTGACGACGACGTTGAGGACGCCCCCGGGCAGGCCGGCGTCCTCCAGCAGCCGGGCGACCAGGGTGCCGCCGCACACCGGGGTGTTCTGGTGCGGCTTGAGGACGACCGCGTTGCCGAGCGCGAGCGCGGGCGCGACCGACTTCAAGGACAGCAGGAAGGGGAAGTTGAAGGGGCTGATCACCCCGACGACGCCGACCGGGATCCGGTAGAGGCGGTTCTCCTTGGTGTCGTCCGGCGCGGGCAGGATGCGGCCCTCGGGCCGCAGGGCCAGCTGGATCGCCTCCCGCAGGAACTCGCGCGCCAGGTGCAGCTCGAAGGCCGCCTTCGTGGCCGTGCCGCCGCACTCGGCGGTGATGGCGGCGGCCAGCTCCTTCTCGTGGTCGTCGATCAGGCGCAGGGCGCGCTCGAAGACCAGGCGGCGCTTGTACGCATTGGTGGCGGCCCAGGCCGGCTGGGCGCGCTCGGCGGCCCGGTAGGCAAGGTCCACCTCCGCGACGCTCGCCACGGTGATGGAGGCGAGCTTCTCACCGTCGTACGGGTTGAAGTCGACGATGTCCCACGAGCCGGTGCCGGCCCGCCACTCGCCGTCTATGTACTGGGCCGCTAACGCGTCGAAGCTGGATCCGTAGGACATGCGCCATCCCGTCTGCGAGGCTCTGCCGTACCTGTGCGTACCTGTGCGTACCGACGTTCATGCCGACGTGTGTACCGCTGTGCGTACCGACGTTGTGCCGACATTCGTTCCTCTGACCGGACGTCATCGTACGCGCGTGTCAGTCACGTCACAGGCGTTGCAGCAGAGCGGAGATGTGGTCGCGCGTCCTCTCCGGGGACAGGCTGTCGGCGTGCAGGCGCTCCATCACGCGCGCGTACTGGGCGACGTCCTCGGCCTTGTCCAGGTAGAGCGCGCTGGTCAGCTGCTCCAGGTAGACGAGGTCGACCAGGTCGGACTCGGGGAAGCGCAGCAGCGTGAAAGCACCGCTCTCCCCCGCGTGCCCGCCGTGGGCGAAAGGCATCACCTGCAGGGTCACGTTGGGCTGCTCGGAGATGTCGATGAGGTGCTGCAGCTGATTGCGCATGACCGTTTCGTCACCGTACGGACGGTGCAGTGCCGCCTCGTCGAGGACGGCGTGGAAGCGCGGCGCCCGCTCCGAGAACAGCAGCTTCTGGCGCTCCATGCGCAGCGAGACGCGCCGCTCGGTCTCGGCGGCGTCCGCGCCCGGCTGGCCGCGCACGACGACGGCGTGGGCGTAGCCCTCCGTCTGCAGCAGGCCGTGCACGAACTGCACCTCGTAGATCGATATCTCGGAGGCCGCACCCTCCAGGCCCACGTACGTCTGGAACCACCCCGGCAGCACGTCGCTGTAGCTGTGCCACCAGCCGGCGACGTTGGCCTCCCGGGCCAGGCCCAGCAGCGCCTCGCGCTCGGCGGGGTCACCGACCCCGTACAGCGTGAGCAGGTCCTCCACGTCCCGTGCCTTGAAGCTCACCCGGCCCAGCTCCATGCGGCTGATCTTCGACTCGGACGCCCTGATGGAGTAGCCGGCCGCCTCGCGCGTGATGCCGCGCGCCTCGCGCAGCCGCCTCAGCTGGGAGCCCAGCAGGATGCGTCGCACCACGGAACCGCTCGACTCGCTCGTGGCCATCTCTGGGACCCTTCCTCTCGCCGGGACGGCCGCCGGTCCTGCCCGGCCCCGCTCCCGGTCGCGGTCTACGGCCTTTCCGGGGCGACCCCCGCAGCCCCCGGCGCCGAAGTCTGCCATCTCCGGGCTCCGTTGCGTGCAGGTGCGGTTACGCAGACCGGCCACGGGCAGGAGCTCTACGACGGGGGGCGTAGGGAGAATTGGCACCGAACCCCCTGTGCGCCCCCAAATCCGCCCCGTGCACGTGCATCTGCCCTTGCATCCGCCGGACGCATTGGCAACCATGGAGCTCGCACACGTGCACGTCACGTCCTCGATTGCCAGGAGTGCCTCGGATGGGTACCGAAGGATCGACTGTGCTCTCACCCTTATGGCGAGGGCTTCCTCCGATCGACTCATCCACCGACTCCACCTCGGCCTCCTGTACGCTCCCGCCCTGTTTCGAAGCGGTCGGCAGCGCCCGGCAGTTCACGCGGGCCACGCTCGACCAGTGGGAGCTGGGGACGCTCTTCGACGAGGTGGCTCTCGTCGTGTCCGAGCTGGTGACCAATTCGATGCGCTACGCCCTGCCGGCGGACCGGATGGCCCGGTTCGAAGGAATGGCGGAGATGGCCGGCCTGGGGTGGGTCGGGGGGACCGAACCCCTGGTGCGGCTGCATCTGATGCGGTGGACGTCACGGCTGGTGTGCGCGGTGCGCGATCCGAGCGAGACGGGACCGGGGCCGGCCGAGGGCGAGGCCGACGCCGGTGCCGAATGCGGACGCGGGCTGTTCCTCGTGGAGTCGTTCAGCGATGCGTGGGGCTGGCACCCGCTCGCCGGAGCGACCCACGGCAAGGTCGTCTGGGCTCTGTTCCGGCTGCCGCGCGGGCGCGACTAGATCACGGGGTTAGTCGCGCAGCAGGTAGTCGAATTCGCCGTCCTTGATGCCGAGCACCATGGCTTCGATCTCGGCGGGTGTGTACACGAGCGCCGGACCGTCCGGGTGGCGGGAGTTGCGCACGGCAACCCCGCCACCCGGCAACTTGGCGAACTCCACGCACGAGCCCTGGGAGTTGGAGTAGCGGCTCTTTCGCCACACGACATCTTGGATGTCCGAGGCGGCCATTCCGTTGTACGCCTGGGCCACTGGAGACTCCCGGATCGTTGCTGGGTCCGCCCTCGCATCCAGAACAACGATTCGAGGACGTCAACTCCTCCGGATCATAGCTCCGTTCATGTGCCTCTGCATGAGCCGATGCACGTGCACTGACGGTGTTCCTCCCACTACTTCACGACTTCTTCGCGGAAGCCGAACCTCCGAGTGATCCGGCTCCGGAAGGGGACCGGCTTCCGGAATGAGGCAGCAGGGCCATCTCGCGGGCATTCTTGATCGCCCGCGTCAGCTGCCGCTGCTGCTGGACGCTCACCCGGGTCACCCGGCGGCTGCGAATCTTCCCGCGGTCCGAGAGGAACTTCCGCAGAAGATCGGTGTCCTTGTAGTCGACGTGGGTGATTCCGGCGGCGTCGAGGGGATTCCGGCGTGGCCGGGGAGGGATGCGGCGCGACACGGTCGGCCCTTTCGGTCGAAGGCTGTCGGGGGACGAGGGTTCAGGAGACGGGGTCGAGGAGCTCGTCGAATGCGGGGGACAGGCGGCGCCAGCCGTCCGGGCCCGCCGCGTACTCGGCGTCCGTGAGCACGCACGACTCCAAAAGGGCGGTCACCCCTTCGCGGTCCAGCTCGGGCGAGGTGAACGTCAAGTACTGGCCGCGGTCACCGTGCTCCGGATCCCAGTCGAGGGCTGCGGCCACGCGGCGCTCGGCCGGTACGAGGTCCCAGGCGGCGTCCGGCAGGGCGGCCAGGAAGGGGCCCGCACTCTCGACGCACAGGGCGCCGCCGGCCGCGTCCCATGCCAGCAGCGTGTCGGGCCGGTCGGCCAGCCAGAACCGCCCGCGGCTGCGGGCGGCACAGCAGGTCAGGTCCTCCAGGGCGGCGTAGAGCCGGCCCGGGTGGAACGGCCTGTTCCGGCGCCAGACGAGGGTGCCCACGCCCGCCTCGTCGGCCTCCTGCGGCAGCAGCGCGCACGCCGGGTGACTGCGGGCGGCCGCCGCCGCGACGTCGAAACCCTCGAATGCGCACGCGGCCAGGTCGATGGAATCGACCGGAACACATCGCGCCGCGGGGGCGAGCTGACGCAGCAGCGCCCGGTCGCCGTCGCCGGCCGGCTCCTCGCCCTCGGCCAGGGCCAGTACGCAGACGTACTCCAGCTGCCGGGCAAAGGTGTCGCCGACCGTCCGCAGGTCGGTCGGCGCCGCCGCCAGGCCCGCCTCGGCGAGGTCGTCGCCATTGGCGAGCGTGGGCAGCACAAGGGCGGGGTCGACGGCCGTGAACAGGCCCGTGAGCACCGCCTCCGGGGCGGCGTGGGCCGCCACCACCTCGGCCATCGCCTTGGGTTCGACGGAATCCCACAACTCGACGACGGCCAGGCGGGCGTCGCCGCTGCCGGCGAGGCGGCCCAGCTCCGGGACCAGGTCCTCGCGCAGGGCGCAGCAGGCGCAGTCGTTGACGAGGGGCACCTCGCTCTCGCCGAGCAGGCCCCTGCGGTCCCGGACCGTACGGCGGACCGTGCCGGTGGCGGCGGCCGTCGACAGGTCGTGGTGCAGGGCGACGCTGCGGGGAACGGTCTCCAGCAGCCGCTGGACGACGGTACGGCGCGCGTCGGCGTGCAGGCCGCCGACGAGGACGACGGGCAGGGCGGCGGGGAGCGCGTCCATCAACGGGCCCCGTCCGCCGGGCGCTTGCCGTAGCGGCGTTCGAAGCGTTCCACGCGGCCGGCCGTGTCCAGGACGCGGGCGGTGCCCGTGTAGAAGGGGTGGCTCGCCGAGGAGATCTCGACGTCGATGACGGGGTAGGTGTTGCCGTCCTCCCACTCGATGGTCTTGTCGCTGGTCGCGGTGGAGCGGGTGAGGAAGGCGAAGTCGGCCGCCCGGTCCCGGAAGACGACGGGCCCGTACGGGGGGTGGATGCCGGGCTTCATGGGTCAGCGCTCCTCTCGGAAGACGACGTGGCGGCCGACGACGGGGTCGTACTTCCGCAGTTCGAGTCGATTCGGGTCGTTACGGCGGTTCTTGCGGGTGACGTAGGTGTAGCCGGTGCCTGCGGTGGACCTGAGCTTGATGACGGGGCGCAGTTCATTGGTGCGGGCCATGGGGGCTACTATACAGAAATGGTTTCCATTTTCATTTGGAGGTGCTGCGGATGTCCGCCCACTGCCAGCTGACCGGCCGCAGGCCGGGGTTCGGCAACACCGTCTCCCACTCCCACCGGCGCACCAGCCGCCGCTTCGACCCCAACGTGCAGCGCAAGCGCTACTGGTTGCCGAGCGAAGGACGCTCCGTACGGCTCACGCTCAGCACGAAGGGGATCAAGACCGTCGATGCCATCGGCATCGAGGCGGCAGTGGCGCGCATCCGCGCGCGGGGAGGGAAGGTCTGATGGCGAAGAAGAGCAAGATCGCGAAGAACGAGGCGCGGAAGCTGGTCGTCGCGCGGTACGCGGCGCGGCGGGCCCTGCTCAAGGCGGTGATCCGCGACCCGAGGACGACGCCCGACGCACGGGCGGACGCCCAGCGGGAGCTGCAGCGGCAGCCGCGGGACGCGAGCGCGACGCGGGTGCGGCAGCGGGACGCCGTGGACGGGCGGCCGCGGGGGTACGTGGGCGCGTTCGGGCTGTCGCGGATCAACCTGCGGGCGGCGGCGCACGCGGGACTGCTGCCGGGGGTGCGGAAGTCCAGCTGGTAGCGCGCTCGCCTGCGGCCGCGCCCGCGCACCCCGGACCGCGCCCCGCGCGGCGCCCTCAAGCGCCGGACGCGCCGGGCGGCAGGAGCAGCGTCGCGTCCGCGTAGCACCAGGCCCAGGATTCGCCCGGTTCCGCCGAGCGGGCCACATCGTGGCCGGGGGTCGTGTGCGCGTGGGCGCTCGCGTGCTGGTGGGGGGAGCTGTCGCAGCAGCCGATGTGGCCGCACACCAGGCACTCGCGCAGGTGGACCCACGTGCTGCCGATGCGCAGGCACTCCTCGCACCCCTCCGGGGTGCGCGGTTTGACGTCGCGGACCTCGCCGAGGTGGGTGCAGGGCCTGCCCTCGGCGACCCGCCAGGTGCTCGGGTCGGTCATACCTTCGAGCTTAGGCCGTTGTCAGACCCCCCTGCCAGACTCGCCTGCGTGAGCCGGGGCGGAGGCGGGCCACGGGGGTGCCCTTCTCCGTCCGGTTCACACGACCGGCCTTCACACAGCCGGACCCTTTCCGCGGGCAGTGCGGCGCGGCGCCTTGCACGATGGCTTTGGATCATTGGCGTCGAGCAGGGCAGGACCAGATCTGATGACCCTCAGTCTCGAGCAGCTCACGCGCTGCACCGTGGCCGTCGACCTCGGAGCGTCCAGGACCCGCGTCTATCTCAGGGACAGCGGCCTGGTCGTGGACGAGCCGAGTCTCGCCGCGATCAATTGCCGCACCGGGTCCCTGATCGCGGTGGGCACGCTGGCCGGCGGGATGGCCGGGCGGACGCCGGGGCACATCCGGGTGGTGCGGCCCATCTCCGGCGGCACGGTCGTGGACATCGACATGGCGCAGCGCATGCTGCGTTTTCTGGTCAACGACAAGATCCGCCGCGCCTGGCGCCGCAAGCCGATGCTGCGGGCCGCGGTGTGCCTGCCGCACGACGCGGAGCCGATCGCGCAGCGGGCGGCCGTGGAGGTGCTCACGGCGCTGGGGGCGCGGCGGGTGGAGCTGGTGGACGCGCTGATCGCCGCGGCCGTGGGCTGCGGGCTGCCGGTGGAGCAGCCCGAGGCGACGATGATCGTGATGTGTGGGGCCGCCTCCACGCAGATCGCGGTGTTGTCGCTGGGCTCCATCGTGGCGGCGGAGAAGGTGCAGGTCGGCGGGGACGCCATCGACTACGCGGTGATCCAGCACCTGCGCAGCGAGCACGAGCTGATGCTGCCGTCGCAGGGGCTGCACCCGCTGCATCTGGCGTTGTTCGATCCGGCGCGGATGGGCACGGAGGCGGAGGTGCGCGGCCGGGACGTGGCCACGGGCCTGTCCCGTACGGTGCTGGTCAACACCGCTCACGTCCGGGAGGCGGTGCACACCCCGCTGACGGCGGTGATCGACGCGATCGGCCGGGTGCTGCGGGAGTGCCCGCCGGACCTGGTGGCCGACCTCGCCGAGCGCGGGGTGATGCTTGCGGGCGGCAGCGCGATGCTGCCGGGGCTGGACATGATGATCGAGCAGGCCACGGGCATGGTGGTGCGCATCGCGGACAAGCCGGACGTGTGTGCGGTGATGGGGCTGGGCGCGCTGATCGAGGGGAAGGTGCGGCCGATGCACCTGGACCCGCTGGCCGGATAGCTTGGCCGGATAGCGACGCTTTTCCTGCCCTTTCCCGTCCTTGGGAACTTCTTTAACGTCCGCGACGGTTCTCCCTGTGCACCCCTATTCGCACAAGGAGACTGACGCACATGGCGCTCTGGGACCGGTTCAAGGACTCGGCCACGACGATGCAGGGCCAGCTGCTGGCGAAGAAGAACGAGCTCAAGAGCGGCGCATTCCGTGACGCGAGCATGGCGATGTGCGCGCTGGTGGCGGCCGCCGACGGCTCGATCGACGCCTCGGAGCGGCAGCGCGTCGCCTCGCTGATCGCCACCAACGACGTCCTGCGCAACTTCCCCGCCGACGACCTGCAGGCCCGTTTCAACGACTACTGCCAGAAGCTGACGACCGATTTCGACTTCGGCAAGGTCAGCGTCATGCAGGTCATCGGCAAGGTGCACAAGAAGCCGACCGAGGCGCGCGCGGTGATCCAGATAGGCATCGTGATCGGCGGCGCCGACGGCAACTTCGACAAGGACGAGCAGGCCGTCGTCCGCGAGGCGTGCTTCGCGCTGGGCATCAACCCCGCCGAGTTCGACCTGTAAGGCGTGCGGGGCGCGGGGGGCCGGCAACGGCCTCCTGCGCCCGCGTGCCGGCCCCGGGCCCCCCTTCCTCGCCTCCCGGGGCCGGCCGGTCCCCCGTGGGCCTCCTCACGCCCGTGCGACGGCCGACGCCCGCTCCGCCGAGTCGTCGCCGACGCCCTTCTCCGTCCAGGTGCCCAGCGCGATCTCCGCGGTGATGCCCGGGCCGAAGCCGGCGATGATGCCGCGGGCCCCGTCGTGGGCCCCGCCGTCCACGAAGAGCCGCTCCAGGGCGTCGAAGATGACGGCACTGGCGATGTTGCCGCGCTCGATGAGCGTCTCCCGGCTGTAGCGGAAGGTCTCCAGCGGCAGCCCCAGGTAATGGCCGAGGTCGTCGAGGATGCGCGGGCCGCCCGCGTGGACGATGTAGAAGTCGAGCTCGGAGACGTCCCACTGGTGGGGTTCGGCCATGTCGCGCATGGCCGGCGCCAGCATCGCCATCGTGCCCGGCACCCGCTTGTCCAGCAGGAAGTGGAAGCCGGTGTCCCGCACCGCGTAGGAGATCCACTCCTCGGTGTCCGGCACCAGGTGCGAGCCGTTGCGCTCGATCCGTACGCCCGTACCGCCCTCCCCGCGCATCACGGCGGCCGCCAGGGCGTCGCCGAAGAGGCCGTTGGAGAGCAGGTTGCCCACGCCCAGGTCCGTGGGCTGGTAGAGCAGCGAACAGAACTCGCACGCCACGATCAGCACATTGGACCGCGGGTAGGCCTGGCAGAAGTCGTGCGCCCGGTTGATGGCGGCGCCGCCCGCGGCACAGCCCAGCTGGGCGATGGGAAGTTGCCGGGTCTCGTGGCGGAAGCCCATCGTATTGATCATCCATGCCGTCAGCGACGGCATCATGAAGCCTGTACACGACACATACACGATCAAATCGATGTCTCGGGGAGTGAGCTCCGCGTGGTCCAGCGCCCTGTTCACCACGTCGGGCACCCGGGCCTTGGCCTCGCGCTCGTACCGGGCGTTGCGCACGGTGAAGCCCGGGTGCTTGAGCGTGTCTTCGATCGGCTGTACGAGGTGTCGTTTCTGCACGCCGGTGTTGCCGATCAGCCGGAGGGCGAGCCCCAGCTGAGGATGGTCGGCGTGGAGCGTCCGTGCGAGCTCCAGCGTCTGTTCCCGGGTGATCACGTGTTCGGGAACGGCAATGGCCGGTCTGCACAGCGTCGCCATGACGGCCTCCCAGTCGCGTCGGTTCCGATGCCCAGGGCCGCCAAAACGGCGTGCCAGCATATGTCCAGTGCATGCCGCAAAGCGCGGCGCGCCACACATATGCCCGGAAAGTTCACCCGAAGAGCGCACTTATCTACGCAAACTGCACATCCGTTCGTCGAACACACAGCACGCTCATAGGAAATACAGAGGATCAGTCCTTGATCTCGCAGATCGCAGCGCCCGACGCGATCGAGGCACCGACCTCGGCAGCCAGGTCCTTGACCGTACCGGCCCGATGGGCGGTGATCGGCTGCTCCATCTTCATCGCCTCCAGAACCACCACCAGATCACCCTCCTGGACGACCTGACCGTCCTCGACGGCGACCTTGACGATGGTGCCTTGCATGGGGGAGGCGAGGGTGTCGCCGGTCAGGGCGGAGCCGGACTTCTTCGCGGCGCGGCGTTTGGGCTTGGCGCCGCCGGCGGCGGCGGTGCGGGCGAGGGTCATGCCCAGGGAGGCGGGCAGGGAGACTTCCAGGCGCTTGCCGCCGACCTCGACCACGACGGTCTCCCGACCGCCTTCACCGTCCTCGTCCCCCGTGCCGGCTGTTCCTGCATACGGGGGGATCTGGTTGTCGAATTCGGTTTCGATCCAGCGGGTGTGGACGTGGAAGGGGTCGTCGGTGAAGGCGGGGTCGGCGACGACGGCGCGGTGGAAGGGGATGGCGGTGGCCATGCCCTCGACCGTGAACTCCGCCAGAGCCCGCCGTGCCCGCTCCAGGGCCTGCCGGCGGGTGGCGCCGGTGACGATCAGCTTGGCGAGCAGGGAGTCCCAGGCCGGGCCGATCACGGAGCCGGACTCCACCCCCGCATCGAGGCGGATGCCGGGGCCGGTGGGGGGTTCGAAGCGGGTGACGGTGCCGGGGGCGGGCAGGAAGCCGCGGCCCGGGTCCTCGCCGTTGATACGGAACTCGAAGGAGTGCCCGCGCAGCGGCGGGTCGTCGTAGCCCAGGGCCTCGCCGTCGGCGATGCGGAACATCTCCCGCACCAGGTCCAGGCCGGTGACTTCCTCGGTGACGGGGTGTTCGACCTGCAGGCGGGTGTTGACCTCCAGGAAGGAGATCGTGCCGTCCTGCCCGACCAGGAACTCGCACGTGCCGGCGCCTTCGTAGCCGGCCTCGCGCAGGATGGCCTTGGAGGCGCGGTAGAGCTCGGCGTTCTGCTCCTCGGACAGGAACGGCGCCGGAGCCTCCTCCACCAGTTTCTGGTGGCGGCGCTGCAGGGAGCAGTCACGGGTGGAGACCACCACGACGTTGCCGTGCTTGTCCGCCAGACACTGCGTTTCCACATGGCGGGGGCGATCCAGGTAGCGCTCGACGAAGCACTCGCCGCGGCCGAAGGCGGCCACCGCTTCGCGGACGGCGGATTCGTAGAGCTCGGGGACCTCTTCCAGGGTCCG